>NZ_JBIDAU010000007.1:0-525629 GCF_043202655.1 Streptomyces sp. NPDC048171
AACTCCAGCAACTCAGCACATGGGCCGACCAGATCAACCCCCAGCACACCGTCACCGACCAGCCCCTCGTCGACCGCATCCACCAACTCGGCATGAACATCAACGTCTGGACCGTCGACGAACCCGGCGCCATCCGCAAAATGACCGGCCTCGGCGTCGACGGCATCATCACCGACTACCCCCAGACCCTCACCCAGCGCTGACCGGAGGCGGCCGGAAGCCGGTGCTTTGACACGCACCGGAATCGGGCGTTGACTGTCCGCACGGCGCAGAGCCATGCCGCTCCGGGGAATCCGGTGACCCACACGACCCAGGAAAGCGGCATACGATGATGTACGACCAGACGCGCGCACAGCAGCCGTCGGACCAGCCTCCGCGCCGCCCCGAGCACCACTCCACGGCACCGGACGCGCTGGTGCCGTCGGACGAGCGGGACGCGGTCCTGGCCCGCCTCCGCGTGGCGATCAACAGCTTCGCCGAGACTCCCCGCGAAGCGCTGGAGGAGGCGGAGGGTGCCTACGACGAGGCCGTCGCCCACCTCGTGGAGGCGCTGGCGGAGCGGCGCCGGGCCCTGCACGAGAGCTGGCAGGACCGGGACCCCGGGACGGGTTCGGAAGAACTCCGGGTCGCGTTGAGGCAGTACCGGGAGATCACCCAGCGTCTGCTCCGCACGTAGCGCGACGGCCCGGCGGTCAGACGAACTGCTGGAGGACGAGGGCCACGGCACCCGCGACCGCGAGTGCCGTGGCCGCCGCGCGGGTGCGCCGGACGTTCAGCCGCCGGGTCAGCGGCCCCGCGAGCAGCACCCCGGCCACGGCGGCGGGGGTGAGCAGGGCGGTGCCGCGCAGCGCGTGTGCGCCGACCGCGTCGGCCGCCGTCAGCGCGGCGAGGCTCATCAGGGAACCGGCGAGGAAGAACGCGCTCATCGTGGCGCGCAGTTCCGGTCCGCCGAGCCGCTGCCACACCATCGCCATGGGCGGCCCGCCGATGGAGGTCGCCGTGCCCATCAGGCCCGAGGCCATCCCGGCGAGGACCACCGAGGAGCGTCGTTGGCGCGGCACGTAGCCCGCCACGCTCACCGTGACGCCGGCGAGGACCACCGCGGCGACGAGCAGGGCCAGGTGGCGGGCGGGGAGGGCCACCACGAGCAGGGCGCCGGCCAGGACACCGGGCAGCCGGCCGGCCAGCGCCCAGCCGCAGCCGCGCAGGTCGGCCCGGCCCCGCTCGCGCACGAGCACCGCGGCGGTGACGCCGGTGGCGAGCAGCAGGACCGACGTGGGCGCGAGCGCCGGATCCACGAGGGAGAAGACCGGTGCGGCGATCATGCCGAGGCCGAAGCCGATGGAGACCTGGAGCAGGGCGCCGAGCCCCACCGTGACCGAGAGCAGGACGAACTCCGGGCCGGTCAGGCCCACGTCGTCGCCGCCTCCAGCGGGAAGTGGCACAGGGCCGTGTGGGGTTCGGCCCCGTCGGCCGTGTCCCGGGCCACGACGGGCGGCGCCTCGGTCGCGCACCGGTCCTCGGCCCGCCCGCACCGGGTGCGGAAGCGGCAGCCGGAGGGGATGTCGAAGGGCGAGGGGATCTCGCCCTGGAGCTGGATCTCCCGGCGGTGGGCGTCCCGGCCGGGGTCGAGGACGGGTGCCGCCGACAGCAGCGCGGCCGTGTAGGGGTGCTGGGGGTTCTCGAAGACGTCGTCCGTGGCCCCGTGTTCGACGACCTTGCCCAGGTACATGACCGACACCCAGTCGGAGATGTAGCGCACCACGGAGAGGTCGTGGGAGATGAACACGTAGGTGACGCCGAGGCGGGTCCGCAGGTCGGAGAGTACGTTCAGGACCTGCGCCTGCACCGACAGGTCGAGCGCGGACACGGGTTCGTCGCACACGATGAGGTCGGGGTCCAGGGCCAGCGCGCGTGCGATGCCGATGCGCTGGCGCTGTCCCCCGGAGAATTCGTTGGGGTAGCGGTGCGCGTCGCTCGCCCGCAGTCCCACCAGGGAGAGCAGCTCGCGGACCCGCCGCTCGCGGGCCTTGGCGTCCGGCACGACGTCCCGGTGGGTGCGCCAGGGTTCGCCGATCAGGTCGGCCGCCGACATGCGCGCGTTGAGCGAGGCGAAGGGGTCCTGGAAGACCATCTGCACCCGGCGCCGCCAGGCCAGCAGTTCCCTGCCGCGCAGGGCGAAGGGGTCGGTGCCGTCGAACCGGACGGTGCCCGCGTCCGGGCGCTCAAGGCCGAGCAGGACCCTGGCCAGGGTGGACTTGCCGCACCCCGACTCGCCGACGAGTCCGAGGGTCTGGCCCCGGCCGATCCGTACGTCCACCCCGTCCAGGGCGGTCAACCGGCGACGTCCGCTGCCGAAGGTCTTGGTGACCCCGAGTACCTCCAGCAGCGGCGCGTCCTCCTGCGGGGCGGGCCCGGGGGTGGCAGTGGTGGCGCGGGTGTCAGGCACGGTCGAGCTCCTCGGAGAAGTGGCAGGCGGCCGCGCGGCCCTCGCCGGTCGGGCGCAGGGACGGGCGTTCCCGGACGCAGCGCTCCCGTACCAGCGGGCAGCGGGCCTGGAAGACGCAGCCGGCGGGCACCGCGCTCAGCTCGGGCGGGCTGCCGGGGACGGCGGGCAGCGGCCGTCCGCGCACGCTGTCCTCGGGCACCGAGTCGAGCAGGCCCCGCGTGTAGGGGTGGCGGGGTGCGGCGAAGACGTCGCGCACGGGTCCGTTCTCGACGACCGTGCCCGCGTACATCACGACGACGTCGTCGGCGCGCTGGGCGACCACGGCGAGGTCGTGGGTGATCAGGACGACGGCCATGTCCCGTTCGTCCTGGAGGTCGCGCAGCAGCCGCATGATCTGGGCCTGCACGGTCACGTCGAGGGCCGTGGTGGGTTCGTCGGCGATGAGCACGTCGGGCGCGAGGGCGACGGCCATCGCGATGAGCAGCCGCTGCCGCATGCCGCCGGAGAACTGGTGGGGGTAGGACCGGGCCCGCTGCCTCGGTTCGGGGATGCCCACCCGGGTCATCAGCTCGATCGCCTTCTCCCGCGCCTGGCGGCGCGAGAGTTTCTGGTGGATGCGGAAGGGTTCGCCGATCTGGCGGCCCACGGGCTGCACCGGGTTGAGGGCGGTGAGGGCGTCCTGGAAGACGATGGAGAGCACGGGGCCGGCCAGCCTGCGGCGTTCCGCGGGGCTCATGCGGAGCGTGTCGTCGCCCCTGACGCGTACGGCGCCGCCGGTCACCGCCGCCGCCGGGTCCAGCAGTCCGACGACGGAGAGGGCGGTCATGGACTTGCCGCAGCCGGACTCGCCCAGCAGCGCCAGGGTGCGGCCGCGGTGGACGCTGAAGCTGACGCCGTCGACGGCCCGTACGGTGCCCGTGGGCGTGGTCAGGTCCACGCACAGGCCCTCGACGTCGAGGGCGGGGGTGCGGGTGCCGGTCGGTGCGGCGCTGGCGGTGGTCGTCACGGGATCATCTCCGGCGGTACGGGGGCCTGGACGGGGCGGCGCTTCCTGGGCAGCGTCAGCCGCCAGCGCTGGGCCGGGTCGGTGGCTATGCGGGCCCAGGCGGCGAGCACCGTCGCGGACACGGTCGTCAGGACGATGGCGAGGCCGGGCAGCACGGTGATCCACCAGGCGGTCTGTAGGTACTGCCGGCCCTGGGCCACCATGAGGCCCCAACTGACGTCCGGGGGCTGGATTCCGATGCCGAGGAAACTCAGCGACGACTCGGTGAGCATCACGAAGCAGAAGTCGAGGGTGGCCACGGTCAGCAGGGTGGGCAGGGCGATCGGCAGGACGTGCCGGTAGATGATCAGGTGGCTGGGGGTGCCGAAGGTCCGGGCGGCGTCGACGAACAGTCGGGTGCGCAGTTCGGCCGCCTCGGCCCGAGCGGTGCGCAGGTACACCGGGATGCGGGTCACGGCCAGGATCAGCACGAGGTTGAGCGCGCTGGGCGAGAAGACGTACAGCACCACCACCGCGATCAGCAGGGAGGGGAAGCTGAGGATCACGTCGGCGACCCGCATGGCGACGCTCTCGCGGCGGCCGCCGTGGTATCCGGCCCACAGTCCGAGGGCGGAGCCGATCGCGAGGGAGCACAGGACGGCGGGTACGGCGACGGACAGGGTGGTCGCCGCGGCCTCGATCAGCCGGGCCACCATGCTGCGGCCGAGGACGTCGGTGCCGAGCAGCCCGTACGCGCCGTCGCTCAGGGACGGCGGCCGCAGTGAGGCGTCGAGGTCCTGGCGCTGGGCGCGGTCGCCGATGACCAGCCGGCCGAAGAGGGCCACGAGGGCGACCAGGGTGAGGACGACGGCGCCGACGGCCGCGACCCGGTCCCGGCCCAGCATCCGCCAGGGACTGGGCCGGTGGTCGCGGGCCGAGGGCGTCTCGTCCGTGACGCCGGCGGCGTCGGTCTCTGCCTGGGTCATGGTGCTTCCTTCGCTCACGCCGGCACCGCCTGACGCACTCGGGGGTCGGTCAGCGCGTGACAGACGTCGACGAGGATGTTCAGCGCGAAGATCGTCACGGCGGTCGTCAGCACGGCCGCCTGGAGGACCGCGAAGTCGCGCTGGAGGATGGAGTCGATCATGAGCTTGCCGATTCCGGGCCAGCCGAAGATCGTCTCGACAATGACCGCGCCGTTGACCAGGCCCACCGCCAGGTCGCCGGCCACGGTCAGTACCGGCGTCACGGCGTTGCGCAGGGCGTGGCCGAAGACGACGCGCCGGGGGGTGGCGCCCTTGCCCCGGGCGATCTTGACGTAGGGCGCGGACAGTGCGGTGACCATGCTGCCGCGGACCACCTGGACCAGGACGCCGAACGGGCGGATGAGCAGGGTCGCGATGGGCAGCACCCATATCTCGGGGCCGCCGAGCGTGCCGGAGGTCGGGAGCAGGCCGAGGCTCACGCCGAAGACCAGGACGCCCATGATGGCGAACCAGAAGTCGGGGATGCTGGCGGCCGTCATGGACAGCAGGCTGGCGATCCTGTCGATCAGGGAGTTGGGGCGGTAGGCCGCGAGGCTGCCGACCAGGACGGCTCCGGTGAGGGCCAGCAGCATGGTGACGCCGGCGAGTTGCAGGGTGACGGGGAAGGCGTCGAGCACCATCGAGCCGGCCGGCTGTCCCGTCCGCAGGGAGGTGCCGAAGTCGAAGTGGGCGGCGTCGACGAGGTAGTTCCACAGTTGCGTGGGGACGGACAGGTCGAAGCCCTGCGCGGCGGAGAACTCCGCGCGCTGCTCGGGGGTGGCGCTCAGGGGGAGGTAGAGGTCGACGGGGTTGCCGGTCATCCGGGCCAGGAAGAACACGCCGAGGACGACGCAGACCAGGGGGACGGCGCTGGAGAGGATGCGTTTGCGCAGGAACGGGATCATGTCAGTGCTTCGCCCCCTCGGCCGGGCGGACCTCGGCCAGCCGGAGTTCGTCCCCGGTGGCGGAGTCGGGTCGGTAGCGGATCGACCGGGACAGGCCGAGCAGGCCGCTCATGTGGGCGAGATGGGCGTACTGGACGACGCTCTCGTTCTGCTCGGCGAGCAGGTCGGCGAAGGCCTTCTGCCGTGCGCCGCCGGACAGGGCGCCCGCGTCGGCGACGCGTTCGTCCAGCGCCGCGGTGCCGAACGTGGACTGGGGGCCGTCGGCGAGCAGGTACTGGCTGGTGGTGAAGCCCGCGTCACCGGCCTGGTTGCCGTGCATGATCAGCAGGGCGATCGGGCCGACGTCCTCGGGCAGCGGGCGGAGCTGGTACTGGAGGTGGGTGGCGGTGTCGGCCATGCGCACCTTCACGTTCAGCCCGATCCGCTGCATCTGGTACTGGAGCGCCTCGGCCGTCTCCGACACCCCTGAGAACATGCCGTTGCGGGCGACCAGGGTGATCTGCCGGTCGGTGGGCACTCCGTCGGCCGCCGCCTCGCCCACCAGGGCGCGGGCCTCGGTGACGTTCTGCCGGGTCGGTTCGATCGCGTCGTTGTGACCCACCACGCCGGGCGGCACGAGTTGGCCGGCCGGTTCGGCGAGTCCGCCGAGGAGCGCGTCGACGATGCCCTCGCGGTCCACGGCCAGGTCGATCGCCCGGCGCACCCGGATGTCGTCGAGCGGGGCCTCGCGACCGTCCAGCCGCAGCGCGGTCGTCTCGTTGTTGGGGTAGGCGGCGGTCGTGTCCTTCTCCGCTTCCATGGGGTCGAGGGCTACGGCGATCTCCGCCTCGCCCTTGTCGATCATCGCGGCGCGGACACTGGCGTCGCTGCGCCAGACGTAGCGGGCCCGCGCGAAGGCGGGGGCCTCGCCCCAGTAGCGGTCGTTGCGGTCGAGGGAGATGGCCGCCCCGGGCTTCCAGGACGTGACCGCGTAGGGGCCGGTGCCGACCGGGACGCGGACCTTGGCCTTCGGGTCGGTCGTGCGGGGCACCACCTCCACGAAGCTCAGGCGCAACGGCAGGATGGGGTCCGGCCGTTCGGTGGTGACGGTCAGTCTGCTGTCGTTCACCGCGTCCACTTCGAGGTCGTCGTCGCCGAAGACGTAGCCCTCGACGTTGCAGGCGAGGTCGGAGTTGACCGCCCGGTCGATGGAGAAGGCGGCGTCCTCGGAGGTGAAGGGCGCGCCGTTCTGGAAGGTCACCCCGGAGCGGATGTCGAAGGTCCAGGTCCGGGGGGCGGTCTGCTTCCAGCCGGTCGCCAGCAGGGGGTTCAGCTCACCGGAGGTGGGATCCCGTTCCACCAGCGGTTCGGTGATGTTGGACCGGACCACCACGCCGGTGCCGGTCAGTGATGCCTCGCAGGGTTCCAGGGTCGGCGGTTCCTGGGTGAGCACCACCCGCAGGGTGCGGCCGTCGGCGCGGCCGGTGTCGCCGCCCGCGCTGCCTGCCACGGCGCACCCGCTGGACAGGAGCACGACGCCCGCCAGCAGCAACGCGCTCTTCGTGCGGGGCCGCCTCGGTGCGGGGCGCCGGGTGGATGAAACGGAGGACTTCATCGTCGCGTGTCTCCGGGGAAGTGCTGATGTGTCACGTTCCGAACTCGGGGGTGTGGGGCGGACCTCCACGACTGTCTACACTTACGTACTCGGTCTGCATCTGTGAACGCGAAGCTAAACCGGTGCCGGGGCAGCGTCAAGACATGCGGAGGATCGGACATGCTCCGAGCGGCCCGCGTCCCGGCACCCCACCCGACGGGAGCGCCCCCTTGCCGAATTCCCCCACCCACCCCAGCACCCCGGACACCGTCCTGCAGGTGTCCCCGCTGCTCCCCGCCCTGGAGAGCGCGCTCGGCGAGCAGTTCCGCACGGTCCGCCTCTTCGAACTCCCTGACCCCGACGCGTACTTGCGCACGCACGGCGGCGAGGTCGCGGCCGCGGTGACGAGCGCGCGGACCGGGGTGGGCGACGCGCTGATGGACGCGTTGCCGCGCCTCGGGGCGATCGTCCACTTCGGCGTCGGCCACGAGACCACCGACGTGGTGCGCGCCCGCGCCCGGGGCATCGACGTGAGCAACACCCCGGACGTGCTCACCGACTGCGTGGCGGACCTCGCCGTCGGTGCGCTGATCGACGTCGTGCGGCGCCTGTCGGCGGCCGACCGGTACGTCCGCGCGGGGGCCTGGACGGCAGCGCCCTTCCCGCTGGCCGACCGGGTGAGCGGCAAGCGGGTGGGCATCCTGGGCCTCGGCCGGATCGGCCGGGCCGTCGCCCGCCGGCTCGAAGGCTTCGGCGCGGATCTCGCGTACTGCACGCGCACGCCGGTGCCCGGCGTCACCCACCGTCGTCTGCCGAGCGCCGAGGCGCTGGCCGAGGCGTGCGACGCCCTCGTCGTCACCGTCGCCGGGGGCCGGGGCACCCGGGGTCTGGTCTCGGCGAAGGTCCTGGACGCGCTCGGACCCGGGGGGTACCTGGTCAACGTCGCCCGGGGCAGCGTGGTCGACGAACCGGCGCTCGTGGCGGCCGTGACGGAGGGCCGGATCGCGGGGGCGGCGCTGGACGTCTTCGCCGACGAGCCCAACGTGCCGCCGGCGCTGCTGGCGTCGGACCGGGTGGTGCTGCTCCCCCACATCGCCAGCGCCACCCACGAGACCCGGGCGGCCATGGGCGACCTGGCGCTCCGCAACCTCCAGCGGTTCATGACGGAGGGCACCCTCCTCACGCCGGTCCCGGACCGGCCGGCCCATTGACACGGCCGTGGGGCCGTGCCTACAACTGGGTGTCCACACATGCGAACGCCGACTACATATGAGGATGAGAATGCGGGCAGGCACCTCCGAACGCATCGTCGACGTCACCGTGACCCCCGTGGCCTTCCGCGACCCTCCCCTGCTCAACTCGGTGGGCGTGCACGAGCCCTACGCCCTGCGCACCGTCGTGGAGATCACCACGGAGAGCGGCGTCAGCGGCATCGGGGAGACCTACGGCGGCACCCTGCACCTGGAACGGCTCCGCCGCACCGCCGGTGAACTGACCGGCATGGAGGTCTGGAGTCTCAACGACCTGATCGCCCGCACCACCCGGGCCCTGGGCACCGACACCGCGGGCGGCGACGGCATGGCCGGGATGGTCACCGGCAGCAGCACCGTGGACCGGGTCGTGTCGCCGTTCGACGTCGCGTGCCTGGACATCCAGGGCAAGCTCGTGGGCCGGCCGGTCAGCGACCTGCTGGGCGGCGCCGTACGCCCGGCGGTCCCCTACAGCGCGTACCTCTTCTACAAGTGGGCCGGACACCCCGGCCAGGAGGACGACGAGTGGGGGGCGGCGCTCGATCCGGCGGGCCTGGTCGAGCAGGCCCGCCGGATGATCGACACGTACGGCTTCTCCTCCATCAAACTCAAGGGCGGCGTCTTCCCACCGGACGAGGAGATCGCGGCGATCAGGGCGCTGCGCGCGGCCTTCCCGGACCATCCGCTGCGTCTGGACCCCAACGCCGTGTGGAGCCCGGAGACCTCGCTGCGCGTCGCCCGCGAACTGGACGGCGTCCTGCAGTACCTGGAGGACCCGACGGCCGGGATCGACGGCATGGCGTCGGTGGCGGCACGCACGGACACGCCGCTGGCGACCAACATGTGTGTGGTCTCCTTCGACGACCTGGCGCCGGCCGTGGCCCGGGACGCGGTGGGCATCGTGCTCTCCGACCACCACTTCTGGGGCGGCCTGCGGCGCTGCGGGCGGCTCTCCGCGATCTGCGACGCCTTCGGGCTCGGCCTGTCCATGCACTCCAACTCGCACCTCGGCATCAGCCTCGCCGCGATGACCCACCTCGCGGCGGCCACACCGCGGCTCACCTACGCGTGCGACACCCACTGGCCTTGGAAACGCCCCGACGAGGACGTGGTCGACCCGACGCCGCTGCGGTTCGCCGAGGGCTCACTCGCGGTGCCCACGGGTCCCGGCCTGGGCGTGGAGCTGGACCGGGACGCGCTCGCCCGGCTGCACCGCCAGTACCTCGACTGCGGACTGCGCGACCGGGACGACACGGGCTACATGCGCCGCGTCGACCCGTCCTTCTCGACCAAGAACCCCAGGTGGTGAACTCCTCGTGCGCATCATGCTCGCCCACCGCATCCTGAGCCGCTTCCACGAGCCCCTCAAAGCCCGTACCGAGGGCGGCCACGAGTGGCTCGACGCCTGCGACTGGGACGCGGCGCGGGTCTCCGAGGCCATACCGGAGGTGGAGGTGTTCGTCGGCTCCGGGCTGCGGGCCGAGGACGCCCGCCGGGCCGCCCGGCTGCGCCTTGTCCACGTGGTCGGCGCCGGCTACGACGGCATCGCGCTGGACGCGCTGGGCCCCGGCGTCACCGTCGCCACCACCCACCACCACGGCCGCTCCATAGCGGAGCACGTGCTGATGTCCGTCCTGATGCTCTCCCGCGACGTGCTCGGCGCCGACCGCGCCCTGCGCGCCGGGCGGTGGCGCAACGTGGCCGTGGACCCCGGGCTGCCGTTCGGACTCACGCTGAGGGGCCGCCGGGTGGGCATCGTCGGGTTCGGTGAGACGGGCACCGAGGTCGCCCGGCTGTGCCAGGCGGTGGGCCTGCGGGTGCGCGCCGTGCGACGCGATCCCTCGGCCCCGTTCCCCGACGACCTGCGGCCGGACTGGGTCGGCGGCCACGAGCGGCTGCCCGACCTGCTCGCCGAATCCGACGTCGTGGTGGTCACGGTGCCGCTCGGCCCCGCCACCCGCGGTCTGATCGGCGCGACCGAACTCGCCGCCATGGGCCCCGGATCGCTGCTGGTCAACGTGGCGCGAGGGCCCGTGGTGCGGGAAGAGGCGCTCTACGAGGCGCTGCGCGGCGGCACCATCGGCGGCGCGGCGCTGGACGTGTGGTGGTCCGGCCCGCCCGAGGCACCGAGCCGGCTGCCCTTCCACGAACTGCCCAACGTGCTCATGACCCCGCACCACTCGGGGCACACCGCCGACACCTTCGCCGCGCGTGCGGCGGAGATCGCCGACAACATCGGCCGGCTTCGCCGCGGGGAACCTCTCACGGGCGTCGTGCACCGGGGCGCCGACGCGGCCCCGGGCCCCGACCGCCCGGCAGACCGCTCCACCGACTCTCCGACCCGATAGGAAACCACTCGTGCTCGAAGGCGTTCTCTTCTTCCCCGTCACCCCCTTCACCGCCACCGGCGAGATCGACCTCGATGTCCTGCACCAGCACGTGGCGGCCGGTGTGGCCGCCGGGCCCGGCGGGGTGTTCGTCGCGTGCGGGACCGGCGAGTTCCACGCGCTGGACCGCGAGGAGTACGCGGCCGTCACCCGTACCGCCGTCGAGGCGGCCGCGGGACGCGTCCCGGTGTACGCCGGTGTGGGCGGCGCGCTGGGTCTCGCCCGGCAGTTCGCCCGCGACGCCGCCGAGGCCGGCGCGGACGGGCTGCTGCTCATGCCGCCCTACCTCGTCGAGTCGCCCGCCGCCGGACTCGTCGCCTACACCCGTGCCGTCGGCGGGGAGACGGACCTCCCGCTGATCGTCTACAGCCGGGCCAACGCCCGCTTCGACGAGCACGCGGCGGCCGAGGTCGCCCAGTTGCCGACCGTGACGGGTCTCAAGGACGGCACCGGCGACCTCGACCTGGTCGCGCGCATCGTCCCCGCCGTGCGCGCGGCGCTCGCCGGATCGGGCAAGGACTTCCAGTTCTTCAACGGCATGCCCACCGCCGAGGCCAGCCAACTCGCCTACCGCGCACTGGGCGTCGAGCTGTACTCGTCGGCCGCGTTCGCGTTCGCGCCGGATCTCTCCCTCGCCTTCCACCGCGCGGTCGAGGAGGGCGACACCGCGACGGTCGACACACTTCAGCGGACGTTCTTCCATCCCCTGGTGCGGCTGCGGCGGCGTGTTCCGGGGTACGCGGTGTCGCTGGTGAAGGCCGGGGTGACGCTGTCCGGGCTCAAGGCCGGTCCGGTCCGTCCGCCGCTGACCCCGCTCACCGCCGACGAGACCGAGGAGCTGGCGGCTCTCGTCGCCGGGGCGAGGGCGGCCATCGCCTAGGAGGACGGCGGGGCGCCGTCGTTGGCGCAGCGGAAGCCGAGGTTGCCGGACGAGGACTCCGGGGTGTTGGAGGACCGTGCGGCGACCCGGTAGCGGTTGCAGTAGGAGTCGTGGCACAGGTAGGAGCCGCCGCGCAGAACCCGCGTGGTCCCGGTCTCCGGGCCGTGCGGGTCCGACGCGGGCGACCGGGAGTAGTAGGCCGGCGAGAACCAGTCGGCGCACCACTCCCACACGTTGCCCGCGGTGTTCCACAGCCCGAAGCCGTTGGCCCGGTAGGACCTGACCGGGGCCGTGGTCAGGTGGCCGTCCTCCTCGGTGTTGACGTGCGGGAACCGGCCCTGCCAGATGTTGCAGCGCCAGTGGCCGCCGGGGGTCAGGTCGTCGCCCCAGGGATAGCGCCGGCCGGCCTGCCCGCCGCGCGCCGCGTACTCCCACTCGGCCTCGGTGGGCAGTCGTTTCCCGGCCCACCGGGCGTAGGCGGTGGCGTCGTTCCAGGAGATGTGGACGACGGGATGGTTCTGCCGGGTGCCGATGCCGGAGCGGGCGCCCTCGGGTCGGCGCCAGTGCGCGCCCCGCACGTTGATCCACCAGGGGGCTCCCGCGGCGTTGCCGAGCACGTCCGCGGACGCGGCGTCGACCACGAGGTGGAAGACCGCGGAGGAGCCGTGGTGTTCCGCGTCGGTCACGTACCCGGTCGCCTTGACGAAGGCGGCGAAGCGGGCGTTGGTGACGGCGGTCTCGTCGATGTGGAAGGGCCGCAGACGCACCGTGTGCACCGGTGTCTCGCCGTCGGCCGGATACCCCTCGCCGAACGCGTCCCCCATCGCGAAGCCACCGCCCGGCAGCAGCACCTGCCCTCGCGTCGAGCGCGCCCGGCCGGCCGGCCCGGACAGGGGCGGGGCGACCGGGGCGGCGGCGGGTGCCGCGGCAGGGGTGCAGCACGGGCGGTGATCGCTGGTCATGGTTCCTCGAAGGGGTCGCGGGCCCGCTAGGCCCGGTACGTGGACTCGTCGAGCCCGCTCAGGGTGGGGTCGTACCCGACCTCGCCGACGTCGTACATCGACGTCATCCAGTGGTGGAAGTTGTCACCGCGCTCGCGCAGGACGCCGTACAGCCGGCGCATCATGCGGGTGCGGACCTGCGCCTGCTCGGGATGGGCGTAGACGTTCTGGAGTTCGTCCGGGTCGGTGCGCAGGTCGTACAGCTCGTTGACGGAGTCGGGGTTGACGACGAGTTTGTACCGGTCCTCGCGCAGCATGCGCTGCGGATACGGGAAGTGGTGGCCGTGGAACTCGCAGACGACGTCCTCGTCCCAGTCCGGCGTCTCGCCCCGTACCAGGGGCAGCAGGCTGCGGGAGTCGACGGCGGGTTCCGGGTCGGCGCCCGCCAGTTCGAGGATGGTGGCGGTGCAGTCCAGGAGGCTGACGAACTCGTCGCGGACCTGGCCGCCGGGCGCGCCCGGCACCCGGACCAGGCCGGGGGTGCGGTAGATGTCCTCGTACATCGCCGGGCCCTTGTCGTGCAGCCGGTGGGAGCCGGTGAACTCCCCGTGGTCGCAGGTGAAGAAGACCGCGGTGTCGTCCACCAGCCCGAGCCGCTCCATGGCCGCCATGACGCGGCCGATCTCCATGTCGATGAGCGCCACGTAACCCCAGTAGACCGCGATGAGTTTGCGGGTGGTCTCGATCGGCATCGTGTCGAAGGTCCAGTGCGCGCTGTAGTTGCGCTGGACCGGGGGTTTGCCCTCGAACGTCTCGGCCACGGACCGCGGCAGCTCCACGTCGGCGGGGTCGACCAGGTCGAAGTACTCGTCCGGCAGGATGTACGGCAGGTGGGGGCCGAAGAAGTGCAGGGCGAGGAAGAACGGCCGGTCGTGTGCGCGGGTGTCCGCCGCGTACCGTTCCAGCGTCTCGATGGCGCGGGTGGCCAGGTAGTGCTCGAAGGTGGCCTCGACCGGCTGATGGAGCCGGGCCGCCAGCAGGTTGCCGGGGCCGCCGTTGGGCAGGGTGCCGCGGATCCGGTCGCCGATCTCGTACGGCGGCAGTCCGCGTTCGGCGAGGTACGCGAGGTAGTCGGGGTGGTCGACGGGATTGTGCCAGCCGGGGAGTTCGGGACCGTCGAAGCCGTAGTCGGCGGCGGTGCGCCGGCTGCCGGCGTGCCACTTGCCGATGAGACCGCAGTTGTAGCCCCGCTCGCGCAGCGCCCCGGAGAAGGTGAACTCCTCCTCGGCCAGGTCCTCCAGGTAGCCGACGTTGCGTTCGTGGTTGGCCAGGAGCTTGTGGCGGAAGGGTGCCTGGCCGGTCAGCAGACTGGCCCGGGCCGGGGTGCAGATCGCGGTGGGCGTGTACCAGCGGTCGAACCGGGTTCCCGTGGCGGCCAGTTCGTCCAGTACCGGGGTGTGCGCCAAAGGGTTGCCGTAGGCGCCGAGGGTGTCCGTCCGGTGCTGGTCGGTCATCAGGAAGAGGATGTTCTTCCGGGACGTGCCCGCCCGCGTCACTGGCCCGCTCCCGTGAAGAGGTCACCGGTGTAGTAGGTCTTCGGGTCGACGGGCTTCTTCAGCTTTCCGGTGCCGACGAAGTACTCGTTCATGCCCTCCAGCCAGGTGGCGACGGTGCCGTCCCGGGTCAGCCTGTCGAGTTCCGTGACGCCGAGCACCTTGTTGTTCGCGGCGTCGGCCTCGACCTGGTCGGCGGGGATCTTCAGTTTGTCCGCGGTGAGCCGGATCGCCTCGTCGGTGTGGTCGGCGCGGAAGGCCATGGCCTCGCGCAGCACCGCGAGGACCTTCTTGGTCCTGTCCGGCTCCTCGGCGACCAGCTTGTTGTTCGCCACGAACGCGGTGGGGAAGGAGATGTCCTGCTCGAAGTCGGCGTTCTTGGCGAGTTCGACCAGGTCGGGCACCTGCTTCTTGATGGTCGCGGCGGCGGGGTACCAGAAGCCCGCCGCGTCGACCTGCTTGGAGGAGAAGGCGGAGACGATGGTGGACGGGTCCATCGGGACGACCTTCACGTCCTTCTTGGTCATCCCGGCCTTCTCCAGGGCGAGGGAGAGGATCATGTCGCCGGAGGTGCCCTCGGGCACGGCGACGGTCTTGCCCTCGAGCTGTCGCATCGAGGTGATGCCCGGCTGGGCGAGGACCCGGTCGGAGTTGCCGAGCGTGTTGATGGCGACGACCTTGGCCTGGCCGGAGGCGGGCAGCCACATGGCGCCGGGGCCTATGTAGCCGAAGTCGAGGTTGTCCGTGCCGAGGGCCTGGATCTGGAGGGGTCCGTTGGTGAAGACCTTGCTCTCCGCGGACAGGCCGTGCTTCTTCCACAGGCCCTTGGCCTCGGCGATGGCGATCAGGCTGGCGCCGTTGAAGTCGTTGATGTAGCCGAAGCGGACCTTGTCGCCGGAGGCGCCGGAGGACGATCCGTCGCCGCACGCGGTGAGCAGCGCCAGCGCTGCCGCGCCGGCCAGGGCGGCGGTGAGGCGCCTGCGGGTGGGCGTGGTGGGCATGGAGGTGCGTCCCTTCCGGGTCATGACGTCGGGGAGTGGGTTCCGGAAACGGCGGCGGTGCGGCCTTCCTGGTGGTAGACGGAGTGCCACACCCGGTTGCGCAGTGCGGCGAACTCGGGGCTGAGCCGGAACGCCTCGTCGCGCACGAGGGCGGGGTCGACCTCGATGACGTCGTAGACCCGTCCGGGACGGGCTGCCATGACGATCACGCGGTTGGCCAGGAACACGGCCTCGTCGACGTCGTGGGTGATGAACAGCACCGTGCGCCGGTCCTGGCTCCAGGTCCGCAGCAGCTGCTCCTGGAGGGTGACCCGGGTGAGCGCGTCGAGGGCGCCGAAGGGTTCGTCCATCAGCAGGATCGAGGGGTCGACGGCGTAGGCGCGGGCGATGGCGCAGCGCTGGCGCATGCCTCCGGACAGCGTCTTGGGCAGGGCGTCGGCGAAGCGCTCCAAGCCGACCAGTTCGATGAAGTGCTCGGCGCGGGTGCGCCGTTCGCGTTTGGGGACGCCCGTGGTCCGGAGGCCGAACTCGACGTTCTGCCGCACGGTCAGCCAGGGGAAGAGGGCGTACTGCTGGAAGATGACCCCGCGTTCGGGTCCGGGCCCTGATACGGGCACCCCGTCGACCAGCGCGCGGCCCGCCGTGGGGGTCTCCAGACCGGCGAGGATGTTCATCAGGGTGCTCTTGCCGCAGCCCGAGGGGCCGACGACGGTGACGAACTCGTGGTCGGCGATGTCGATCGAGACGTCGTCGAGGGCGGTGAAGGTCTCCCGGCCCAGCGCGAAGGTCTTGGTGACGCCCTGGACGGATATCTTGGCCGGTTTGCTGGTCATCGGCGTTCCTGCCATCGGGTGAGCCTGCGTTCGGCGAGGAGGAGGACGCGGTCCATGAGGAGACCGAGGATCCCGATCGAGATGAGTCCGACGAAGATGGTCGGCAGGTCGTAGTAGAGCTGGGCGTTCTGCATGCGGTAACCGAGGCCCTGCTGGGCGGCGATGAGTTCCGCGGCGACCAGCGTGGCCCAGGCCGAGCCGAGGCCGACCCGCATGCCGACGAGGATGAAGGGCGTCGAGGCGGGCACGACGACGCGGGCGAAGATCGTGGCGTCCTTGGCGCCCAGCACCCGGGCGGCGTCGATCAGCGTGCGGTCGACGTTCACCACGCCCTGGAAGGTCGAGATCACACAGGCCAGGAACGCGGCGAGGAAGATGACGAAGATCTTCGGGGTCTCGTCGATGCCCATGGCGACCACGGCCAGCGGGATGATGGCCAGGGGCGGGATGGTGCGGAAGAACTGGATCCAGGGTTCGACCAGACCCCGCACGATCCCGTACCAGCCCATCAGGAAGCCCACGGGGACGGCCACGGCCGTGCCGAGGGCGAAGCCGGTCAGGACCCGGGTGAGGCTGGCCAGGGCGTCGTCGGCCAGGGTTCCGTCGCCGATCAGCGTCCCGGCCCGGGAGACGACCTCCGGCGGGGTGGGCAGTTTGAAGCCGGCCGACGCGGCGGCCCACCAGAGGGCGATGCCGGCCGCGACGGACACGGCGTTCAGGACGAGGGTCAGCCCGCGCCCGCCGGTCCGCGCACGTCCGGGCGCGGCCTCGGTGACCTTCCTGCCGGCGCCGGGCGGGGCTCCGGGCCGCTGCCCGGGCAGGGGGTGCCCCGGGTCGGCGCCCCGCTTGTCAAGGACGGACATGGGCGGCTGTTTCGGTGGCGGAGTCGGGTGCATCGGAACGGCCCTTCACTTCGGCGGTTTCGGGATACCTCGCCAGGAGGGGGGAGCTGTGGAAGACCGCCGCCAGCGCGCCCAGTGCGCCGTCGTCGTCCGACAGCCGCGCCGCGGCGACGACGGGACCGGCCGAGGCGGTCGGGAAGATCTCGGCGGCGAGGGTGGCGGCGACCTGTTCGACGATCACGGGCGCCAGCCGGGTGATCTCGCCGCCGACGACGACCTTCGCCGGGTTGAGCATCATGGTGGCGGCGCCGACGACCCGGCCCAGCGCGCCGGCGGCCTCCCGCAGCACCCGGTCCACGACCGGGTGGGCGCGGCGCACGGCGGCCGCCAGATCGTCGAGGTCCTCCAGCCGCAGGCCGAACTCCCAGCAGGCGGCGAGGATCCCGGGCACCGAGGCCACCGTCTCCAGACAGCCGCGCTTGCCGCACCGGCAGGGCCGGCCCGCCGGTTCCACGGTCACGTGTCCCAGCTCGCCGGCCAGCCCGGCGGAGCCGGTCACCAGCTGGCCGCCGACGACCAGGCCGCCGCCGACGCCGTCCGACAGACGGACGTACACCAGGTCGGCGACGCTGTCGGCGCCACTGATCGCCTCGGCGAGGGCGGCGAGCCGGGTGTTGTTGTCGACGATCACCGGTGCGTCGAAGCGTTCGGCGAAGGCCACGTCGACGCCCTCCGGGGCGGGCCGGAGCACCGTGGTGCCGGCGTTGGCGCCCGGCCATGCGGCCCCGTCGGGCGCCGGGTAGGGGCCCGGCACGCCGATGCCGATGCCCTGCAACGCGCCGTAGTGCACCCCGGCCTCGCTGCTCAGCCGGTCGACCAGCCCGAGGGCCAGCTCGGTCCGGGTACGCCAGGTCGCGGTGTCCTCGTACCGGACGGAGCCCGAGACCATGATCTCGTGCGAGGCGTCGGCGACGACGACGTGCACCCTCCGGTGCCCGAAGTCGACCCCCATGAACTGGGCCGACGCGGGATCGAGGGCGAGGCGCTCGGCCGGCCGCCCGCTGCCCTCGCGCCGGGAGGCGTCGGTGTCCACGACGACGATCGCCCCGCGTTGCAGGAGGTGTCCGGTGATCTCGGACAGGGTGGTGCGGGAGAGGCCCACGACCCGGGCGATCTCGCCGCGGCTCATGGCGCCGTTCTCCTGAAGCGCACGCATCACGCGCTCTTCGTGGGTCCGCCTGACCAGTGCGTGCACTCCGCTGGGCATCTGCATGCCGGTCAAGGTAGGGAGAGCCGATTATTCCGTCAACACTCCGACAGAAAGACGAAATGAAGCGTTCACAATGCCTGGTGGGGCAACTCCTGCACGGGCGCCGATTCCTTCGTCATTCGTCCGCACTGTTGACGTAAATGCGCGGACGTTCGCATGCTGTGCCGCACCCCTCGGACGGACACGACGAAGGAGAGCGCCACCGATGACCCATGCCGAGAACGGCCCGGACCGACGTTCCCTGCTGGCCGGCGCCGCCGGTCTCGGGGCGGCGTTCGCCCTGCCCGCCGGCGCCGCACGGGCGACCCCGGACACGGCGCACGGCGCGGCGCGGAGGTATCCGCCGAACTGGCCCGACCCCACGCCGTACGGCCTCGCGGACACCAGGGAGGACCTGTGGCCGCGGGAGGACAACTCGTTCGTCCTCCCGCTGGAGCTGCGGCCCCGCGACGAGGAGCGCGGCACGGTCTGGATGCGGGACACGTACGTCAACTGCTTCGTCGTGGGCGGCCGTACGGTCTACGTGGCCACCGGCACCACCCGGGTGCCCGGGCTCGAGGCCGCCGCCCCGTGGAACGACGGGATCTTCGTGTGGCTGGCGCCGTCCCTCAGGGGCCCGTGGCGCCTCGCCGACACGACCGGTATCCGGCCGGGCGCCGAGAAGGGCAAGGTGTGGTCGCCCGAGTTCGCCGGGGAGAACCGGCCCGGGCGCACCGTCGTGGCCCCGTGGCAGGAGTACTGGCACGACGACCGGTTCGGCAAGCGCGGCCAGGCCTGGGCCCCGGAGCTGCACCACTTCCGCGGTAGCTGGTACATCGTCGCCTGCATGGGCGACCACTCCCGCAAGGTCGGCTCGTTCATGCTGGTCAGCGAGGGTGGCGTGGAGGGCCCGTACCGGCTGGTCGAGGGCAATCGGGAGAAGCCCTTCGGCGACTCGTTCATCGGCGGCCCCTCGTTCATCGAGCCCGGCGCCTACCACCACATCGACGGCAGTCTCTACTCCGAGGGCGACGACGCGTGGCTCGTCCTCCACAACGACCTGTACGCCAGGTTCCGGGACGACATGGAGGACATCGTCCCGGCCACGGACCTGCCACGGTTCCGGCAGACGCCCTACTCCCCCGAGCCGTACCTCGAAGGCGCCTACGTGTTCAAGCACCGCGGCAGGTACTACCTGGTCCACGCCGCGTGGGACCGTACGTCGCGCAACCCCGACGGCAGCACGCGGTACGCCTACGACCCGCCCGGTACGGGGCGCACGCAGTACCAGTACGACGCGGTCGTCGCCGTCTCGGACCGCTTCGAGGGGCCGTACTCCGAGCGGTGGACCGCGGGGGTGGGCGCGGGGCACAACAACTTCTTCACCGACCGCCGCGGAGACCTGTGGGCGACGTTCTTCCGCAATCCCAACTTCGGGTACTGGGCCGACCCGTCGCGCGTCGACGACGCCGCCGTGCCCGGGGTGGTGCGCCTGGAGTGGACCGGGCCGAGGGACGGCCGCCTGTACGTGAAGCGCCGGTCCCGGGGGCACGGGCACGGCCACTGACCCTCTCGCATGCCGTCGCGCCGCTACGGGCGTAGTGTCCGTCATATGCGTGATGTGCGGTCCGGCCGGCGTCGGGCGGTCCCGCGGTGGTGGCGCCGGGCGGACGGCTGATGGACTCCGCGATGGCCGCCGTGGTGCGGGACAGCGGCGCCTACGGGGGGCTGCTGTACGTACTGCACCCGGGTGACGATGCCCTGTGGCAGGTCCTGGTGGCGGGGGTGCCCCGGGAGATGGCCGCTCCGTGGCGGCGGGTGGGACTGGCCGATCCGACGCCCGTGGCGGACGCCGTCCGCGAGCGCCGTCTGGTGTGGGGCAGCGGGCGGGAGGACATGGCCCGCCAGTACCCGCGGGTCGCCCTCGTCCTGCCCTACGACTTCGCGCTGGCGGCCGTCCCGCTCGTCTCGGAGAACGCCGTCCGGGGCGGGCTGGTGCTGCTGTGGCCCGGGGACCACGGCGCGCGGCTGACCGCGGGCGAACGCGAGGTCGTCGAGGAGGGCTGCCGTCGTCTGGGCCGCATCGTCCAGGAGGTGGTGGACCGTGACGGGCCGCTGGTGGCCGCGGACCGGCCCCGGGTGCTCCGGCCGCCCACTCCCCGCACCCCGGCCCCGTTCGAGGCGGCGGCGCGGTCCGCCTTCGTGGACCGCCTGCCGGGCGGGTCCTGCGCGCTGGACCTGGAGGGGCGCGTCACCTTCGTCACCCCGGGCGCGGCCGCGCTGCTCGGCGCCGACCGGGCCGACCTGGTGGGCGCCCTGCCGTGGGAGGCGCTGCCCTGGATGGACGTCCCTCACGTCGAGGACCGCTACCGGGCCGCGCTGGTCAGCCGCCTTCCGCAGGCCTTCACCGTGCTGCGGCCGCCGGACACCTGGCTGGCCTTCGAGCTGTACCCGGACGCCACCGGGCTCAGCGTCCGCGTCGTCCGGAGCGCCCCGGACGCCCCGGACGAGGAAGGCCCCACGGCCCGCTCGGTGCCGACCGCCGGGCCCAGCCGCTCCACTGTGCTCTACCACCTGATGCATCTGGCCTCCACCCTGACCGAGGCCGTGGCCGTGCAGGACGTGGTCGAGCAGACCGCGGACCAGTTGATGCCGGCGCTCGGCGCCCAGGCCATGGTGGTGATGGCCCCGGAGGACGGCCGGCTGAGGATCGTCGGCCAGCGCGGGTTCCGCGCCGAACTCCTGGAGCAGTACGACGCAGGCCCTCTCGACTCGGCCATCCCCGGCGTCGACGTCATGGCCACCGGCGTCCCGGGGTTCTGGACGACCTTCGACGAACTCCGCGAGGCCTACCCGGCCACCGTGCACGAGGACGGCATGGCCGCGTGGGCGGTACTGCCGCTGATCGCGTCCGGCCGCCCCATCGGGTCCCTGCTTCTCGCCTACGCGCGGCCGCACGTCTTCCCGCCCGCTGAACGGGCCGCGCTCACCTCGCTCGCGGGGCTGGTCGGCCAGGCCCTGGAGCGCGCCCGTCTCTACGACGCCAAGCACCACCTCGCCCACCGCCTCCAGTCCGCCCTGCTGCCGCACACCCTGCCCCGCGTGCCCCGGCTGAACGTCGCCGCCCGCTACCTTCCGGCCGCCAGTGGCCTGGGCGTCGGCGGCGACTTCTACGACCTCATCCGCCTCGACGAGCACACGGCGGCCGCCACCATCGGCGACGTGCAGGGCCACAACGTGGACGCCGCCGCGCTCATGGGACAGGTCCGCACGGCCGTGCACGCCAACGCCACCGCGGGGGTGCCCCCCGACGACGTACTGGCCCGCACCAACCGGCTGCTCACCGACCTGGACCCCGACCTGTTCACCAGCTGCGCCTACGTCCACCTCGATCTCGCCACGCACCGCGCCTGTGTGGCCCTGGCCGGTCACCCGCCGCCCCTCATACGCCACGCCGACGGGCGCATGGAAGCCCTTCGGGTGCCGCCGGGCCTGCTGCTGGGCATCGAGCCGGACACCCGCTACACGTCGCTGGAGTTCCCGCTCCCGCCGGGCAGCGTGCTCGCGCTCTACACGGACGGGCTCGTCGAGGCTCCGGGGGTCGACCTCGACGACGCGATAGCCGCCCTGGCCGGGCTCCTCGAGGCCGGTGACCCGGCCGACCTCGACGAGATGGCCGACACCCTCATACGGCACGCGCCGGCCCCCGACGACGACATCGCGCTGCTCCTGATCGGTCCCCGTGCCTGAGAGGAGGGCACTCGGGGGGCGGGCGGCACGTTCGCACAGGTAAGAAGGACGGACGCCGGCCGACTCGGGCCGGCAGCGGAGGAGAAGACCCTTCATGAAACACCAGAAGGTGCGCGACCTGATGAGCGACGCCGTGATCCGCGTCCAGCACGGCACACCGTTCAAGGAGATCGCCCACCTGCTGCTGGAGTACGACATCACGGCCGTCCCGGTGGTCGACGACGAGAACCGGCCCGTGGGGGTGGTGTCGGAGGCGGACCTCCTCCAGAAGATGTGGGGCACGGAACCCGACGGTTCCCCCGGCTACGAGGAGTGGTCCCGGTCGGCGGGGCGCAAGGCGTCCGCCACCGACGCGGCGGGGCTGATGACCTCTCCCCCGCTGTGCGCCCAGGAGGACTGGAGCGTCGTCGACGCCGCCCGGCTGATGGCGCGGCACGGCATCAAGCGGCTGCTGGTCGTCGACGCCGACGGGCGGCTGATCGGAGTGGTCAGCAGGAGTGACCTGCTGCGGGTCTTCCTGCGCGCGGACCGGGCCATCCGCACCGAGATCATCGAGGAGGCCCTGGTCAAGACGCTCGGTCTGGCCCCGTCGTCGGTGCAGGTGGACGTGGCTCACGGGCATGTCGTGCTCAGCGGCCGGCTGCCGGGCCATGTGTCCGCGCCGGCCCTCGAGGAGCACTGCAGGAGCGTCGACGGCGTCGTCGCCGTGGAGTTCCGGCCGGCCGGGGAGGCCGGGACCGAGGGGGCCGCCTCCACGGGCTCCTGAGGCCACGTCCGGGACCCGGAGGCCCGGGATCCCCCTGACAGTGTTCGAATTCTTGATGTGTCATCAGGTACCGGCGCCGTAGGGTCGCCCCATGCCCACAGAGCGACCCACACCGCCATCCCCCGCGCCCTCCCCCTCACTGCGCGAGCGGCGCCGGGCCGCGGCGGCCCGGGAGATCCTGGACGCCGCCGAGGAACACATCGGCCTGCACGGACCCGCGGCCCTGTCCCTGCGGGCGGTCGCCCGCAGTCTGGGGATGACGGTGCAGGCGCTCTACCACTACTTCCCGAACCGGGACGCCCTCGTGACGGCCCTCGTCACCAAGGCCTACGACGATCTGGCCGACGCGTTGCAGGCGGCCGCCGACAGCGAGGCCGAGGACCCGTCCACCCCGCGCCTGCTGCTGGTGACCGGGACGTACCGCGACTGGGGCATCGCCCATCCCGAGCGCTTCCAGCTCCTCTACGGGACGCCGCTCAGGTACTACGCCGCACCGGCCGAAGGACCGACCACCCGGGCCGTCCGCCGGATGGGCGCGATCTTCCAGCGCGAGCTGTTCGACGGCTTCACCACGGCGCAGCTGGCCGCGGCCGAGGTCCCGCCGCTCTCGGCCCCGTTCCAGGAGCGGCTGGCCCTCCTCCCCGCGGACGCCCAGGGGGGGCTGCCGCCCGCCGCGACGTCGCTCTTCCTGAGCGCGTGGGGCCACCTGCACGGCCTGGTCGTCCTGGAGGTGTTCGGGCACACCGGCTTCCTCGGCGAGCACCAGGCCGAGGTCTTCGAATCCTCGGTGCGGATGATGATCGAGGACATCCACCGGCGGATACCCGCCGCGTGACCGGGTGGGCGCGCGGCCTTCACGCTCGGCCGTCGCGCCGTTCGGGGACGGCTTGCGGGGCGGCGAGGGCGGGGATCTCGGGGTGGTCGCGGAGCGCGGCGATGACGGCGCCGACCGCCGCACGCCGGGGGGTGCCCCGGCGTACCACGACGACGACGTTGCGGTGCACCGCCGGGCTGAGCCGCCGGGTGAGCACGGCGTGTTCCGGTGTGACGGCCAGGGCGGGCAGCAGGGCGATCGATCCCGTCGTCTCGACGTGCCGCAGCAGCATCAGGTAGTTGCTGAAGCGGCAGGCCACCCGGGGTTCGAACCCCGCCTCGCGGCACAGCCGCAGCGTCAGGTCGGCCATGTACGACTGGGGCCGGTCGCACGCCCAGGTCTCCTCCTCGCAGGCCGCGAGGTTCACCGCCGCGCGGGAGGCCAGCGGGTGGCCCACGGGCAGGACCAGCACGACCGAGTCGCTGCCCAGCGAGACGATGTCGAGGTCCGCGCCCCAGGAGAGGCCGGTGTAGTCGGTGGTGGTGACGATGACGTCGGCGTCGCCCGAGCGCAGGGCGGGTCCGCTCTCGTGCGGCTCCATCTCGACGAGTTCGACGTGCAGGTGCGGGTGGGTGGTGGCCAGGCGGGCCGCCGCCGGGACCGCGAGGCTGTAGATCGCGCTCTGGAAGACGCCGAGCCGGACGGTGCCGATCGGCTCGTCGTTCAGCGCGCGCAGTTCCGCCTCGGCCTCGGCCATCCGGTCGAGGATCTCCCGGCCCCGGCGGGCCAGCAGGAGTCCGGCCGGTGTGAGCCGCACGCGCCGCCCGGTCCGCTCGATCAGCCGGCAGCGGGTCTCCGTTTCCAGCACCGCCAGCTGCTGGGAGACCGTCGACGCGCTCAGATGCAGTGTGTCGGCGACCGCGCGGACGGTACCGAGCGTGTCCAGCAGGCCGAGGAGGTGCAGCCGTCCCGAGTTGAGCACGCCGCGATTGTACGGGGATGACGTACAGCAGCGTCGAAACTGTGCGATGGACACGCGCAGTGCCGCGTCCCTACCGTCGGTCGCATGCCTTCCGAGACTCCCGGCACCGATCCGGGGCGCCACCTCATCCGCTACTCCGGCCACGCACCGTTCTCGCCGGAGGTCGTCGTCCGGGCCGCGGGCACCTCCGTCTTCACCGAGAGCGGTCGTGAACTGCTCGACTTCACCTCGGGCCAGATGAGTGCCATCCTCGGCCACTCCCATCCGGCGATCGTCTCGACCGTGCGCGAGCAGGTCGCCCACCTCGACCACCTGCACAGCGGCATGCTCAGCCGGCCGGTCGTCGAACTGGCCCGGCGGCTGGCGGGCACGCTGCCCGAGCCGTTGGACAAGGCGCTGCTCCTGACCACCGGGGCGGAGGCGAACGAGGCCGCCGTGCGGATGGCGAAGCTCGTCACCGGGCGGCACGAGATCGTCTCCTTCGCCCGGTCCTGGCACGGCATGACCCAGGCCGCCGCGAACGCCACCTACAGCGCCGGGCGCAAGGGCTACGGCCCCGCGGCGCCCGGCAACTTCGCGCTGCCGGTGCCGGACCGCCACCGCCCCTCCGTCGTCGGCTCGGACGGCGAGCTGGACTGGCGCCGCCAGCTCGACCTGGGATTCGAGATGATCGACGCCCAGTCGGTCGGGAGTCTCGCGGCGTGCCTGGTCGAGCCGATCCTCTCCTCGGGCGGCGTCGTCGAACTCCCGCCGGGCTATCTCGCCGCGCTGGCGGAGAAGTGCCGGGAGCGGGGCATGCTGCTGATCGTGGACGAGGCACAGACCGGGCTGTGCCGCACCGGCGACTGGTACGCCTTCCAGCACGACGGCGTGGTGCCGGACATCCTGACGCTGTCCAAGACGCTCGGCGCGGGGCTCCCGCTGGCCGCCGTGCTGACCGGCGCGGAGATCGAGCGGCGGGCGCACGAACGCGGGTTCCTGTTCTTCACCACCCACGTCAACGACCCGCTGCCGGCCGCCGTCGGCAACACCGTCCTCGACATCCTGGTGCGCGACCGGCTCGACGAGCGTGCGCGGCGGCTCGGCGGCGTACTGCGCGACGGCCTCGACGGGCTCGCCGAGCGCCACAAGGTGGTCGGCGACGTCCGCGGCCGGGGGCTGCTGCTCGGCATGGAACTGGTCGGGGACGACGTGCTCGGTGACGGCGGCGCCGACCGTCTCGGCGCCGCCGTCACCCGGCGCTGCTACGAGCTGGGGCTGCACATGAACATCGTCCAGCTCCCGGGAATGGGCGGCATCTTCCGTATCGCGCCGCCGCTGACCGCGAGCGACGAGGAGATCGCCCGCGGCGTGGCCGTCCTCGACGAGGCGCTCACCGACTCCGCCCGGGACCTCTGAGGCGACGCGAAGGCCCCGGTGCCCGAACCTCCGGGCACCGGGGCCGCACGCGTGAGGCGCGGGGCGCGCGGGGTCAGACCCCGGCCGTCTCCGGTTCGCGCGCGGGCTCCGCGGGCGGCGGGGTGTCGCCCAGTTCCTTGTGCAGCTTCTCGCCCTCCACGTCGACGTTCGGCAGGATGCGGTCCAGCCACTTGGGCAGCCACCACGCCTTGGTGCCGAGCAGGGCGAGCACCGCGGGCACG
Source organism: Streptomyces sp. NPDC048171 (assembly GCF_043202655.1). Taxonomy (NCBI): domain Bacteria; kingdom Bacillati; phylum Actinomycetota; class Actinomycetes; order Kitasatosporales; family Streptomycetaceae; genus Streptomyces; species Streptomyces sp. NPDC048171. The sequence goes on from NZ_JBIDAU010000007.1 coordinate 25,826, forward strand.
ATGGCCATGCGGACCACGAAGGCGTCGAAGAGCACGGCGATGGCGAGGCCGAAGCCCATCATCTTGATCATGTCGTCGTTCTCCATGATGAAGCCGGAGAAGACGCTGATCATGATGATCGCGGCCGCCGCGACCACCCGGCCGCCGTGGGTGAAGCCGGTGGTGACGGAGTCGGCGGCGGACGATCCGTGGACGTACGCCTCCCGCATGCGGGTCACGAGGAAGACCTCGTAGTCCATGGCGAGGCCGAAGACCACGCCGATCATGAAGATGGGCATCATCGACATGATCGGGCCCGGCTGGTCCACCCCGAAGACGTCCGCGAGCCAGCCCCACTGGAAGACCGCGACCACCGCGCCGAGCGCCGCGGCGACCGACAGCAGGAAGCCCAGGGCGGCCTTGAGCGGGACGAGGATCGAGCGGAACACCAGCATCAGCAGCAGGAAGGCGAGTCCGACGACCAGCGCCAGGTACGGGATGAGCGCGTCGTCCAGGGTCTGCGAGAAGTCGATCGTCATCGCGGTCGCGCCGGTGACGAGCATGGTCGCGCCGGTGTCGGCCTTGATGTCGCCGGAGAGGGCGCGGATGTCCCGGACCAGCGACTCCGTGGCGGCGTCGCTCGGGCCGGTCTTGGGCACCACGGTGAGGACGGCGGTGTCGCCCTGCTCGTTGAACCTGGCCGGAGTGACGGCCGCGGCCTCGCCGAGGCCGGTGATCCGGTCCGCGACGCTGTCGGCGGCTGCCTTCGGGGCGTCGGCGTCCTTGGCGTCGACGGTGACCATCAGCGGACCGTTGAACCCGGCGCCGAACGAGTCGGACAGCATGTCGTACGCCTTGCGCTGCGTGGTGTCCGGTGCCGAACTGCCCTCGTCGGGCAGGCCCAGCTCCATGCCGGCGGCCGGCACGGCGATCACGCCGAGGCCGAGGACGGCGGTCAGCAGCACGGTCACCGGACGCCGCAGGACGAACCGGGCCCAGCGGGTGCCGAGCTTGGGCTTGGCGGGGGCGGTCCGCTCCGTGGCGGCCGCCTTGCGGTCCTTGCGGCTGAGCGCCCTGCGGCCGGCGAAGCCGAGCAGCGCCGGGGTGAGGGTGAGCGCGATCAGTACGGCGATGCCTACGGTGCCGGCGGCGGCCAGGCCCATCTTCGTGAGGATCGGGATGTTGACGACCGCGAGTCCGGCCAGGGCCACGACGACGGTGAGTCCGGCGAAGACCACGGCGGAACCCGCGGTGCCGACGGCGCGTCCCGCGGCGTCCTCGGGGGTGCGGCCCTCGGAGATCTCCGCGCGGTAGCGGGAGACGATGAACAGGGCGTAGTCGATGGCGACCGCGAGGCCGATCATCATGGCCAGCGTGGAGGTGGTGGCGGACAGCTCCAGCGTGCTGCCGAGCGCCCCGATGGCGGAGATGCCGATCCCGACCCCGATGATCGCCGAGAGCAGCGGCATGCCGGCCGCGACCAGTGAGCCGAAGGTCAGCAGGAGCACGATCGCGGCGACGCCGATGCCGATCAGTTCGGCGGTGCCGCCCATCTCCTGCTCCGCCATGACCGCGTCCCCGCCGGTCTCGACGGTGAACCCGCCCTCGCGCGCGTCGTCGGTGGCGGTGGTGAGCGCGTCCCGGGCCTCGTCGGTCAGCTCCATGGCGTTGACCTTGTAGGTCACGGAGGCGTACGCCGTGGTGCCGTCCTCGCTGACGGCGTTCGCCTTGAACGGATCGTCGACCGAGGCGACCTGCGGGCCGTTCCCGAGAGCGGCGACCAGTTCCTCGACCTGGTCCTTGCCGGCCGGGCCGGATATCTTCTCGCCGTCGGGGGCCCGGATCACGACCCGCGCGGTGGCGCCCTCGGCACTGGCGGCCGGGAACTGCTCGCCGAGCAGGTCGAACGCCTTCTGCGACTCGGTGCCGGGCATGGAGAAGGAGTCTTCGGGCGGGGCGGGCGCGGTGGACGCCGCGACACCGGCGCCCACGAGTATGGCCACCCACAGCAGGGCGACAAGGCCGCGGCGCCGGAACGCCCTTCGGCCGAGTCGATAGAGAAACGTAGCCACCTGAGACCAATCCGTCGGGTTACGAGCAGGACGAAGACCCGGCACATGGGGGGAAGGCCGAGGCGCTGACCGGGGTACTCATCCATGCTCGCCCGCAGATTTTCGAAATTGATCCGACCCTGGGGCTGGACCGGCGTACTGCGAGGGGTGTAGTGCTCCCCCGTTCTCCTCTCCCCCGGGTGTAGATCACGGCGGTCCGTGTACGCCGCATTCCGTTGCCGCGGGCAGCCGAAGTCCGTGACCGCCGAGGTGGCGGCGGCAGTCGACCCTCACCTCGGGGGGCCCACGGCACCGGTGGAGCCGGGGCGCGGCTTCGGCCGCCCGCCGTTCAGGGCGGTGCCGCGCCGACCCGGATCCGGTCGCCGTCCCCGTCGGAGAGGAAGGCAGCCAGGGCCCGCCCCTCCTCGGCGACCTCCGTGCGGTCCGCCCGGGAGAGGCGGCGCAGCGGGGTGACGCTCACCGTGCCTTCCTCGACGGTCCAGGTCGCGGAGACCCGGCCGTCGACCAGGACGACGCGGGCTCCGGCGACGGACAGGCCCCGGTGCTCGTCGTCGATGATCCGGCTCCGGTCCTGGTAGCCGAGGATCACGTTGTCGAACGCCGGGAGGAACCGCACCGGGGCGGGGGTGCCGGGGTCGGGGCGCGGGGCTTCGGGGAGGTCCAGCAGTTCCCGGCCCCGTTCGTCGCGGAAGGCGACCAGTTCCCCGCGTACGGCGGTGACCGCGGCCGGCAGTCCGGCGAGTCCGCACCAGGCGCGCAGGTCCGCCGAGGCGGCGGGGCCGAACGCGGCGAGGTAGCGCCGTACCAGCGTCTCCCCGACCGGGTCGGTGCCCGGCGGGGCCGGCGGGTCGGCGTCGCGGCCCAGCCAGGCGGTGAACGGGGCGTTGCGCACGCCCGCCCGGGTGCGCCACAGTCCCCGCGGGGGCAGCTGCACCATCGGGATCAGCGCGGCGACCAGCATCTCCCCCAGGGCCCGGGGTCCCGGTTCCGGCCAGCGGTCGGCGAGCGCCCGGGCCAGGTCACCCATCGAGCGGGGCTCGCCGTCGGACATCACGGCCCGCCCCGCCGCCGCCAGCTCGGCCAGGTCGACCCCTTCGAGTTCCCGGCGGTAGGTGCCGAGGACGCGGGCGCGCAGCATGGCGTCATGGCGGGGCCGCCAGGCAAGGGCGTCCTCGGCGGTGACGAGGTGGACGGTGCGGCGCATGAGGTGGGTGCGTACCACCCGACGTCCGGTCAGCAGGTCGGAGAGCTCCGCAGGCCGGAAGCCGCGCAGCCGCGACCAGAGCCCCACGAACGGTTCCTGCGGCTCCTGCGCCTGGAGGCCGCCGAGGTGCGCGACGGTGTCCAGGACGGGGGCGTCCGCGCGGTCGAGCAGCAGTTGCCGGGCGAGGGTCGCGCGGCCCAGTGCCCGGGCGTCGAGCACGCTCACGCCCGGTACTCGCCCGCGACGTCCAGGACCCAGGTGACGCCGAAGCGGTCGCGCAGCATGCCGTAGAGCGGCGCCCACTCGGCGGGTGCCAGGGGCCGCAGCACGGTCGCGCCCTCGGCCAGCTTCTCCCAGTACGCGCAGATCCCGTCGGCACCGTCGGGGCCGTCGCCCCGGAGCGAGACGAAGAAGGCGTTCTCGCCCTGGTTCCACGGCAGGCCGGAGGGCACGTCGTACGCCATCACACACGGGCCGTCGGCGGTGGACACCTGGCCCCACATCACCTGGTCCGCCTCGGCGGGGTCCTGGACGCTCCCGGCGTCCTTGTACGTCACCACGGCCACGTCGCCGCGGAACGCGGACGCGTAGAAGGTGAGGGCCTCGCGGGCGTCACCCCGGAAGTTGAGGTGGGTCACTGCTCTGACGGACACGATGGGCTCCTCGCCTGTCGCGGACACGGTCGGACACCCCACGCCGGTGGGCCGCCCGGGGGACCCGTTCGGACCCCGTGCCTCCCACTCTGGAGAACATAGCGGTCAGGATGTGGCCGCTACCTGCGGCAGCATGGCGGACATGCAGAAGACCTCGGCCCGGCTGCTCTCATTGCTCTCGCTGCTCCAGGCGCGCCGGGACTGGCCGGGGCCGCTGCTGGCGGAGCGGCTGGACATCAGCCCGCGCACCCTGCGCCGCGACGTGGACCGGCTCCGTGAGCTGGGCTACCCCGTCAGGGCGGTCAAGGGCCCCGACGGCGGCTACCGGCTGGACGCCGGCACCCGTCTGCCTCCGCTGCTGTTCGACGACGAACAGGCGGTCGCGCTCGTCGTCGCCCTGCGCACCGCCGCCGTCACGGGGGCCGGCATCGAGGAGGGTGCGGCACGCGCCCTCAACACCCTGCGCCAGATCATGCCGGAGCGGCTGCGGCACCGGATCGACGCCTTCCAGGTCACGGCCGTCGAGCGGTCCGCGACCGGGCCGGATCCCCGGGCGGGCACCGGGGTCCTCCTCGCGATCGGCGCCGCCGTGCGGGCCCGGGAGGTGCTGCGCTTCGACCACACCCCGGCGTACCCGGCCCACCCCGCGGACGCCGGAGACGCCGTGGTGGCGCCGCGCCGGGTGGAGCCCCACCACCTCGCCGTCCGCGGTGGCCGCTGGTACCTGGTCGCCTGGGACCTCGACCGGGACGACTGGCGCGTGTTCCGGGCCGACCGGATCACCCCGCGGACGCCCACCGGTCCCCGCTTCACACCGAGGCGGCTGCCCGGCGACGACGTGGCCGCGTTCCTGACGGGCAGGTTCCGGGGCTTGGAGACCTCCCCCGAGTGGCCCTGCCGGGGGGAGGCAGTCCTCCGCCTGCCCGCCTCCGCCGTGGTCCCCCACGTCGCCGAGGGCACCGTGGAGGAACTCGGCCCGGACCGCTGCCGGGTCGGCCTGGGATCCTGGTCGTGGCCCGCTCTCGCCGCCGCGTTCAGCGCCTTCGACGCGGACGTCGAGGCCGTCGGTCCGCCGGCGCTCCGGGCGGCGTTCGCCCGCCTCGCCGACCGCTGCGCACGGGCCGCGGACGATCCGGCGGTCCCACGGGAGGGGAACCCCTAGTCCACCCGGCGGGTCACGCCCGCTGCCGGCTCGGTTCCGCGCCCGCGGGCTCGGCGGTCGCGGAGCCCGCCACGATGCGCGACCTGCTGTGCAGGCGCAGCGAGACGGCGACGAAGCCGATCGCGACGACGGTCATGGCCGCGCCCGCCCAGGCGGTGGCGGCGTATCCGAAGTCGGCGTCGATCACGGTGCCGCCCAGCCAAGGACCACCGGTGTTGCCGAGGTTGAACGCGGCGGTGGTGGTCGCGCCCGCGAGGGTGGGTGCGGCGCCGGCGACGTTGAACATGCGCGCGTTGAGGGCCGGAGCCGTGTAGAACGCGGAGACGCCCAGCAGCAGCGACAGGACGATCACGACGGCCGGGCTGGACGCGAACAGGGCCAGCGCGGCCAGCAGTACGGTCGAGGCGGTGATGCCGGAGAGCAGGACGCCGAACAGGTGCGCGTCGGCGACCCGGCCGCCGATCGTGGTGCCGATCAGCGCGCCGACCCCGAACAGCGCCAGCACCGTGGGCACCCACCCCTCCGCCAGCCCGGCCACGTCGGTGAGCAGCGGCGACAGGTAGGAGAAGGCGCAGAACACGCCGCCGGCGGCGAGCGCGGTCACCACGATCGACAGCCAGACCTGACGGTCCCGGTAGATCGCCAGCTCACCCTTGAGCCGGGGGCGGCGCTCGGGCAGCGGGATGCGCGGGATGAGGGTCACCACACCGACGAGGGCGACGGCGGAGGCGGCGCCGACCGCCCAGAACGCGGACCGCCATCCGAGGTGCTCGCCGAGGAAGGCGCCCGCGGGGACGCCGAGGACGTTGGCGATCGACAGTCCGCCGATCATCACGGCCATCGCGCGGGCCCGGCTGGTGACCGGCACCATCGCGATGGCGACGGCGGCTCCCACGGCCCAGAAACCGGCGCAGGCGAGCGCGCTCACCACCCGGGAGACGAAGAGGATCTCGTACGACGTCGCGAGCGCGCCCGCGACCTGGCCGAGGCCGAACACCGAGATCAGCGCGACCAGCGTGGTCTTCCGGGGCAGCCGCAGGGTCGCGACCGCGAGCAGGGGCGCGCCGACCACCATGCCGATCGCGAACGCCGATATCAGCAGACCGGCCTGCGGGATCGACACGTCCATGTCGTCGGCGATGGGCGGCAGCAGCCCGGAAAGCATGAACTCGCTGGTGCCGAGCGCGAAGACGGAGAGGCCGAGGATGTAGACGGCGAGCGGCATGCGGGCGGCCGGGGTCCGTGCGGAAGATACGGGCATGACAGGTGCCAACGAAGCGGTCGATCATGTCATTCCCGCACGGGCGGCCGTCTCAGCATGCGGCGGTCAGGTCCCCGTGGGCGCCGCCCGTTCCAGTCTGACCAGGACCGCCTTGGAGGTGGGCTGGTTGCTGATGTCGGCCACGCTGTCCAGCGGGACGAGGACCTGGGTCTCCGGGTAGTACGCGGCGGCGGAGCCGCGTGCCGTCGGGTACGGGACCACCTCGAACCCCTCGGCGCGGCGCTCGGCGTCGTCGTGCCAGACGCTCACCAGGTCGACCCGGTCCTTCTCGGCCAGGCCGAGGGCGGTCAGGTCCGCCGGGTTGACGAGCACCACGCGGCGGCTGCCGTGAATGCCGCGGTAGCGGTCGTTGGGCGTGTAGGGGACGGTGTTCCACTGGTCGTGGGAGCGCAGGGTCTGCAGCAGCAGGTGGCCCTCGGGCACGTACGGCATCTGGCAGGCGTTGACGGTGAAGCGTGCCTTGCCGGTGCCGGTGCGGAACACGCCCTCGTTGACCGGGTTCGGCAGCCTGATGCCGCCGGGGCGTGCCACGCGCCGGTTGAAGTCGTGCAGGCCCGGCACGATCCGGGAGATCCGGTCGCGGACGGCGCCGTAGTCGGCCTCGAACTCCTGCCACGGCAGACCGGCGCGGCTCTCGTCGAGGGTGCGGCGGGCGAGCCGGCACAGGATCGCGACCTCGCTGAGCAGCAGCGGGGACGCGGGCTTCAGCCGTCCCCGGGAGGTGTGCACCTCGCTCATCGAGTTCTCCACGGTGACGAACTGCTCGCCGCCGGCCTGGTGGTCGCGTTCGGTCCGGCCGAGGGTCGGCAGGATGAGCGCGGTGTCGCCGCAGACCGCGTGGGACCGGTTGAGCTTGGTGGAGATGTGGGCGGTCAGGCGGCAGCGCCGCATCGCGTCCTCGGTGACCGCGCTGTCCGGGGCGGCGCGGACGAAGTTGCCGGCGACGCCCAGGAAGACCTTGACGCGGCCCTCGCGCATCGCCCTGATGGTGTTCACCGAGTCCAGGCCGTGGGCGCGCGGCGGGTCGAAGCCGAACTCGTCGCGCAGGGCGTCGAGGAAGGAGTCGGGCATCTGCTCCCAGATGCCCATGGTGCGGTCGCCCTGGACGTTGCTGTGGCCGCGCACCGGGCAGGCGCCGGCTCCGGCCCGGCCCAGGTTGCCGCGCAGGAGCAGGAAGTTGACGATCTCCCGGATGGTGGGAACGCCGTGCTTGTGCTGGGTGACGCCCATCGCCCAGCAGACGACGACCCGTTCGCTGCGCAGGACGTCGTCGCGGACGTCCTCGATCTCGCCGCGGGTCAGCCCGGTCGCGGTGAGCACGTCCGCCCAGGAGACGCCGCGCGCGTGCTCGGCGAACTCCTCGAAGCCGCTGGTGCTGTCGCGGATGAACTCGTGGTCGAGGATTTCGCCCGGTCGGGCGTCCTCGGCCTCCAGGAGCAGCCGGTTCAGCGCCTGGAAGAGGGCCAGGTCGCCGCCGGCGCGGATGTGGAGGAAGCGGTCGGCGATCTCGACGCCGCGTCCGATCACCCCGCTCGCCTTCTGCGGGTTCTTGAACCGCATCAGTCCGGCCTCGGGCAGCGTGTTCACGGCGACGACGCGGGCGCCGTTGCGCTTCGCCTCCTCCAGCGCGGACAGCTGCCGTGGGTGGTTGGTTCCGGGGTTCTGACCCACCAGGAAGATCAGATCGGCGTGGTGGAGGTCCTGGAGGCTGACCGTGCCCTTGCCGGTGCCGAGGGTCTCGTGCAGGGCGAAACCGCTGGACTCGTGGCACATGTTGGAGCAGTCGGGCAGGTTGTTGGTGCCGAAGGCGCGGGCGAACAACTGGAGGACGAAGGCGGCTTCGTTGCTGACCCGGCCCGAGGTGTAGAAGACCGCCTCGTCGGGGGTGCCGAGCTTCTTCAGCTCGTCGGCCAGCAGGCCGAGGGCGTCGAACCAGCTGATCGGCTCGTAGTGGTCGGATCCGGGCCGCTTGACCATCGGCTCGGTGAGGCGTCCCTGCTGGTTCAGCCACAGGTCGGAGCGGTCGGCCAGGTCGGAGACCGGGTGCTCGCGGAAGAACTCGGCGGTGATCCGCCGGGTCGTCGCCTCGTCGTTGATGTGCTTGGCACCGTTCTCGCAGTACTCGTTGCGGTGCCGGTGGCCCGGGGCGGGATCCGCCCAGGCGCAGCCCGGGCAGTCGATGCCGCCGACCTGGTTCATCGTCAGCAGGTCCACCGCGGTCTCCCGCGGGCCGGCCTGCTCCAGGGAGTACTCCAGCGCGTGCACCACGGCGGGGACACCCGCGGCCCACGTCTTGGGGGGCGTGACCTTCAGGTCGTCCCTGGGGTCTTCCCTGGGGGGCTTCTTCATCCGACGATCGCCTCTCGTTCCCTGTTCGTCCTGGGTCCTGCGACGTTCAGCCCACCGGCCAGCCCGCTACCCGGCTCCTGGGCGGCTCCGGCTCCTGCGGCCGGACCTGGCCGCCCCGGATGGTTCCCCGCCAGCCCCCGCCGGCCTGTCCGTGGCCCTCGATGAACGTCCCGAAGTTCGCCAGCTCCCGGCGCACCACCCGGCGCGCCGCCCCGGGCACGGCGGCGAGCAGGCCGAGGGGACCGCGCGGCTCGATCCACAGGCGCACCGTGATCGCCGTGCGCCCGTCACCGGCGGCCCGGAAGCGCACCTCGCCCCGGTGGCGGGGCCGGCGCCCGAGTCCGCGCCAGACGAGGTGCGAGTCGGGCACCTGCTCGACGATCTCGGTGGCGAACTCGCGGCGCACCGGCCCGCGGCCGACGACCCACTGGATGAGGGCGGGCCTGACCTGCTCGACCCGGAGCACGGTGGCCGTGAACCTCGGGAAGCTCTTGAACTGGGTCCACTGGTCGTAGGCGGCCCGCACCGGCACCGCCACCTCGATCGTCTCGTCGACGGCGGTCATGCCTCGTCCGCCTTCCCGGCCCCGGCGGCGTCGCCCTTGGTGACCGTGCAGTGGAGGGAGTCCTGGACGACATCGGCGACGATGGTGTCGCCGGGGTCGGCCTCGCCGCCCAGCAGCAGGTCGGCGATGCGGTTGTCCAGTTCGGTCTGGATGGTGCGGCGCAGCGGGCGGGCGCCGAACTCCGGCTGGTGGCCGTGGGCGATCAGCAGCTTCTTGGCGGCCTCCGTGACCTTCAGGGTCATGCCCTGCGCGTGCACCCGACGCTCGCTCTGGGCCAGCAGGTGGTCGACGATCCGGGAGAGGTCCTGCTCGGTGAGGCCGTGGAAGACGATGATGTCGTCGATGCGGTTGAGGAACTCCGGGAGGAACCTGGTCCGCAGCTCCTCCATCAGCTCGTCCTTGAGGTCGGAGACGTCGCCCTTGTGGTCGAGGATGCGGTGGGCGCCGATGTTGGAGGTCATGATGACGACGCAGTGCCGGAAGTCGACGGTGCGGCCCTGGGCGTCGGTGAGGCGCCCGTCGTCGAGGATCTGGAGCAGCGTGTTGAAGACGTCGGGGTGGGCCTTCTCGACCTCGTCGAACAGGACCACGCTGTAGGGCTGCCGGCGGACCTTCTCGGTGAGCTGGCCCGCCTCCTCGTAGCCGACGTATCCGGGGGGCGCGCCGACGAGGCGGGCGACGGTGTGCTTCTCCTGGAACTCGCTCATGTCGAAGCGGACCATGCGGCTCTCCTCGCCGAACAGCAGCTCGGCGAGGGTCTTGGCCAGCTCCGTCTTGCCCACGCCGGTGGGGCCGAGGAAGAGGAAGGAGCCCACGGGGCGGTTCGGGTCGCCCATGCCGGCCCGGTTGCGGCGCACGGCCCGGGAGACGGCGCCGACGGCCTCGTCCTGGCCGACGATCCGGGCGTGCATCTCCTCCTCCAGCTTGAGCAGCCGCTCCTTCTCGCCGGCCGTCAGCTGGGAGACGGGGATGCCGGTGCGCCGGGAGATCACGTCGGCGATGTCGTCGGCGGTGACCGAGACGACGCCCTCGCGCCGCTCCTCGATGCCGGCGAGTTCGCCCTGGGCCTCGGCGATCTCCTGCTTGAGGGTGCCCGCCCGGTCGTAGTCCTCGGCGGCGACGGCCTGTTCCTGTTCCCGGCGCAGTTCGGCGATGCGGTCCTCGCGGCCGACGACCTCGGTGGAGCGGGCGGCGCTGCGCAGCCGCACCCGGGCGCCCGCCTGGTCCATGACGTCGATGGCCTTGTCGGGCAGGAAGCGGTCGCTGACGTAGCGGTCGGAGAGTTCCGCCGCGGCCGCCAGGGCGCCGTCGGCGAAGCGGACCTGGTGGTGCGCCTCGTACGCGTCCCGCAGGCCCTCGAGGATCTGCACCGTCTCCTCGACGCTGGGCTCCGGCACCATCACGGGCTGGAAGCGGCGTTCGAGGGCCGCGTCCTTCTCGACGTACTTGCGGTACTCGTCGATGGTGGTCGCGCCCACCACGTGCAGCTCACCGCGCGCGAGGGCGGGCTTGAGCATGTTGCCGGCGTCCATCGAGCCCTCGCCGGTCGCGCCGGCCCCGACCACGGTGTGGAGTTCGTCGATGAACAGGATGATCTCGCCGCGGGCCTGCTGGACGTCCTCGATGACCTTCTTCAGGCGCTCCTCGAACTGTCCGCGGTACTGGGCGCCCGCCACCATGGCGGACAGGTCGAGCACGACGACCCGCTTGTCCTTGAGGGTGTCGGGGACCTCCCCGGCGACGATGCGCTGGGCGAGGCCCTCGACGATCGCGGTCTTGCCGACCCCGGGCTCCCCGATCAGCACGGGGTTGTTCTTGGAGCGCCGGGAGAGGATCTCGACGGTCTCCTCGATCTCCTCGGCCCGTCCGACGACCGGGTCGAGCTTCCCGGCCTTCGCCTCCTCCGTCAGGTCCCGCCCGAACTCGTCGAGCGTCGTGGCCGGCTGCCGGGCGCCGTTCTCGCCGGGGGCGGCCTCGGCGCGGCCGGCCTGCTCCGTCAGCCCCGCCAGTTTCGTGACGTCCTGGCCCTCCGCGCTCAGCAGCCGGGCCGCGCCGCTGTCGCCGCCGTCGAGCAGCGCGCCGAGGATGTGCTCGGGGCCGATGTAGGAGACGCCGGCCGCCTGGGAGCGGGCGTAGGCGGTGGCGAGGGTGCGTTTGGCGGCCGGGGTGAGGCCCGGTTCCGCGGAGGGCTCGACCGCCTCGCGGGGCAGCACCTCGGCGATCTGGGACCCGAGGGCGTCCGGGTCGGCGCCGGCCCGGGCGAGCAGGCCGCGGGCGGGCTCGACCTGCGTGGCCGCCCACAGCAGGTGCTCGGTGTCCAGGTCGGACGTCCCGTCCTCCAGGGCCCGCCGTCCGGCCAGGTTGAGCAGTTCCCGGGAGGACTCGGTCAGCAGCCGGCCGATCGGCACGCGCTGGACCGCCGGCGGCGACGAGGCGGGGGACATGCCGAAGAAGCGGTTCAGCAGGTCACTGAAGGGATCGGACGAGCCGAAACCGAACGACGACATCGACATGACAGCTCCCGGGACGGGCGACGCGACCACTCCACGGAAACCCGATGCCGGTACCTCCGCAAACGGAGCGGCGGCACCGGAGGGGCTGCCGGCCTGGTGCCGACCTGTTCGCGCGGGCGGGGCGCGCGGTCATCCACGCCTGCCGCGCGGAGCCGCCGCCTCCAGGTCCTCGATGGTGCCGGACATGATCGTCCGGACGTGCTCGGTGATGAGGGAGACGGGCCAGTCCCACCAGGCCACCGCGAGCAGCCGGGCCACGTCCTCGTCACTGAAGCGGGTACGCACCAGCCGGGCCGGGTTGCCGCCGACGATGCCGTAGTCGGGCACGTCCCGGGTGACCACGGAGCCCGCGCCGACGATCGCGCCGTGGCCGATGCGGACCCCGGGCATGACGGTGGCGCCGTGGCCGAACCAGACGTCGTTGCCGACGACGGTGTCCCCCCGGCCTGGCAGGCCGGTGAGCAGGTCGAAGTGCTCGGACCAGGAGCCGCCCATGCTGGGGAAGGGGAAGGTCGAGGGGCCGTCCATCCGGTGGTTGGCGCCGTTCATGAGGAACCGGGTGCCGGTGCCCAGCGCGCAGAACCTGCCGATCACGAGCTTCTCCGGGCCGTAGTGATAGAGCACGTTGCGGGTCTCGAAAGCCGTCGCGTCGTCGGGGTCGTCGTAGTAGGAGTACTCCCCCACCTCGATGAGCGGGGACTTCACCAGCGGTCTGAGGAGCACCACTCGCGGGTGCTCGGGCATCGGGTGGAGCACCGTCGGGTCTGCGGGCACGGGCATGGCGGTGGTTCCTCACGGTCGGGGCGGCATGGATCGGTCCCATGATCGCCGCGACGGCGCCGGCACGACATCGGTTTTCGGCAGGGACCCGGAGCAGAGTGTACGTTCGTACGCTCGCGCCTGTAGGCTCCGCGCATGACTGTCGACGTACTGCGCCGGGCCGCCCCGGCCGACCGGCGGGCCCGGGTGGCCGTCGCCGTGCTCTTCTTCACCAACGGGGCGCTCTTCGCCAACCTGCTGCCGCGCTATCCGCAGATCAAGGCGGACCTCGGGATCGGCAACGCCGCCTACGGGCTGGCCGTGGCCGCGTTCCCGGCGGGCGCGATCGCGGCCGGGCTCGCGGCCGGGATACTCGTCCGCCGGTTCGGCTCGGCGCGGGTGGCGGTCGGCGGCACGCTGCTGACCGGTGTGGGGATCCTGGCCGCCGGACTGGCGGAGTCGGTCGTGGTGTTCGCCGGGGCGCTGTTCCTGGCGGGCGCGATGGACGCGTTCACCGACGTCGCGCAGAACGCGCACGGCCTGCGGGTGCAGCGGCGCTACGGACGCTCCATCATCAACTCCTTCCACGCCATCTGGTCGATCGGCGCCGTCACGGGCGGTTCCATGGCCGCCGGCGCGATCGCGCTCGGCGTGCCCCGGGGCCAGCATCTGTTGTTCTCCGGCATGGTGTTCGCGGTGGCGGCCTGTGTGGCGCTGCGGTTCTGCCTGCCGGGCCCGGAGACCGAGACGGCCGAGGAGGAGGACGGCGGGGACGGGACGCGGCGGACGGCGCCGGCCCCGGCCACGGGCGCGCGGATCCACTACGCGCTGGCGGCGCTCGTCCTCATCGCCACGGCCGGCACACTGGTCGAGGACGCGGGCAGTTCGTGGGCCACCCTCTACCTCTCCGACTCGCTGCACTCGTCGGTGGCGCTGGCCGCCTCCGGCTATGTCGCCCTGGTCGGGGCGCAGTTCGTCGGCCGGCTGATCGGGGACCGGCTCGTGGACCGGTTCGGCCAGCGCGCCGTGGCCCGCTCCGGCGCGCTGATCGCCGCGGTCGGCATGGGTCTGGCGCTGGCCGTGCCCACGGTGCCCGGGACGGTGCTCGGGTTCGCCGCGGCCGGTTTCGGGGTGGCGACCCTGGTCCCTGCGGCGATGCACGAGGCCGACGAACTGCCCGGCCTGAAGCCCGGTTCGGGGCTGACGATCGTCTCCTGGCTGATGCGCCTGGGCTTCCTGCTCTCGCCGCCCGTCGTGGGCCTGGTCGCCGACGCGACGAGTCTGCGGGTGGGGCTGCTGGTCGTGCCGCTCGCCGGTCTCCTGGTGCTGCTGCTCGCCGGAGTGCTCCAGCCCCGGCGCCGCTGAGCGGCTCCGCCGTACGGGTCGGCCTCCGGGCTCCGCACCCGCCGAGAGTGTACGTTCGTACGCTTCAGGGGTAGGATCGTGCGCATGCCGACGGACCACTTCGCGGGCGACTCCCGCACGAACCTCGAACGCATGCAGGCGGGCGACCTCTACATCGCCGACGACCCGGAGATCGCCCGCAGGCAGCAGGAGGCCGTACGGCTGGCCGCCCGCTACCAGGCGGCGTACACGGAGGACGCCACGGCCGCCCGGCCGGTCCTCGCGGAGCTGCTCGGCTCGCTGGGCGCCGAGGCGCACGTACGGCCCCCGCTGTACGTCGACTACGGCAGCAACATCACGATCGGCGCGCGCACCTTCGTCAACTGCAACCTGACCGCGCTGGACGTCGCGGCGATCACCATCGGGGAGGACTGCCAGATCGGCCCGAGCGTGCAGTTGCTGACACCGACCCATCCGCTGGAGCCGGGCCCCCGGCGGGACAAGCTGGAGGCGGCGCGGCCCATCACCATCGGCGACAACGTGTGGCTGGGCGGCGGCGCCATCGTGCTGCCCGGCGTGACCATCGGGGACAACTCGGTCATCGGCGCGGGCGCGGTCGTCACCAAGGACGTGCCCGCGAACGTCGTCGCCGTCGGCAACCCCGCCCGGCCGGTGCGGAACGTGTAAGCCTGCTCCCATGGCTACCGGACACACGGACCCGCAGCGCCGCGAGCGCATCATCGCCGCCACCCTCGACCTGATCGCCGAGGAGGGCATCGCACGCGTCTCCCACCGGAAGATCGCGACGCGCGCGGGGGTCCCCCTGGGCTCGATGACGTACCACTTCAGCGGCATCGAGGAGCTGCTGCGGGAGGCGTTCGGCCGCTTCACGGACCACATCGTCGCCGTCTTCGACGCGTATCTCGGCGCCGCGGCCGACCGCGACGAGGCCCGCGCGGCGGTGGCCGACCTGGTGCACGAGCTGTCGGAGGGCAGCCAGCGGGACCTGATCCTCACCCAGGAGCTGTACACGCTCGCCGCGCGCCAGCCCGCCTACCGGGAGCTGACCCACGAGTGGATGCGGCGCAGCCGGGTGCACCTGGAGAAGCACTTCGACCCGGACACGGCCCGCCAGCTCGACGCGCTGATCGAGGGCCTGACACTGCACCGAGCCCTGGCCCGCGAGCCGCACGGCCGCGACCTCACCCTGGAGGCCGTCGCCCGCGTCACTACCACGGACCGGCACTCCTCTTAGCCGCCCGTGCGGCACAGGCCTGACCCCTGTGCCGCACGGGCTTTCCCGTTCAGCAGACGCCGTCGCCCGGCTTGGGGTTGCCCAGGCCGAACAGGGGGCGCAGCTTCAGACCCACCCAGGTGCCCGCCAGGGCGAAGGCACCCCACAGCCATCCGCTGAGGCTGCCCGAGGCGATGCCCGCCAGGTAGGCGCCGATGTTGCAGCCGCCGGCCAGCCGGGCGCCGACGCCCATCAGCAGGCCGCCGAGCACCGCGGCGAGGGCCGTGCGCCAGGGGATGCCCCGGTGCAGCGCCCAGGTGCCGCCGACCGCGGCGGCGACCGCCGCGCCGATCATGATGCCGATGTCGGTGAGGCTGGTCTTGTCGGCGAGGACCGGGCCCGCGAGCATCTCGGCGTTGCCGGGCTGCCGCCACCAGGTCCAGTTCTCCGGGTGCCCGCCGAGCGCGCCCACCAGTTCCGACCCCCACAGACTGAAGGCGCTGGTGACGCCCCAGGCGCCGCCGGAGACCAGCAGGACGCCCGCGCCGAGCACCGCCAGGGCGAGCGCACCGGCGGCCAGCGGCCAGGAGCCCCGGACGGCCCGCAGGGCGGCGCCGCGCGCCGAGGGCACGGTGCCCAGGGGCGGCGGGTTCCGGCGGGCCTGGACGCGCCGGGTGACCAGCACCACGAGGAGCAGCGCCCCGATGGTCACGGCCCAGGAGCCGAACCAGCCGATGTGGTCGGAGAGCACGACGGGTTCCCAGGCCGGGAGGTCCTTCCACAGGTCGAACTGCCAGGCGGCCAGCGTGGCGCCGGCGACGAAGCCGCCGAGGGTCAGCACGATCGACGTCTGTCCCGAGCCGACGGCGAAGAGGGTGCCCGAGGCGCAGGCGCCGCCGAGCTGCATGCCGATCGCGAAGAGCGCCGAGCCGGCGAACAGACCGACGCCGATCGGTCCGGCGGACGGGGCCGGCTGGGAGCCGAACAACCCGGTCCCGGTGCCGATGAGCAGGGCGAACAGGGTGGCCGTGGTGCCGAGCAGCAGGGCGTGGGCGCGCAGCCCGGCGCCGTTGCCGACGGCGACCAGCTGCCGCCAGGCCGACGTGAAGCCGAACCGGGAGTGGAAGAGGGCCACACCCAGGCCGAGGCCCAGCAGGAGCAGCACGCCCGGCTTGGCGCCGTGCGCGGACCACACGTAGGCCGTCAGGACGGTCGCGAGCAGCCCGGACACCACGAGGGGCGTTCGCCGCACCGGCGGCAGGGGCGGCGCCTCGGGCCGGTACGAGGAGGTGGGAGCGGGGGCGAAGAGGGAGGTGGACGCGCGCGGCGGCGCGGCCGGGGGCGACCCGGCAGGGGGTGCGGTGGTCACGGAAGATCTCCGGGGTGGTGCACGGGGACGGCGGACGGGCTGGCGGACCGGCGGCGCGGATCGCGCGGCCGGTCCGGTCTCAGCGGCGACAGAGGCCGTCGTCGACGCACCACGCCGAGCACGCGAAGAGCGCGAGGCACAGCAGCGGAGCCGGGGCAGACATGCGTGCGAATATACGGACCGGGGCGCTCCGGATGCCAGGCCGTCTCGCCATGCGGATGGCGGGCGGCAGGCGTGCCGAAGCGCCCCGGGCCGCGGGCGCCGCTAGACGGTGCGCTCCAGGCGGTCCGCCATCAGCTGCACGAAGCGGGCGGGTTCCTTCGGCCGGCCGCCCTCGGCCAGCACCGCGAGGGTGTGCAGCAGCTCCGCGGTCTCGGTGAGTTCCGTACGGTCCTGCCGGTCGGCGTAGGCCCGGTTGAGGGTCTTCACCAGCCGGTGCTCGGGGTTGAGTTCCAGGATCCGCTTGGCCTCGGGGACCTCCTGGCCCATCGCCCGGTACATGTTCTCCAGGGCGGGCGTGAGTTCGCCCGAGTCGGAGACGACGCAGGCCGGCGACACCGTCAGCCGGGAGGAGAGGCGGACCTCCTTGACGTCCTCGCCCAGGTGCTCCGTCATCCAGCCGAGCAGCCCGGCGTACTCCTCGCCCTGCTTCTCCTTCTCGGCCCCGCTCTTCTCCTCCTCGGTGCCGGACAGGTCGATGTCGCCCTTGGCGACCGAGCGCAGCGCCTTGCCCTCGTACTCCCCCACCGCGTCGACCCAGACCTCGTCGACGGGGTCGGTGAGCAGCAGGACCTCGACGCCCTTGGCCCGGAACGCCTCCATGTGCGGGGAGTTCTCGATGGCCCGCCGGGACTCGCCCGTCATGAAGTAGATGTCGTCCTGGCCGTCCTTCATCCGCTCCACGTAGCTCTTGAGCGTGGTCGGCGCGTCGGCGTCGTGCGTGGTCGCGAACGAGCAGGCGGCGAGGATCGCGTCCCGGTTCTCGGAGTCGGTGACCAGCCCCTCCTTCAGCACCGCGCCGAACTCCCGCCAGAACGTGGCGTAGCGGTCCGGCGCGGAGGTCCCGAGGTCCTTGACGGTGGCGAGCACCTTTTTGGTCAGCCGCCGCTGGATCATGCGGATGTGGCGGTCCTGCTGGAGGATCTCGCGCGAGACGTTGAGCGAGAGGTCCTGGGCGTCGACGACGCCCTTGACGAAGCGGAGGTAGGGCGGCAGCAGTTCCTCGCAGTCCTCCATGATGAAGACGCGCTTCACATAGAGCTGGACGCCGCGCTGGTAGCCCCGGCTGGACAGGTCGTGCGGGGCGTGCGAGGGGATGAAGAGGAGGGCCTGGTACTCGAAGGTGCCCTCGGCCTGGAGCCGGATCGTCTCCAGCGGGTCCCGCCAGTCGTGGCCGATGTGCTTGTACAGCTCGTGGTACTCCTCGTCGGAGACCTCGTCGCGCGGGCGCGCCCACAGGGCCTTCATCGAGTTGAGCGTCTCGGGCTCGCGGTCCTCGGCGGCGTCCTCGCCCGGCTCCGGCAGCAGGCGAACCGGCCAGGTGATGAAGTCCGAGTACCGCTTGACGATCTCCCTGATCTTCCAGGTGGAGGTGTAGTCGTGGAGCTGGTCGTCGGAGTCGGCCGGCTTGAGGTGCAGGGTGACGGCGGTCCCCTGCGGGGCCTCGTCGAGCCGCTCCAGGGTGTACGTGCCCTCGCCGCGCGAGGTCCACCGGGTGCCCTGGGTCTCACCGGCGTGCCGGGTGACCAGGGTGACCTCGTCCGCGACCATGAAGCCCGAGTAGAAGCCGACGCCGAACTGGCCGATCAGCCCGTCGGCCCCGGCGGCGTCCTGGGCGTCGCGCAGCTCTTGCAGGAACTTGGCGGTGCCCGAGTTGGCGATGGTGCCGATCAGCTGGGTGACCTCGTCGTACGACATGCCGATGCCGTTGTCCCGCACCGTCAGCGTGCGGGCGTCCTTGTCGATCTCCAACTCGACGTGCAGGTCGCTCACGTCGGCGCCGGGGGCGTCGTCGCGCAGCGCGGCGAGGCGCAGCTTGTCCAGCGCGTCCGAGGCGTTGGAGACGAGCTCGCGCAGGAAGACATCCTTGTTCGAGTAGACGGAGTGAATCATCAGCTGGAGGAGCTGACGTGCCTCTACCTGGAACTCAAACGTTTCGGTCGTCATGGCTGGTGAGTACCTCACAGGTCCGTCGTGCCACTGGCGGAAGTCACTCTAGAACAGGGCGGGATCGTGCCGGAGCCGGTCACACGTCCTCCGGCACCGCGGCCTCCTCGCGCCACTCCGTCAGGGCCTGGGGCGGGTTCAGCCGCAGCACCCGCTCGGCGTTGCCCGCTTCGGAGGGCACCTCGACGGTGACGACGACGGAGTGACGGTCGGCGCCCGTACCGAAGAGCCCTTCGGCGTCCAGCCGGGCCATGGCCGTCTCCATCGCCCGCAGCCGCAGGTCGAATTCCGCGTCCGCCTCGTCGTCGGGCAGGTCGAAGAGCTCGCCACGGGCCTCGAAGAGGGGGCGTACGGGCTCCAGGTGCCGTTCGCCGTAGCAGCAGAACGGGGAGTCGGCGTAGGACCACTTGAGGTCGAGCGGGGCGCAGCCCTGCCGTGCCGCCTCCGCCGCCAGGGCCTCCACGGACCATGCGGACAGCGCCGGGCCGTAGGCCTCCCCGGAGGTCACGAGGGTGCAGTAGTAGAACCGGTCGTCGGGGTGGTCCCGGAAGAGGTCGAGGAGGGCGGCGCGGGCCGCGCGGTGTACGGCGTCGGCGAGTTCGGCCTCGGTGGGCGGCATGGTGCGGCTCCCGGTTCGGAGGGTGCGAAGGGTGCGGGCGGCGGTGCGGGCGTGGCTCCGGGGAGCGTAACGACCGGCACCGACAACGGACCCGCGCCGTCAGCCGTGCATCGACCGGTACGCCGCCACCGCTCCCTCGTGCAGCGGCACACCCCCGGTGCCGATCAGGCTGCGCACGTCCAGGAACTGGGCGCCGACGGCGTGGTCGGGCACGAACTCGGGGGCGCGCCGGACCAGGAGGCGGGTGAGGGCGCCGGCCACGGCGGGGTCCAGGTCGGGGCGGCACACCAGGAGGTTGGAGACGCCGACGGTGGCGACGCCGGCCGAGGAGCGGTACGCGCTCTGCGGCAGGGTCACCTCCTCCAGACCCGAGGCGGCCATGCCGTCCCGGCCGCCGAGTCCGGGCAGGAGACCGGCGAGCGGGAGGAAGCGCAGGCCGGGGTCGCGGTCGAGGTCGGAGAGGGTGGGCAGCGGCACGCCACCGGCCACGAGCAGGCCGACGACGGAGCCGGTCCGCAGCGCCTCGGCCGCGTCGGCCAGCCGCAGGTGCCGTACCGGGACGTCGATGCCGGGCGACAGACCGGCGGCGCGGAGCAGACGGTCGCCGAGCAGGGCCGCGCCGGAGCCGACGGCGCCGAGCGAGACCGGGTGCCCGGCGAGGTCGGCCACCCCGCGCACCGGGGCGTCGGCGCGCACGGCCAGCTGGAGGTAGGTCTCGTAGACCCGGCCGATCGCCCTCAGGGGCACGGGGCGCGGGAAGAGACCGGTGCCCTGGGCGGCCCGCGCGGTGTCGGTCAGGACGAGGCCGAGGTCGGCGTGGCCGTCCCGGAGCAGTTCGATGTTGGTGACGCTCCCGGCGGTGGTGCGGACGCGGCAGCGCAGACCGGAGCCGGCCGCTTCCACCTGGGCGGCGAGGAGGCGGCCGAAGGCGGCGTAGAAGGCCGTCGGCTCACCCGTGGCCAGCCGCAGCACCCCCGTCGGACCGGACCCGCCGACCGCACCGTCCCCAGCGACCAGCCCACCGATCGCTCCGCCGGCGACCGCGCCGAGGGCGGCACGCAGGACGGCACGCCGGTTCATCGGGGACCTCCTTCGGACCGGGCGCGCGACGCGACGGCCCACGCCCGCGGCCGCCGGAGCCGCACGACCGCCGGCCCCGGACCGCCGCCCACCAGCGGTTCCCGGTTCACTGCGGGCCTCCTTCGGTGTCCGCCCGGGGCACGACCGCACGTGCCCGCAGCCCCCTGGGCTGGGCCGGGGTCAGTTCCAGCCGGCCGGTGCGGCCCGTGAGGAGCTGTTCGGCGATGGGGAGTCCGAGGCCCGTGCCGGATGTTCCGGTCTGCCGGGACGAGCGCCAGAAGCGGGTGGTGGCGTGGACGATCTCCTCGGCCCGCAGGCCGGGGCCGTCGTCCGTGACGGTGACGGCCGCGTACGGGTCCTGCGCGGCGCAGCGCAGCCGGACCCGGGCGCCGTCGCCCGCGTACTTGATCGCGTTGTCCAGCAGGATGTCCGTCACCTGGGCCAGCTCCCGGTCCGTGCAGGCCGCCGGCACGGATTCGGGGGCCTCGGCGGTCAGCCGGACCCCGGCGCGCCGTGCGACCGGCTCCCACAGCCGGTACTGGGTCAGCGTGACCTCGGCCGCGTCGCACCGGGCGCCCGAGCCGTCGGTCACGGTGAGTTCCCCGGCCCGGTGCTCGGCTGTGGCGAGGGCCAGCATGTCGTCGAGGAGGGTCTGCAGCCGGTCCAGTTCGGTGTTGACGCCGGTGTAGGTGCGCTCGCCCGAGGGCCGCAGGTGAGTGTGGAGGGCGTCGACCCGCAGCCGGAGCGCGGCCATGGGGTTGCGCATCTGGTGCGAGGTGTCGGCGACGAGCCGCCGTTGCTGTTCGAGGGCCGCGGTGACGGTGCGGGCCATGCGGTTGAATCCGGTCGCCAGCTGGCGCAGCTCGGGCGGTCCGCCGACGGAGGCGGAGCCGCGCCGGCCCGGCGGGGCCACGGGCGGGGTGTGCTCGGGTGGGAGTCCCGCGGCCAGTTCGCCGACGGCCCGGTCGAGGCGGCGCAGCGGGCTGACCACCCACCGGGTGGCGGCGCGGGCCAGGACCGTGCAGCCGAGGGCGACCAGCGCCGTACCGGCCAGCACGGCGGCCCAGCGCCGGGTGACGTCCTCCGCGGCCGTGGTGACGTCGGCGCGCAGTACGACGGCGCCGGAGACCTGGGTACCGGTCCCCGCCGGTTCCGCGAACATCCGGGGCGCCCGCGACCAGGGGCGCAGGGCGCCGCCCGGGTGGGCGGTCTGGTTGCGCAGGGCGGCGTCGATGAGCCGGGCCACGGTGGGGTCGGCGGCGTGCATGCCGCCGGTCTGCACGACGGGGTGCCCGCGGGTGTCGGTGACGACGAGGGGCTCGCCGTAGAGCCGGGTGTAGCGCACGGCCTCGGCGGTGATGGCCGAGGTGTCGCCGGTGCCCGCCGCCCGGTCCATGAGCGAGGCGAAGCGGTCCAGGTCGGAGCTGCGGGCGAGGACCAGCTGCTGGGTGCGGTCGGAGGCGGTGAACAGCAGCAGCGGCACGGCGAACGCGGCCACCGCGAGCACGCCGAACAGCAGCAGCACCGTCTGCACGCGGGTCCGCACGGGCCGGCCCGGTCAGTCGCCGAGCCGGAAGCCGAAGCCCCGGATCGTGCTGAGCAGCCGCGGGCGGCCGAGCTTGGCGCGCAGCTGGGTGAGGTGGACGTCCAGGGAACGGGAGACGGCGTGGTAGGCGTCGCCCCACACCTCGTCCAGGACCTGCTCCCGGCTGACCGCGGTCCCGGCCCGGCGGGCCAGTACGGCGAGGATGTCGAACTCCTTGGCGGTCAGCTCGACCTCCTCGCCGCCGACCCGGACCTGCCGGGCGTCGAGAGCGACCTCCAGGTCCCCGACGCGCACGGTCCTCGCGGCGGGTGGCGCCTGTGCGGCTGCGCGCCGCGTGACGGCCTCGATACGGGCGAGCAGCTCGGTCAGGCGCACCGGCTTGACGAGGTAGTCGTCGGCGCCGAGCCGCAGCCCGCGCACCACCGAGCGTTCGTCGCCGCGCGCGGTCAGCACCACCACGGACAGGTCGCTGACCGCCCGCAGCCTGCGCAGCACTTCCAGGCCGTCGACGTCGGGCAGGCCGAGGTCGAGGAGGAGCAGGTCGGAGCTGCGGTGGTAGGTCAGCACGTCATGGCCGCGGGTGACCCGCCGGGTGATGTGGCCGTGGTCGTACAGGACCTCCACGAGCGCGCCCGCGACCCCGTCGTCGTCCTCGGCCAGCAGTATGTGCATCCTGCCGTCTCCCTCCGGCGGCGTCGGCGCCGATGCCGCCCGCGTCCGGGAACTGGTGTCGGAATATCCCGGTCCGAATGTAGACCACGCCCGGCGGTGCGTTTCGCCTGGTCCGCAGGGTGGACGGCGGTGGCGTCCCGCTTTGTTAAGGCGAGGTTAGTTCTGTGTCCGGTCGTCTCCCGGCCCCCGCGCGGCCGGGGAGAGGCTGCCGCGGTCGACGACGACCCGACCCGGAGGACCCAGCCCATGATCATCGACTGTCACGGTCACTACACCACGGCCCCACCGGCGCCGGCCGCGTGGCGGGAGCGGCAGATCGCCGGTCTCGCCGACCCGGCGGCGCCCTCGCCCCCGGCCCCGCGGATCGGCGACGACGAACTGCGCGAGAGCGTCGGGCCGAACCAGTTGCGGACGATGGACGAGCGCGGCATCGACGTGACCGTCTTCTCCCCCAGGGCGTCGTTCATGGCGCACCACGTGGGTGACTTCCGCACGTCCGCCGCGTGGGCGGCGCTCTGCAACGAGCTGTGCCACCGCGTCGCCGCGCTCTATCCGGGGCGCTTCGCGCCCGCCGCCATGCTGCCGCAGTCGCCCGGCGTCGACCCGGCCACCTGCGTCCCCGAACTGACGCGCTGCGTCGAGGAGTACGGCGCGGTCGCGGTGAACCTCAACCCCGACCCGTCCGGCGGCCACTGGTCCGCTCCCCCGCTCACCGACCGCTCCTGGTACCCGCTCTACGAGAAGCTGGCCGAGTACGACGTACCGGCGATGATCCACGTCAGCACCAGCGTGAACCCGGCCTTCCACACCACCGGCGCGCACTATCTCAACGCGGACACCACGGCGTTCATGCAGCTGGTGCAGGGTGACCTGTTCCGGGACTTCCCGACCCTGAGGCTGGTGATCCCGCACGGCGGCGGGTCCGTGCCCTACCACTGGGGCCGGTTCCGGGGTCTGGCCATGGCGCTCGGCAAGCCGCCCCTGGAGGAGCACGTCCTCGGCAACGTCTTCTTCGACACCTGCGTCTACCACCAGGCGGGCATCGACCTGCTGTTGGACGTGGTGCCCGCCCGCAACGTGTTGTTCGCCTCCGAGATGATCGGCGCGGTGCGGGACGTCGACCCGCGCACCGGCCACCACTTCGACGACACCCGCCGCTACGTCGAGGCGTCCGCGCTGCCCGCGGAGCAGGTCGCCGCCGTCCAGGAGCACAACGCGCGTTCCGTCTACCCGCGCCTCGACGCGCTGCTGAAGCGGCAGGGGCGCTGACATGGCCGATCTCGCCCCGAAGACCCCGGGCTGGCTGGACTGGCACCCCGACCCGTCCGCGCCCGCCTTCCGGCTGCCGCCCGGCACGGTCGACGCGCACTGCCATGTCTTCGGCCCGCAGGCCGAGTTCCCCTTCGCCCCGGGCCGCAAGTACACCCCCTGCGACGCGGGCAAGGACCGGCTCTTCGCGCTCCGCGACCACCTGGGCATCGACCGTACGGTGATCGTGCAGGCCACCTGCCACGGCGCCGACAACAGCGCCATGCTGGACGCCGTGCGGGCGGGCGGCGGGCGGGCCCGCGGGGTCGCGACCGTCCGGCCGGACGTCGGGGACACCGAGTTGCGGGCGCTGCACGCGGCGGGCGTGCGCGGGGTGCGGTTCAACTTCGTGCGCCGCCTGGTCGACACCTCGCCGAAGGACGAGCTGCGCGCGATCGCACGGCGGATCGCCCCGCTGGGCTGGCACGTCGTCCTCTACTTCGAGGCCGCCGACCTGCCCGAGCTGGAGGGCTTCTTCGCGTCGCTGCCCACGCCGCTGGTGGTGGACCACATGGGCCGCCCGGACGTGACGCGGCCGGTGGACGGCCCCGGGTTCGCGCGCTTCCTCCGCTTCACCGAGCGCAACGACGTGTGGGTCAAGGTGTCCTGCCCGGAGCGGCTGAGCGTGACCGGGCCTCCCGCCCTCGACGGTGAGCGGGAGCCGTACGCCGACGTCGTGCCGCACGCCCGGCGTGTCGTCGAGGAGTTCGGCGACCGCGTGCTGTGGGGCACCGACTGGCCGCACCCGAACCTCACCGGCCACATGCCCGACGACGGGCTCCTCGTCGACCACGTCCGGCGGGTGGCCGTCACCGAGGAACAGCGGCACCGGCTGCTGGTCGACAACCCGACCCGCCTGTACTGGCCCGGCGAGCGGTGAACCGCCCGGTGCCCTCCCCGACCTCCTCGACAAGGACCCCGCCATGCGGCACGCCAACGCCCTGAACCGTCTGGACCGGCTGCCGATCTCCCGGTTCCACAAAGTCACCCTGCTCGCCGTGTCGTTCGCGTACTTCTTCGAGTTCGCGGACATCAACACCTTCGCCACGACCGCCCCGAAACTCGTCGACCTGTGGGGCATCACGGTCGACCAGATCGCCTACGTCACCTCGCTGTCGTTCGTCGGCATGTTCCTCGGCTCGGTCGTCGCCGGGGCCGTCGCCGACCGCCTGGGCCGGAAGCGGACCCTGCTGCTGACGACGCTGTTCTTCGGCGTCTTCTCCTTCGCCTCGGCGTTCGCCTGGGACCTGGTGTCGCTGACCGTCTTCCGGGTGCTGACCTCGGCCGGCCTGGCGGCGATGACCGTGGTCGCGGTCATCTACGTCAACGAGATGTACCCGTCGGCCGTCCGCGGCAAGTACCAGGCGTACGCCATCGTCATCGGCATCTGCGGCACCCCGGTCACCAATCTCGTCGCCAGCGCGGTGGTGCCGCTCGGCGACTGGACCTGGCGCCTGGTCTACCTGTGGGGTTCCCTCGGCATCCTGCTCGTCCTGTTCACCCGGCACCTGGCCGAGTCGCCCCGCTGGCTCGAGAGCCGGGGCGACCACGAGAGCGCGGAGGCGGTGCTGCGCGACATCGAGTCCCGGGTCGCCGCCGAGCACGGTCCGCTGCCCGAGCCCGAGCCCCCGGTCGAGGAGCAGCCGGTGACCAGGGCACCGCTGCGGCTGCTGCTCCAGCGCAGGTACCTGTACCCGACGCTGCTGCTCACGGTCCTGTGGGTCACCCAGACCATCGGCTTCTTCGGCTATTCGAGCTGGGCGCCGACCCTGCTGGCCAAGGAGGGCTTCAGCGTCGAGAAGTCCGTCTTCTACGTGGCGCTGACCACCGTCGGTGCCCCGCTCGGCTCCTATCTGGCGGCGCTGGTGACCGACCGGTTCGAACGCAAGTGGTGCCTGGCCGCCTTCGGCACGCTGATCGCGCTGTGCGGGCTGCTGTACGGCCTGACGTTCAACCCGGTGCTCATCATCGTGTTCGGCTTCCTGGTGAACCTCTTCGAACGCGGTTACACCGCCCTCGGGTACGCCTACTCGCCCGAGCTGTTCGACACGCGCGGCCGGTCGCTCGGGACGAGCGTCTCCTACGGCCTGGGCCGACTGTCGAATGCGGCGGGACCGCTGATCGTGGCGGCCCTCTACAACGCCCACGGCTACCGGAGCGTCTTCTACTTCATCGCCGGCACCTGGCTGGTCGGCGCCGTGGCGCTGAGCGTCTTCGGGCCGCGGACACGGCGGGCCCGGCTCGCGGCGCCGGAGCGGAAGCGGGACGCCGTGCCCGGCTGAGGCGGCGTCAGTCCATCGCGGCCATCTCGGTCTGCAACTGCGTGGCCCTACGCAGGAGGCCACGCATGACGACGACGAGCATCGCGAGGGCGGCAGCGATCCCCACGCCCACGACGGCGGCGCCCAGCGCGCCGATCAGCTCCATGCCGTCGTCGGGCGAGGGGATCTCGTCCATGGCCAGGTGGACGGCGGCCCGGTGCATAGGACGGGAAGAGTTCGACATCACCGAACGCCGGTTCTACTGCGAGAAGTTCTGTCAGCAACGTTGACTTGGAGTCAACGGCACTGCACATTACTTAAAAGTAGAACCGACCAGTAACCACCGGCCGCATCCCGCACCCCGCACTCCAGAAGAGGGAGCACATGCCGAAGCATGCTCTGCGCCGTGTCATGACCGCGACAATCGCTGCGGTCGGTGTGCTGGCCCTCGGCCTCGCCGACGCCAGCGCGCACGCCACCACCCCCACCCTCGACTACGTGGCCCTCGGCGACAGTTACAGCGCCGGCTCCGGGGTCCTGCCCATCGACCCCACCAACCTGCTCTGTCTGCGCTCCACGGCGAACTACCCCCACGTCATCGCCGACGCGACCGGCGCCCGCCTCAAGGACGTCACCTGCGGCGCCGCGCAGACCTCCCACTTCACCCAGGCCCAGTACCCCGGGGTCGCCCCCCAGGTGAACGCGCTGAGCGCCGGCACGGACCTGGTCACCCTGACCATCGGCGGCAACGACAACAGCACGTTCATCAACGCCATCACGGCCTGCGGCTCCGCGGGCGTCCTCAGCGGCGGCAAGGGCAGCCCCTGCAAGGACAAGAACGGCACGTCCTTCGACGACCAGATCGAGAACAACACCTACCCCGCGCTCAAGGCCGCCCTGCGCGAGGTGAGGGAGGCGGCACCGGGCGCCCGGGTGGCCGTCCTGGGTTACCCCTGGATCACACCGGCCGCCGCCGACCCGTCCTGCTTCGTGAAGCTGCCGATCGCCGCCGGCGACGTGCCCTACCTGCGGGGCATCCAGGCCCACCTCAACGACGTGGTCGAGCGCGCCGCCGAGGAGACCGGCGCGACCTTCGTCGACTTCGCCGCCGTCTCCGAGGGACACGACGCGTGCCAGGCCACCGGCACCCGGTGGATCGAGCCGCTCCTCTTCGGCCACAGCCTCGTCCCCGTGCACCCCAACGCGCTCGGTGAGCGGCGGATGGCCGAGCACACCATGGACGCCCTCGGCCTGGGCTGATTCCATCCGTGCCCCGCGTACGCTGGGCGCGTGCCGTCCTCCCGCCTGCGCCGCGTCGCCGTCCTCGTGCTCGAAGGCGCGAAGCCGCTCGACGTCGGCATCCCGGCGCAGGTGTTCACGACGCGCGCGAGCATGCCGTACGAGGTCCGGGTGTGCGGCGCGGCGCCCGGCCTCGTCACCGGCGGTGACGGCCTCTCGTACCACGTGGCCCACGGCCCGGACGCGCTGGCGTGGGCCGACGTGGTCTTCATCCCCGGCTACCGGTCCCCCGACCGCGACGACCCGCCGCCCGCCGTCGTCGAGGCGCTGACCGAGGCGCACGACGGGGGCGCGCGGCTGGCCGCCATCTCCACCGGCGCCTTCGCGCTGGCCGCCACCGGGCTGCTCGACGGCCGGCGTGCCACGACGCACTGGCACTACACACGGGCACTCGCCCGCAAGCATCCCCGGGTGCGGGTCGACGAGAACGTGCTCTTCGTGGACGAGGGCAGCGTGCTCACCTCGGCCGGCGCCGCCTCCGGCATCGACCTGTGCCTGCACATCCTGCGCGGCGACCTCGGAGTGGCCGCGTCGAACCACGCCGCCCGGCGCCTCGTCGCGGCCCCCTACCGCAGCGGCGGCCAGGCGCAGTACGTGCCGCGCAGCGTGCCCGAACCGCTGGGCGAGCGGTTCGCGGCGACCCGCGAGTGGGCGCTGCGCCGCCTCGGCGAGCCGCTCACCCTGGAGGCCCTGGCCCGGCACGCGGCGGTGTCGGCGCGCACGCTCTCCCGGCGCTTCGTCGAGGACACGGGCTACACGCCGATGCAGTGGGTGCTGCGGGCCCGCATCGACATGGCCCGTGAGCTGCTGGAACGCTCGGAGCGCGGGGTGGAGCAGATCGCCGTGGACGTCGGCCTCGGGACCGGCGCCAATCTGCGCCTGCACTTCCAGCACATCCTCGGCACCACCCCCAGCGAGTACCGGCGCACCTTCGCCCGCGGCGACTGACCGCCCCCGCGCACCGCCCGTGGCGCGATCCTTTCGAACCGTGGCACTCACGCCGCTGCCGTCGGCGGACGCGGCGCGCGAGCCTGGTGGCGAAGGACCTGGCCGCGCAACGAAGGGACAGCGCTCATGACGCGCATCGGCATCAACGGATTCGGCCGCATCGGACGGAACGTGCTGCGCGCACTGCTCGAACGCGACTCCAAGATCGAGGTCGTCGCCGTCAACGACCTCACGGAACCGGCCGCCCTGGCCCGGCTGCTCGCGTTCGACTCGACGTCCGGCCGGCTCGGGCGCCCCGTGAGCGTGGACGGGGACACCCTCGTCGTCGACGGCCGCCGGATCAAGGTGCTGGCCGAGCGCGAGCCCGCCCGGCTGCCGTGGGCCGAACTGGACGTCGACATCGTGCTGGAGGCCACCGGACGCTTCACCTCGGCCGCCGCCGCGGGCGGCCACCTCACGGCGGGCGCGAGGAAGGTCCTGGTCAGCGCGCCGTCGGACGGCGCCGACGTGACGCTCGCGTACGGCGTGAACACCGACGCGTACGACCCGGCCGCCCACACGGTCGTCTCGAACGCGTCCTGCACCACCAACGCCCTCGCGCCGCTGGCCGCGGTGCTCGACGAACTGGCCGGCATCGAGCACGGCTTCATGACGACGGTGCACGCCTACACGCAGGAGCAGAACCTCCAGGACGGCCCGCACCGCGACCCGCGCCGCGCCCGCGCTGCCGGGGTCAACATCGTGCCGACCACCACCGGTGCCGCCAAGGCGATCGGCCTGGTGCTGCCGAACCTGGACGGCAGGCTGTCGGGCGACTCGATCCGCGTCCCGGTCCCGGTGGGCTCCATCGTCGAGCTGAACACGACCGTAGCCCGCGACGTGACCCGCGAGGACGTGCTGGCCGCGTACCGCACCGCGGCCGAGGGACCGCTCGCGGGCGTCCTGGAGTACTCGGAGGACGCCCTGGTCTCCTCCGACATCACCGGCAACCCGGCCTCCTCGATCTTCGACTCGGCGCTGACCCGCGTCGACGGCCGGCACGTCAAGGTCGTCGCCTGGTACGACAACGAGTGGGGCTTCTCGAACCGCGTGATCGACACGCTGGAACTGCTCGCCACACGCTGAACGGGTAGCCGGTTCGGCATCACGGGGGCCCGCACGTCACAATGGTGGGATGAGCAATTCCAAGATTTACTTCGACATCGACATCGACGGCCAGGATGCGGGCCGCATCGTCTTCGAGCTCTTCGAGGACGTGACCCCCAAGACCGCCAAGAACTTCGTCGAGCTGGCCACCGGCGAGCACGGCTTCGGCTACGCGGGTTCCTCGTTCCACCGCGTGATCCCGCAGTTCATGCTGCAGGGCGGTGACTTCACCCGGGGCGACGGCACGGGCGGCAAGAGCATCTACGGCGAGAAGTTCGCGGACGAGAACTTCCAGCTGAAGCACACCGAGCCCTACCTGCTCTCCATGGCGAACGCGGGACCGAACACCAACGGCTCGCAGTTCTTCGTGACCACCGTGCCCACCCCGTGGCTGGACGGCAAGCACGTCGTCTTCGGCAAGGTCGTGGAGGGCACGGACGTGGTCGACAAGATCGAGGGCTACGGGTCGTCCCCGGCGGGCCGCACCTCCAAGAAGATCACGGTGCGGGCCTCGGGCCGCGTCTAGAACCGGTCGTCCGCGGCAGACCCGCGGCAACGGGGCCCACCGCGTA
Source organism: Streptomyces sp. NPDC048171 (assembly GCF_043202655.1). Taxonomy (NCBI): domain Bacteria; kingdom Bacillati; phylum Actinomycetota; class Actinomycetes; order Kitasatosporales; family Streptomycetaceae; genus Streptomyces; species Streptomyces sp. NPDC048171. Next base: position 55,928 of record NZ_JBIDAU010000007.1, read on the forward strand.
CGCCGCGGTGGGCCCCGTCCCCGTCTGGTGGCGTGGGCCGGGTGGTGCGACTCTGGGGTGGAGAGGTGTCCGAGGACGGCAACCCCGGGAGGGCCGATGGGACGGGACGTCCCGGCGGTGGTCTTCACCCGCGAGGACCGCCGCCGGTACCGGATCAAGATGCAGGAGTGCCTGGAGGCCTTCGCGCAGATGCTGCGCGAGTCACGGTTCGAGACCGAGCGTCCCCAGGTGGGCCTGGAGATCGAGCTGAACCTGGTCGACGACCGGGGCGAGCCGGCGATGCGCAACAGCGACGCGCTCGAGGCGATCGCGGATCCCGCCTGGGCCACCGAGCTGGGCCGGTTCAACCTGGAGATCAACATCCCGCCGCGCAGGCTGACGGCGGGCGGCCCCGACGCCTGGGAGACCGAGATCCGGGCCGCCCTGAACCACGCCGAGGACCGCGCCGCGTCGGTCGGCGCCCACCTGATCATGATCGGCATCCTGCCCACGCTGCGCCAGTCGGACGTGGGCGAGGCGGCCCTGTCGGAGAACCCGCGCTACCGGCTGCTCAACGACCAGGTGTTCGCCGCCCGGGGCGAGGACCTGCACATCGAGGTGGACGGCGTGGACCGCCTGCGCACCTACGCGGACACCATCACGCCCGAGGCCGCCTGCACCAGCACGCAGTTCCACCTCCAGGTGGCGCCCGAGGAGTTCGCCGACTACTGGAACGCCGCCCAGGCGATCGCCGGGGTCCAGGTCGCCCTCGCGGCGAACTCGCCCTTCCTGCTCGGCAAGGAACTCTGGCACGAGAGCCGTATCCCCCTGTTCGAGCAGGCCACCGACACCCGGCCGCAGGAGATCAAGGCACAGGGCGTGCGGCCCCGGGTGTGGTTCGGGGAGCGGTGGATCAACAGCGTCTTCGACCTCTTCGAGGAGAACCTCCGCTACTTCCCGGCCCTGCTGCCGCTCTGCGACGACCAGAACCCCGCCGACACGCTGGACCGCGGCGACGTCCCCGACCTGGGCGAGCTGACCCTGCACAACGGCACCATCTACCGCTGGAACCGGCCCGTCTACGCCGTCGCCCACGACAAGCCGCACGTCCGGGTGGAGAACCGCGTCCTGCCCGCCGGCCCCACGGTGGCCGACACCCTCGCCAACGGTGCCTTCTACTACGGCCTGACCCGTGCCCTGGTGGAGGAGGAGCGGCCGGTGTGGTCGCGGATGTCCTTCTCGGTCGCCGAGGACAACCTGCACACCGCCGCCCGGCAGGGCATCGAGGCCCACCTCTACTGGCCCGGCATGGGCGAGGTCACCGTGCCCGAGCTGGTGCTGCGGCGGCTGCTGCCGCTGGCGCACCGGGGACTGGAGCTGTCCGGCATGGACTCGGCCTGGCGGGAGCCGCTGCTCGGCATCATCGAGCAGCGGTGCGTCACCGGCCGCAACGGCGCGGTGTGGCAGAAGGAGATGTTCCACCACATCGACGCCTCCGCCCGGCCGAGCCGTCACGAGGCGCTGCGCCGCATGACACAGCAGTACATGGACTACATGCATCTCAACGCCCCGGTCCACACCTGGCCGGTCGACTGACGACGCCAGGGAGGCGGCGGACGATGTGCCGATGGCTCGCCTACTCGGGGACCCCCGTGCTGCTGGAGACGATCCTCTACGAGCCGCAGCACTCGCTGATCGACCAGAGCCTGCACTCCCGGATGGGGGTGGAGACGACGAACGGCGACGGGTTCGGCGTCGGCTGGTTCGGCCCCGAGATGCGGACGCCCGCGATCGTCCGGGAGATCGGGCCCGCGTGGAGCAACCGCAATCTGCAGGAGATCGCCGGGCATGTCCGCTCGCCGCTGTTCTTCGCGCACATCCGGGCGTCGACGGGCAGCGCGGTACAGCAGACCAACTGCCACCCGTTCCGCCACGGACGCTGGATGTGGATGCACAACGGCGCGATCGCCGACTTCGGCAAGCTGCGCCGGGACCTGGCCCTGGCCGTCGCCCCGCGTCTCTATCCCGACATCGAGGGGTCGACGGACTCGGAGATGATGTTCTTCCTGGCCCTCACCTTCGGCCTGGAGGAGGACCCGCCGGGAGCCGTGGCGCGGATGGCGGGGCTGGTGGAGGAGGTCGGTCACGAGCACGGGGTGGAGTACCCGTTGCAGATGACGGTCGCGGTGACCGACGGGCGGCGCCTGTGGGCGTTCCGCTACTCCACCCAGGCCGAATCCCGTTCGCTCTACTACAGCTCACGGGTGGAGAGCGTGCGCGCCCTCCATCCCGACCTGCCGTTCCTGCGGGAGGCGTCCGACGAGACCCGACTGATCGTCTCGGAGCCCCTGGGCGACCTGCCGGGCGTCTGGAACAAGGTGCCCGAGGGCAGCTACGGCGTGGTCCGGCCCGAGGGCGACGGCATGCTCCCGTTCGTTCCCCGGCCGGTCCGGCGCCGTTGACAGGGACGAGCAGAGATCACACAATCGGCTCCATGACCACATACCGGTTCGGCACCACGGCGGAGTGTCCCCGCGTGCCCGAGCGAACCGGTTGTGAGCGCTCCGGCCGATAACGGCCGTCCCCCGCACCGCAGGCTCGACGCGCGACGCGTCAGGGCCCTGTCGGTTCTTCTTCCGGCGCGGCGTTCTCCGGCTGAACGGTGAAACGCTCCGGAACCCTCACATTTTTCCCGGCCGTCGGGCGACGACGTCGTACCGCCATGGCCCGGTACCGCCCAGACCACCGCACCAGGGGAGGACTCCCATGACCGTCACGGCCGCAGACCCGAGCACCGTCCTGCGCGAGACGCGCATCCCGGAGGACGGAATGTACGAGGGCCGGCGCGTCCTGCGCCGGCTGCCCGAGGGCTGGCGGGAGCGGCCCTACGAGCACTTCGAGGTCGTTCCGCAGGCGCGCACCATCGGCGCCGAGATCCGGGGCGTCGACCTCTCGCGCCCGCTCGGTGCCACCTTGCGCGAGGAGTTGAACCGCGCCCTGCTGGAGTGGAAGGTGCTCTTCTTCCGCGCCCAGCACCTCACCTCCGGCCAGCAGCGGGACTTCGCGGGACACTGGGGCGAGCTGGAGACCAATCCCCTGCTCAGCGCCGGTGCCAGTGCGGACGTCGTGCGGTTCGACAAGGGCGCCGGGGGTGCGCCGACGTACGAGAACGTCTGGCACACCGACGTCACCTTCCGTGAGCGGCCCGCGCTCGGCGCCGTGCTCCAGCTGCGCGAGGTCCCGCCGTTCGGCGGGGACACGATGTGGGCGGACATGGCGGCGGCCTACGACAACCTGCCGCCGGAGGTGAAGGAGCGCGTCGACGGCGCCCGCGCCGTGCACGACTTCATCCCCGGGTTCGCCAGGTTCTACGGGCCCGAGCGGCTGGCCCCGCACCAGGACCTCTTCCCGCCCGTGGAGCACCCCGTGGTGCGCACCCACCCCGAGACGGGGCGGCGCATGCTGTTCGTGAACACGTCGTTCACCACCCGCATCACCGGCATGGACCGGGCCGAGAGCGACCGGCTGCTGCGTCTCCTCTTCCAGCAGGCGCACGTGCCCGAGTACCAGGTGCGCTTCCGCTGGCAGGCCGGTGACGTCGCCTTCTGGGACAACCGGGCCACCCAGCACTACGCCGTGGGCGACTACGGCTCGGAGCGCCGGGTCGCCGAACGCGTCGCCATCGCGGGTGATCGGCCCTTCTGAGAAGAGGGGAAGGGGGCCGGAAGCGGTGTCCGCTCCCGACCCCCTTCGGGTCGCGCTACGCCTGGTCCTGCTCCTCGATCGCGGCCGGGCGGAGCTGCGCCTCCCGCACGCGGGAGACGTCGAGCTTCTCCCCGCGGTCGAACCGGTAGATGCCGTTCTGCTCCTGGAAGACGTCGGTCAACTGCGTGTAGCAGTAGCCGAACATGTCGCGGTCCTCCAGCAGCACCCCGGTGAGTCCGCTGAACCGCTCGTGGAACTCGTCCTCGTTGCGCACGCGTTCCCCGTAGCCCCAGGAGACCGTGCGGTCCTCGCCGGAGAGGTCGGCGGCGGCCTCGGGGTCCCACCAGATGCCGCCGAACTCGCTGACGAAGTACGGCTGTCCCCGGTAGGGCTGGGAGTAGGGCGCGCCGTTCTCGTAGGCGTTGACGAAGGGCGCGTCCTTGGCGAGGCCGGACATCAGCTCCCGGAAGGCGGCCGGGTCCTGCTCGTAGTTGTGGGAGTCGTAGATGTCGGTCTCGGCGACCCGGTGGGCGTAGCCGGACGCGTCCACGACCGGCCGGGTGGTGTCCATGGCCTTGGTCGCCAGGAACATCGCCCGGGTCACGTCGTCGAGTTGGGTCATCCGGTCGTGCAGCTTCTGGTAGGTCTCGTTCAGCGGGCACCAGCCGATGATCGAGGGGTGCGAGTAGTCGCGCTCCAGCGCCTCCAGCCACTGGGCGACGTAGGAGGCGTCGGGCTTCTGGTTGTCGCCCGAGGAACCGCCGGTCTCGCAGCCCCAGTCGCCGAACTCGCCCCAGACCAGGTAGCCGAGGCGGTCGGCGTGGTAGAGGAAGCGCTCCTCGAAGACCTTCTGGTGCAGGCGGGCCCCGTTGAAGCCGGCCGCCATGCCCAGCTCGATGTCCTTGACCAGCGCCTCGTCGGTCGGGGCGGTCATCAGCCCGTCCGGGTACCAGCCCTGGTCGAGGACGAGACGCTGGAAGAGTGGACGCCCGTTGATGAGGACGGCCTTGCCGCGCAGACCGACGGCGCGCAGACCGGCGTAGCTCCCGGCGCTGTCGACCACCTCGCCCGCCGCGTTGAGGAGTTCGAGACGCAGGTCGTACAGGTGCGGGTCGTCGGGGCCCCACTCGCGGCGCCGGTCGTCCGGCACCGGCAGGTGCAGGCGCGGGGCGAGGTCCAGGTCGGCGCGTGCCTCGGCGCGGCTCACCTCGCCGGCGGCGTCGCTGAGCACGGCGCGCACCTTGTGGCCGGGTCGGTTGCCGGAAAGGGGCAGTTCCAGGTGGAAGGCGGAGCCGGCCAGGTCGGGGGTGATCCGGGGGCGGCGCAGGTGGACGTCGGATACGGGCTCCAGCCAGACGGTCTGCCAGATGCCGGTCACCCGGGTGTAGTTGCAGTCGTGGTTGGCGTACTTGACGGCCTGCTTGCCCCGGGCCTGCGGACCGGACTTGGGGTCGCGGGCCCGGACGGTGATCACGACCTCCTCACCCGCCCCGGCGATGTCGCCGAGGTCGGCGGTGAAGGGGGTGAAGCCGCCGCGGTGCCGGACGACCTCCTTGCCGTCGGCCCACACGGTGGTGTCGTGGTCGACGGCGCCGAAGTGCAGCAGCACCCGGCGTCCCGCCCAGGCCGCGGGGAGGGTGAGGGCCTTCCGGTACCAGACGGCCTCCAGGAAGTCGGTGTCGCCGATGCCGGACAGCTCGGACTCGGGCGGGAAGGGGACGAGGATCTCGTCGCGCAGCTCGCGGTCGAGGAGCCCGCGGTCGAGGCCGCTGTCCCCCCGGTCGGTCTCGAACTGCCAGGCGCCGTTCAGGTTGAGCCAGTCGCGGCGCACGAACTGCGGTCGCGGGTACTCCGGGCGCGGTACGGAGTGAGTGGACACACATGCTCCAGTCGATCGGTGGGGCGGCGCTCGGACGCCGGACCCGGGTGTACAGCTGTGAGGGGATGAGAAAGGAGGGTCAGGAACCGCCGAGGCCGGTGGTGGCCACGGAGTTGACGATGCGGCGCTGGAAGAGGAGGAAGACGACGATCAGCGGCAGCGCCGCCAGCAGGGCGGACGCCATGGACTGCGCGTACTGGATGCCGTAGGCGTCCTTCACGGTGGCCAGCCCCACCGGGAGGGTCATCAGGTCGGGGTCGTTGGTGACGATGAACGGCCACATGAAGTTGTTCCAGGCCCCGATGAAGACGAAGATCGCGACCGCCGCCACGATCGGCCGCGACAGCGGCAGCACGATCGACCGGAAGACCCGGAACTCGGAGGCGCCGTCGATCCGGGCCGCCTCCTCCAGCTCCTTGGGGATGCCGTCGAAGAACCGCTTGAGGATGAACACCATCATCGGTGCGACGACCTGGGGCAGGATGACCGCCGCGTAGGTGTCGACCATGTTGAAAAGGAGCATCTGGTCGAACAGCGGCACGACGAGCAGCTGCGGCGGGATCATGATGGCGGCGACGGTGACGGCGAGCAGCGCACGCCGGCCGCGGAACGTGCCGCGCGAGAAGCCGTACGCGGCCAGCGTGGAGACCACCACGGTGATCAGGGTGACCAGCCCGGCGATCAGGAAGCTGTTGAAGGCCCAGACGGAGACGTTTCCGCGTTCCAGGATCTCCTGGTACGCGTCCAGGGTGAAGGCGCCCTTGAACGGGGACAGCCCGGTGCCGGCGACGTCCTTCTCGCTCTGCACGGAGGTGGCGATCGCCCACAGGAAGGGCACCAGCCAGACGACCGCGAGGACGACGAGCGCCGTGCCGGCCAGGACCCGGGGCAGCCGGCCGTGGCCGAGGAGCAGGGGGGCGCCGGAGGCTTCACGGGGTGGACGCCGCCGTGCGCGGACGGGGGTGGCGGTTGCGGACACGGTCAGTCCTCCCGGCGGAAGAGACGGAACTGCACGAGCGAGACGACGATGATCAGGGCGAAGAAGAGGTACGAGACGGCGGAGGCGTAGCCGAGGCGGTAGCCGGTGAAGCCGACGTCGTAGACGTACTCCAGGACGGGGCGAGTGGAGCCGTTGGGGCCGCCCTTGGTGAGGATGTAGATCTGGTCGAACACCTTGAGGGAGGCCAGGATCTGGAGCATGGCCACCAGCCCGGTGGTCCTGCGCAGTTGCGGCAGGGTGATGGACCACAGCCGCCGCCACGCGCCGGCCCCGTCGAGTGCCGCCGCCTCGTCGAAGGTCGTGGGCAGGGACTGGAGCGCGGCGAGGTAGAGCAGGAAGTTGAAGCCGACCGTCCACCAGACGGTGAGGGCGGCGATGGACCACATGGCGACGGACTCGTCGGACAGCCAGCCGACGGGCGCGATGCCGAAGCTGTCGAGGAGTTGGTTGCCCAGGCCCAGCTCCGGCTGGTAGAGCCAGGTCCAGATGAGGGTCACCACGGTGACCGGCAGCAGGTAGGGGGCGAAGAACGCCAGCCGCCACGCCCACTGTCCGGCGAGCCCGCTGTGCACGAGCAGCGCCATGGCCAGGGCGACCAGCACCAGCGGGACGCTGGAGATGGCGGTGAAGAAGACGGTGTTGCCGAGGCTGCTCCAGACGTCGGGATCGCCGAAGGCCTCGGTGTAGTTGTCGAAGCCGACGAAGCCGGTGTCGCGCAGGGCGAGCGAGGTGTCGGTGAAGCTCATCCAGAGCCCCTGCACGATCGGCCAGACCATGAAGAGGCCGAAGACGAGCAGGAAGGGCAGGACGAAGACGAATCCGCTGCCGGGGCGTATCCGGCGCAGGACGGCACGGCGGCCGTCCGCGGGGCCGGTGGCGGGGTCGGTCCGCTCTTCGGCGCCGAGCGGTGCGGTGGTGGTCACGTCGGTCACTCCTTCTGCTGGGTCAGGCCACCGGGTTGGGCTGCTGCAGCAGCGCGTCCGCCTCGCGGACCATCTGCCGCACCGCCTTCTCGGGGGAGGTGTTGCCCAGCAGCGCCGACTGGAGCGGCTGGCACATCCGGTTCTGGAAGTTCGAACCGGCTCCGACGAACCAGTTGGGCGGGTCGAGCACCGCCACCTTCGCGGCGTCGGCGTAGGACGACTGCGGTTCGAGGGCCGCGTACTCCGGCTCCGCGAGGACGGGCTGGTAGGCGGGGATGTGACCGGCGCTCGCCCAGGTGAGGCTCTGCTTGAGGATCGCCGCGATGTACCGGTGGGCCTCGCGGCGCCGTGCCGGGTCAGGGTCCTCCTGGTGCGGGAGGACGAAGCTGTGGCTGTCGGTGTAGACGGCCGGCTTGTCGAAGACCTGCGGGAAGGGCGCGGCACCCAGGTCGATGCCGGACTCCTTCAGCGTCGGCAGCTCCCATTCGCCGAGCATGGCCATGCCGCCGCGACCGCCGGTGAAGGCGGCCAGCGCGCCGTTGTAGTCCAGGTTGTTGGGGTTGGTCTTTCCGTCGAAGAGCCGCGTCATGAGGGTCACGACGCGGACGGCGGCGTCGACGTCGATCCGGGCGGGCCCGCCGTCCGGCAGGTCGAACTCCGCTCCGGTCTGCGCGTACAGGCCGGCGAACAGGCGCCAGTTCTGCGCGGTGTCGGTGACGTGGCCGAAGAGGATGCCGGACTGCCCGGTGGCCTTGGCCAGGGCCTTGCCCGCCTCCAGCAGGGCCTCGGGCGAGCCCATGGGGGCCAGGGCGCCGGAGGAGTCCAGGAGCCCGACCTTTTCCGCGGCCTTCTTGTCGTAGAAGACGATGAAGGGGTGCACGTCCAGCGGGATCGCGTAGACGGTGCCCTCGTGCCGCGTCCGCGACCACACCGCCGGCGTGAAGTCCTTCTCGGTGACACCGAACTCGGCGAGCAGGTCCAGGTCGACGGGGTCGACCAGGCCGCCGGGCGCGTAGCCCGCCAGCCGGGAGAGGTGCATGGCGGCCACGTCGGAGGCCCGGCCGCCGGCGGCGGACATGGCGAGCTTGGTGTAGTAGGACGGGCCCCAGTCCAGGATGGTGCGGTCGACGTCGAAGCCGTCGTCGCCCTTGGACACGGCGTCGATCATCTCGTCCATGAGCATGCCGTCGCCGCCCTGGAACAGGTCCCAGACGCTCAGGGCGGACGCCCCGGAGGCCGAGGCCGGTGAGGCGCAGCCGGACAGCGGCCCGGCGGCGAGCAGGGCTCCCGTCCCGGCCATGGCGTGGCGCAGCAGCCGTCGGCGGCTGAGGCGGCGTAGCGGGTCGGACACGGCCGGCACCCCCTGGAGGGGCGAACGAGAACTCATCGCGGACCTTTCGACGGCCGGAGCTCATGCGGTGGCTAGTTTTTACATCGATGTACATTGGCTGTAAAGAGCTGAGGCCGGGGAGCGGCGACCGAGACCGTGAGATCGGCGTCCCGGCGGCCCGTACGGAAACCGCCGGGGCCGCCGGGACATAGACTCATGCACCGCACGAGAGGCAGGGAGGTCTCGGTGGCACGGCCCAGGATCAAGGACGTCGCACGTCACGCGGGCGTTTCGGAGAAGACGGTGTCCAACGTCATCAACGACTACGCCCACGTCTCGGACCGGACGAGGCGGGTCGTGCGGGACTCCATCGAACAGCTCGGGTACCGGGTGAACCTGGCGGGCCGCCACTTGCGCAAGGGCCGGACCGGCATCATCGCGCTCGTCGTCCCGGAACTGGACATACCGTACTTCGCCGAACTGGCCCGGCACGTGATCCGCGAGGCGGAGGAGCGCTCGCTGACCGTCCTGATCCACCAGTCCGGTGCGGACCGCGCCCACGAGCTGGCGGCGCTGGCCGGGTTCGGCTCCACCTTCGTGGACGGGATCATCCTCAGCCCGCTCGCCCTGACCGCCGACGACCTGCGCGACCGCTCGGGCTTCCCGCCCACCGTCCTGCTCGGGGAGCTGCTGGAGGAGGGCGCCGACCACGTGGCCATCGACAACGAGGGTGCCGCGCGCGAGGCGACCCGCCATCTGATCGGCCTCGGCCGCCGCACCGTCCTGGCCGTCGGCGGGGTCGACGCCCCGGGCCTGGGCACGGCGGAGGCCCGCACCCGCGGCTACCGCGCCGCCCTGGCGGAAGCGGGCATCGCCTACGACCCGTCCCTGGTGATCCCGGTCGACTCCTTCCGGATGCCCGCCGGAGCGCGGGCGGTGGCGCGGCTGCTGCACGACGGGGTGCGGCCCGACGCGCTGCTCTGCCTCAACGACCAGTTGGCGCTGGGCGCGTTGCGCGCGCTGCACGAGCACGGGGTGGACGTGCCCGGGGAGGTCGCCGTGATCGGTTTCGACGACGTGGAGGGCGGGCGGTTCAGCGTGCCGACGCTGAGCACGGTGGCCCCGGACAAGGCGGCGGTGGCGAAGGTCGCCGTGGAGCTGCTGCAACGCCGCATCGAGGACGCGACCGGACCGGACGGCGTGCGGGCCGGCGCGGAGTCGGGGGTCCAGTCGCCCCAGGACCGCATCGTGGCCCACCGGCTCGTCCTGAGGGAGAGCACGGAGGGCCACGAGCGGCGCTGACGGGCGGTCGGCCCCGGCGGGTCAGTTCGTGTAGACCTCGGCGCGGTCGACGCTCACGAAGGACGCCCCGGACTGGGAGTTGTGCTCCCCCGTGACCCGGACGCGCAAGGTGTGCCTGCCGTTCGCGAGCCGTGGGCTGGTGTACTGCACCGCCTCACCGACGCGGATCGGGTTGTGGAAGTCCACCCGTTGTTCGGGACCGCCGTCGATGCTGACGGCCGCGTAGCCGTTGCCGGTGTCCTTGACCGAGAGCAGGGCGATGCGGGTGCCGGTGAAGGAGAAGGTGGCCGTGGCGCCGGCCCGGTCGCTCCAGTGGTCGTCGCTCCAGAAGCACTGCGTGGCGCAGCCCGAACCGGAGTTCCAGGCGCCGGTGTAGGTGACGCTCCCGGCGCCGCTGGAGCGGCCGTCGTCGTTGATCCAGTAGTTGCCCGAGCCGGGGTCGCCGGAGGGCAGGTTCTGGGTGGCGCCCATGGCGAGCGGACGGCCGAAGTCGGGGCTGCCGTCGGCGCGCCAGGTGAACTTCTGGGCCCGGGTGGTGCGGTTGCTGTACGTGTTCACCGACGTCGTCTTGGCGTGGTAGACGATCCAGTCCTCGGTCCCGTCCGGGGACTGGAAGAAGGCGTGGTGGCCCGGCCCGAACACGCCCCGGTCGTCGGCCCGGGAGAAGACCGCGCCCTGGTGCTGCCGCCAGTTGCCCGGCACCAGCGGGTCGGAGGTCAGCGGCATCGACATCATCCAGACCTGGTAGTCCGGCTTGCCCGTGTCACAGGCCGAGTACGTCATCCACACCCGCCCGTTGCGGTAGAGGAACTCCGGCCCCTCCCGCACCTCGGGGCAGCCGCCGGCCGCGTTGATCGCGACGGCGTCGCCGGAGACGGTGTACGGGTTGGACATCGGCGCGATGTTCAGCCCGTTGTGCTGGTACTGGTTGATGCCGCTGTAGGCGAGGTAGAGGCGCCCGCCGAGCTGGAGGATGCCGGCGTCGATGGCGAAGTCGTTCGCGTGGTTGGGCGGGGCGAGCTTGGCCTTGAAGTGGTACGGGCCGGTCGGGTCGTCGCGCTCCGACTCCAGGACGTACAGCCGGTGGTGCTCGTCGACGCCGTCGTCGGCGGTGTAGTAGAGGTACCAGCGGTCGCCGAAGCGGTAGAACTCCGGGGCCCAGATGTTGCGGTTGCGCGAGGGGTCGGTGTCCGTCCAGACGGTGACGGGGTCGGCCGCGGCCAGGGTGCCCAGGGACGGCGAGCGCCACATCTTGATGCTGCCACCCTGGGTGGTGGTCAGGTAGTAGTTGCCCTTCCAGCTGGTCATGAAGGGGTCCGGCCCGCTGTTGAGCGGGTTGCGGAAGGCGCCGGCCGCCGCGGCGGCGTCGGCACGGGGTTCGGGGGCGGACGGCGCGGCGCCGGCCTGGGCGGTGAGCCCGGGGAGCAGGCCGACGAGCAGCCCGAGGAGGGCGGCGACGAGCAGGCCGGCGTGCGCGCGGGGATGGCGTGAGGGGCTGGGGGGCACGGTGGGGTCCCTTTCCGCAGCTTTACATCGATGTAATGGCGGGGCGTCAGGTTAGGGAGACGCCGCAGGACTGTCAACAGGGCGAGAAATGGTATTCCATTTGCCGTAGACCTCTTGACGGTGCGGTTTGGCGAAAACTACGTTCTGTTCATCGGAAATCCGCTTCCACTTTGTGGAACTCTCCAACTCCCCGCATCCTGATCCCAGGAGTCCCGTATGACTGCCCTGGAAGACCGCCGCTCGTCCGCGGAGTCCAGCGACACCGCCACCAGCTCCGGCCTCTACACGTACGACCTGGCCCCGACCAAACGCGAAGGGCGCCGCTGGGGCGCGTACAACGTCTTCACCCTCTGGGCCAACGACGTGCACAGCCTGGGCAATTACGCCTTCGCCATCGGACTGTTCGCCCTCGGGCTCAACGTGTGGGGCATCCTCGCCGCCTTCGCGCTCGCCTCGGTCCTGCTCTTCCTCCTGCTCACCCTGTCCGGATTCATGGGTCACAAGACGGGCGTGCCGTTCCCGGTGATGAGCCGGATCGCGTTCGGCATCAAGGGGGCGAAGATTCCGGCGGTCGTCCGGGGCGCCGTGGCGATCGCCTGGTTTGGTATCCAGACCTATCTCGCGGCAGCGGTGCTGAGCGCCCTCCTGGTGGCCATGTTCCCCGGGCTGGCCCGCCTGGACACGAACTCCCTGCTCGGGCAGTCGACGCTCGGCTGGATCACCTTCCTGGTCCTGTGGGCGCTCCAGGTGCTCATCGTGAGCTACGGCATGCAGATGATCCGCCGGTACATGGCCTTCGCCGCGCCCACCACGCTGCTCACCATGTGCGCCCTCGCGGTGTGGATGTTCGTCCGGGCGGACGGCTCGATCTCCCTGTCCGTCGACGATCCGCTCACCGGCGGCGCGATGTGGCTCCAGGTGCTGCAGGCCGCCGCGCTGTGGGTGGTGATCTACGGGACGTTCGTGCTGAACTTCTGCGACTTCACCCGCTCCGCGCGCAGCCGGGGCTCGATCGTCCGCGGGAACGTGATCGGCATCCCGGTGAACATGCTCTTCTTCGCCGTGATCGTGGCGGTGCTCAGCGGCGCGCAGTTCAGCCTCGACGGGCACGTCATCACCAGCCCGACGGACATCGTGCGGACGATCCCCAACATGTTCCTGCTGGCCGTCGCCTCGCTCTGCCTGATCGCCCTCACGGTGGCGGTGAACCTGCTCGCCAACTTCGTCGCGCCGATCTACGCACTGGTCAACCTCTTCCCGCACCGGCTCGACTTCCGCCGCGCCGACCTGGTCAGCGCGGTGCTGGGCCTGGTGATCACGCCCTGGAACCTCTACAACAGCCCGGTCGTCGTCAACTACTTCCTCGGCGGGCTCGGCGCGCTGCTCGGCCCGCTGTTCGGCGTGATCATGGCGGACTACTGGCTGCTGCGGAAGTCCCGGGTGAACGTGCCGGCCCTCTACACGGAGGACGCGGGAGCCGAGTACCACTACCGCCGCGGCTACAACCCGCGCGCCGTCGCCGCGTTCGTCCCCAGTGCCGCCGTCGCCGTCGTGGTCGCCCTGGTCCCCTGGTTCCACGCCGCGGCCGGGTTCTCCTGGTTCGTCGGAGCGATCGTCGCCGCCGCGCTGTACGCGGTCATCGCGGACCGCGCCTCACCGATCCGCGACGTGGACGGCGAGGCCATCGCCGTGGCGGCGGAGTAGCCGCGGCACGGTCGGGGCGGGACGGGCCCGCGGTGGCGCCTCGTGTCCGCGGTCGCCGCGGGGCAGGCCCGCCGCGGGGCCGTCCGGCCCGCCGTCGCCGCCAACCGATGTCGCCGCACGGCAGCCACCCGCCCTCACCACGGAACACCCGCCGCAAGTCCACCGTCGCCGCGGAGCAACGCCGCCGTGGCGACACAGCCCCACCGTCGCCGCGAACCGCCGTCGCCGCACGGCAGCGCCCCGCCGTCAGCACGGAACACCCGCCGCAAGTCCCCCGCCGCCGCGGAGCAACGCCGCCGTGGCGACACAGTCCCACCGTCGCCGCGAGCCGGCCCCGCCACCGTGCGGCGGCCCGCGGAACCTCCCGCCCGAGCAGAAGGCCCACCCATGCGCATCCTCGTGGTCAACGTCAACACCACGCAGTCCATCACCGACGCGATCGGCAAGCAGGCCGCCGCCGCGGCCGCCGAGGGCACCGAGATCGTGCCGCTGACCCCGGCCTTCGGCGCGGAGTCCGTCGAGGGCAACTACGAGAGCTACCTGGCCGCCGTCGCCGTCATGGAGACCGTCCGGGCCCACCCGGAGCCGTTCGACGCGGTGATCCAGGCGGGCTACGGGGAGCACGGCCGCGAAGGGCTCCAGGAACTGCTCGACGTACCCGTCGTCGACATCACCGAGGCCGCGGCGAGCACCGCCCAGTTCCTGGGCCGCCGCTACTCCGTCGTCACCACTCTGGACCGTACGGTCCCGCTGATCGAGGAGCGGCTGGAGGTGGCGGGACTGAGCGCGCGGTGCGCCTCGGTGCGCGCCAGCGGGCTGCCGGTGCTCGAACTGGAGCGGGACGAGCAGGCCGCCGTGGACGCCATCACCGAACAGGCCGCCCGCGCGGTCGAGGACGACCGGGCCGAGGTGATCTGCCTGGGCTGCGGAGGCATGGCCGGGCTCGCCGAACGCGTGGTGGAGCGGACCGGCGTCCCCGTGGTCGACGGCGTCACGGCCGCCGTGACGGTCGCCGAGTCCCTGGTCCGCCTCGGCCTGTCCACGTCCAAGGTGCGCACCTACGCTCCTCCGCGCGCCAAGCGGATCGTCAACTGGCCCCCGCGGGTGGGCTGACCCCGCACCAAGTCCTCCCACGCCCCGGCCGGCGGCCGGCTCCGGGGTATTCTGACGGGCCGCCCGACCGCCGCTCCGCACGGCGCGGTCGTGCGGCTCGGAACGGGAAGAGGGACGAAGGACGGCGATGGCTGCGTCAGAGGGCTTCATGCCCGAGTCCGAGCGGGTCACGCGAAGGCTGCGGGACGAGATCGTGGACGGCGTGCGGCGACCGGGGAGCCGCCTGGTCGAGCGGGAGCTGGCCGAGGCACTCGGCGTGAGCCGGCTGCCCGTCAGGGAGGCCCTGAGGACGCTGGTGTCGGAGGGGCTGGTGACGCCGCGGCCGCGGTCCTGGGCGGTGGTGCGGGAGTTCACCACGAGCGACATCGCCGACCTCGACGAGGTCCGCTCGGGTCTGGAGACCCTGGCCTTCCGGCTCGCCGCCGGACGGCACACCCGCGACGGTCTCGAACGACTCCGTGCGACGGTGGACGCCGAACTCGACGCGGCCCGCGCCGACGATGCGGTGGGGGCCCGCCGGGCCGCCGCCGACTTCCACCAGACGGTGATCTCGCTGGCCGCCAACGAGTTGCTCAACGAACTCGAACGGGTCCTGCGCAGCCGCCTGCGCTGGCTCATGGGGCAGCACGACGACCTGATGGCGGTCGCCCTGGAGCACGAGGCCCTCTATCAGGCCATCGCGGAACGCGACGTGGAGCGCGTCCAGGACCTGGTCCTGCACCATCTGTCGACGAGCCGCAGCGCGGCCCTCGGCCACCACGCGCGGGAGCAGGCGCGGCGCGACGAGCGGCAGCAGAGCTAGCAACGCCGGCTCACCTTCGTCAGGGGTTCCACGGGCCGGCGTCGCCCCAGTCCCGGACGACCACCTCGTCGCCCACCGAGAGCTTCCCCGGCGTGATCACGGAGAACTTCGCGCCGAACACCACGCCGCCGCCCGCGGCCCGTCGGTAGCTCGCGAGTGTGCGCAGCGGCTCCGGCCCCCGCCTTGCTCCGGCCTCCTGCTCGACCAGGGTGACGGCACAGCGCACCGCGAGCTTGGCGAAGCCCAACTCGGCATCGCCGATGGTGATGCGGCGTGCGCGGTCCTCGGCGTGCGGTGAGGCGGACCGGTCGCCGCTGTCGTGGTCGTGACCGTCGTGGCTGTCGACGACGATGTTCGGGCGGAACCGGTTCATCGGCAGCATCGGGGCACCACGCTCGGCCATCCGCCGGTTGAGGAGGGCGAGGGAGGCGCGGGACAGCAGGTGCACCGCGCTGCTGTCGGCATAGCCGGTCGGGCCAGGGGTCAGGCCGTCGGCGATTCGGTCGTGCTCCGGCGGCACGCGGACCAGACGGCTGGGGGTGCCGAGGAACTCCGACAGCCAGGTGGCGGCTTCGTCACCCTGGTCGATCCCTTGGAAGGGGTTGCCGAACAGGTCGACGTCGCGGCGCGGCGCGGATGTCGTCACGTCGAGGCGCAGCGTGCCGAAGCGACCCGCGCCCTCGGCCGAGTCGAGGGTGAGCCAAGAGCCGTCGGTGCTGATGGCGGGCCGGATCAGGGCGAGTCGGGGCTGCCGGCGTTGCGTGCGGAAGATTCCGTCCTCGCCGATGACCATGAAGCTGCGGTCGTGGGCAAGGCCCGCCGGCGTCAGGAACGCATCGTTCACCGAGGTGCCCGCACACCCCTTGACGGGATAGCAGATCAGCTCCACGACGTTGGCCACGCGCCGCCCCCCCTAGGTCCGCGACCACCGTAGAACGTATGTCGTCATGAGGTGACGTCATCAGCCGTACAGCGCTCACCGAAGCCGCGTCTCGTGGCCTCCTGGGCAGCCAGCCGGACAGCCCTGACGGTGGCTTCGCCCCGCCGCACCCTCAGCCAGGCGAGGGCGGACGTGGAGGGTGCGAGGTCGGCCACGTCGACGTACTCGATGCCCGGCCGGGGGAAGTACTCACGAGCGGCGGCCGGCAGGAAACACATCGCTTCACCAGCGGCCACGGTGTGCAGCAACGATTCCATGTCGGTGACCACCGGACCGTAGCGCACGGGGCTGCCGTCGGGGCGCGGGTCGACCGCCCAGAAATCCCACCACAGGCGCGGTACCTGCCGCGGCATGTCGACCACCGGTACATCGGAGAGCCGGGCCAAGGTGAGACCGGGCAGGGCGGCCAAGGGGTGATCGGCGGCGAGACACGCCACTCGCGGCTCCGTGGCCAGGTGGTGCAGCTCGATGTCGTCGGTCACCGGAGGACGGAGGAAGACGACATCGGCCTCCTGCTGTGCCAGCGCGGCCAGATGATCGCCGAAACCCAGGTTGATCAGCTGCACGGTCATACCGGGGTGGCGACTCTGGAGCAGGCCGAGCACGGAGCGGGTGTGCTCCATGGATGCCTCGGCTCCCATGGTCCCCACGACGAGACGACCGGACGCCTGCCGCAGCTGGGCGTCGGCGACGCGCCTCAGCCGGTCCAGAGCCCCGATGGCCGCCCTGGCCTCGGGGAGTAGTGCCAGGCCCGCCTCCGTCAGGCGAACCGACCGGCCCGCGCGTTCCACCACGTCCACTCCCAAGCGCTTCTCCAGCTCCCTGATCTGCTGACTCAACGCCGGCTGCGTGATGAACGAACGCGCGGCGGCGCGCCCGAAATGCAGCTCCTCGCTCAGCGTGAGATACAGCCGAAGCTGATGAATGCTCGGCTCCCCCGCCCCGGACGCCTTCACGGGCCCCCTTCACCCCGTACGACCTGCACACATAACGTGCTCATTATCCATCGCAAGACATCATGCGTCCTCGGTTCGCTGACAGGCCCACATTGACCATGTGATAGTCGTCCCGCCCACCACGGGCTTGCCGACGGCACGTTGGGGTTCGCGGACGCCGGCCCGGCATCGTCGTTCAGACCATCCAAGGAGGACCGCACATGATTCGTTCGGTGAGAGCCGCCGCCGCGGCCATGGCTTCCACGGCCATCGCCGCCGCCGGACTCGTCTTCGGCACAGCGGGTTCTGCCCACGCGACGGGGCACGGCGAGGGCTACTACGGTGTCTGGGCCTCCGGCGTGAACGTCCGTGCCGGTGGTGGGGAGCAGTGCTATCTGTACCCGTCGGCCGCCAACTGCCCGTCTGTGCAGACGACGGTGAGCAGTCCGGCGCAGGTGTGGGTGTACTGCCAGCAGGAGGGCGCGCAGAGCGTCGGCGGCAACCCGTACTGGGTATGGGTGCTCACCCCGAGCGGCCATCGGGGCTACATGGCCAGTTACTACACCGACAACGCCACCAACTGGATCGACGGCGTGCCGAACTGCTGACGCGTCGCAGGGGCCGGGCAAGTCTGGGTCTCTCCCCCGGCGTACCGCACTACGAACCGCGGCGCGGCCTCCTCGCCGGCATCGTCGGCTGATCCCCGTCCCATCGCTGCCGGGGCAGTTGGCCGGTGGGGCCGGGCCCGGAACCTGGATCCGGGTGCACGGGCGCGGTGATGCCGGCTCGGGCGGCCTCCAGTTGGGCCGCGAAGGCCACGCCCAGGAAGAGCGCGACGCCGGCCAGGTTGGCCCAGAGGAACAGCGCCATCAGGGCGGTCAGCGGCCCGTACAGCGACCCGAAGGACCCGCTGTGCCCCACGTAGAGGGCCAGCAGCCAGGTCGCCGTGATCCACAGGAGGAGCTGTACGACGGACCCGAACACGAGCCAGGTGTAACCCGGTTGGTCGCGCCGGGGCGCCCATCGCAGGACGACGGCCGATGCCATGCAGGCGAGCGCCACGCCCACCGGGACCTTCCCCCAGTTCCACCAGCCGAGCAACGGTCCGGGCAGGCCGAACACCTCCGTTGCCGCGCTGCCCACCGCCCCGCCGGCCACCGTCACGAGAAATCCGAGCACCATCGGCCCGCCCGCACCGACCGCCAGCAGCAGGCTGCGGGCGTACTTCTCCCAGAACGGCCGGTCGCGCTCGATCCCGTAGATGCGGTTGCACCCCCGCTCGATCTGGCCCATGGCCGACGCCAGGTTCAGTACGGCGAAACCGAGGCCCAGCCACATGGCCAGGGTGCCCGCCGTGTCGGCACCGGCATGTGTGCGGGTCGCCAGCAGTCCCTCGCGCACGAGTTCGGCGCTGTCCGGCGGAACGATCTCGCGCAAGGTCAGTTCGATCAGTCGTCCGACGCTCTCCGTGTGGGTGGCCGCGGAGACCCCGACCAGGGCGATGGCGAGCGGGACCATCCCGATGACCAACTGGAAGGCGAGGGCACGCGCGAAACTGAATCCGTCCGCGTACCGAAAGCGCAGGAACGCGTCGGTCACCAGCCGGCGGCCCCCGTAGCGGCGCAGCGCGGTCCACGCTTCGTCTCCGGACAGCTCCTCACCGACCATGTCCCTTGTCTGCGGTACGTGCACCACGGTTCCCATGCAGGAGATGTGCTCCGCCAACCCGTTTCCATGCGGTCGGCGACTGCGTGCGCGGGGCGCTGTCCTCCGGAAAAGGGCAGTGGGGTCCGCGCCGCGATCTCGTGCAGCAACGGGGCGCTGCTCGGCGCGGTGACGGTCGCGATGGTGCTCTGACGTGCTCGGCCGACGGCACCGGCCGGCGGCCGGTGCCGTACCGGGCGTCAGCCGATGACGGCCTCCCAGGTGTCGACCGCGAAGTGGACGGTCATGCCGTTGCGGCCGTAGAGGCGCGGTGCGCCGGTGGCGTTGGCCGTGTCGACCCCGAGGCCCACCGTGTCCCGGCCCCGCGCGGCGAAGTGCGCGAAGGCGTGCCGCAGGAGGAATCCGCCCAGGCCCCTCCCCCGTGCCTCGCCCAGCACGCCGAGGGCGCGGATCCAGCCCATGGCCTCGCGGTCGTCCCGGGCCAGCAGGAAACCGGCGTCCCCCAGGTCGTCGGTGGCGGCGATCCACACCAGGGACCAGTCGAGCCCCTCGGCGTCGATGTCGCTGAGCCAGAGCCGGTAGGGGCGCGGCTGGAAGTCGAAGTGCCCGGCGAACGCCTGCTGGTACAGCTCGTGCACCCGGACCCGGTCCGCCTCCGTCGCGCAGGCGCGCACGCTCACCCCGGCCGGGGCACGCGGCGGCAGGTCGGCCGCGGGGTCCACCGCCCGGCGCAGGACGTGGTGGGACCGGACGACCCGCCAGCCCCGCTCCGCGAGGAGCGCGGTGTCGGTCGTGGGCCGGGCGTTGAGATGCAGGTGGACGACGGCCCGAGCGGCCCCGTTGGCCCGTGCCTTGGCAGGGGCGCGGTCCTCCATGGCGGCCAGCAGCCGCAGGCCGGTGTCCTGGTGGCCGGGGAGCACGTAGTGGTCGATGTCCACGCGCTCGCCGCCGGACTCGTCCCACAACAGCCCGTACGCCACCAGCAGGCCGCCGTCGAAGGCGAGCCACGAGTCCCGGCTCAGATCCGTCTCGGGATGCTTCAGGTCGGCCTCGACGGTGTGCTGGTCGGTCTCGGGGCGGCCGATCTCGATCCGGTCGATCTCGTTGAGGAGCTGGGTGATGGCGGGCGCGTCGGCAAGGGTGGCCGGCCGCAGTTCGGCGGTGGACATGAGAGCAGAATCGAGGGCGCCGGCGGGCGCCCGCAACGGAATTTCCGCCCTGCACGCCGCTGAGGACCGTCCGGACGCGGATGGGGCGCGACGGGTGGACGTAGGTCCGCGAACCGCGGGCATACGGGTGTCCTGAGGGCCTTCTCCGTCGCCGACCCACGGGAGTCTCCTGTGACACCGAGCCTGCGCACCGCACGCGGGTGCCGTGCCGCCGCCGTTCTCCTGCTCGCCGCCGCCTGGTACGGGGGCAGCCACCACCCCTGGCTCGCCCTGCCCGGGCTCTACGCCGCGGGGGTCATGGCCTGGTGCGCGGCCCGGGAGGGGGCCGAGCACCGGCGCAGGACCGTTCTGGCACGCCGGGCCGAACTCCTGGCCCGTCCGCCTCATCGGCAGCCGGTCGGTCTCGCCCCGTGCTGCGCCTTCTGGCGGCACTCCGACGGCGCCGTGCACGGCCCGGAGTGCACCCGCCCCGCCGCAGCCCGCGTCCCCGTGAGCGCCGACTGCTGCGAGGTGTGGTGGACCTCGCTGGGCTCGGCCCACGACACGGCCTGCCCGCGGCACGCCGTCGCGCCCGAGCGGGACCGCAGCGACTGGGCCCAGCAGTAGTCCGCCGGCGGTGTGTCCCGTCGCACCGTCCGCATGCCGGACGCGTCCGGCCGATTCCGGGGTGGTCCCCGGTAGGGTGAACGGTGCAGCTGGTTCGCCCCGTCCGCCAGGCGGGGTGTCGTAAGAGGGAACCCGGTGGGAATCCGGGACTGCCCCGCAGCGGTGAGCGGGAACGACCGCCGTCATACGCACTGGGTCCGACGTACCGGGCCCGGGAAGCGACGGCCAGTAGGTGTCCTCCGGACGGAGGGCGTGCCCGCGAGTCCGAAGACCTGCCAACTGCCCGCGTGCGGACCGTTCCGCGCGCGGACATCCCGGTGACCTCGAGGGCGGGTCGGCGTGCACCAGACGGAACGGCCGTGCCTTTGCCGCGCGGGGTCGTCACCGTCCGGCTGTCAGCCACACCTTCGCGCTCTCGTCCCGTCCCCGGGATCTCAGGGACTCATCTCGCGAAGGAGATCTCCGTGACAGCGAAGTCCGCAGCCGCGGCAGCACGGGCCACCGTGTACGGCTACCCCCGCCAGGGTCAGAACCGTGAACTGAAGAAGGCCGTCGAGGGCTACTGGAAGGGCCGCGTCACCGCCGACGCCCTCCACGCCACCGCCGCCGAACTCCGGCGCGACAACCGGCGGCAGCTCACCGACGCCGGCATCCACGAGGTGCCCACCGGTGATTTCTCGTACTACGACCACGTCCTCGACACCACCGTCATGGTCGGCGCGATTCCGGAACGGCACCGCGCCGCCGTCGTCGCCGACGCGACGGACGGCTACTTCGCGATGGCCCGCGGCACCCAGGACGTGGCGCCGCTGGAGATGACCAAGTGGTTCGACACGAACTACCACTACCTCGTCCCCGAACTCGGTCCCGGCACCGTCTTCACGGCCGACTCCACCAAGCAGGTCGCCGAGCTGAAGGAAGCCCTCGCCGAGGGCCTCACCGCCCGTCCGGTCCTGGTCGGCCCCGTCACGTACCTGCTGCTCGCCAAGCCCGCTCCCGGCGTGCCCGCGGACTTCGAGCCGCTCACGCTCCTGGACCGGCTGCTTCCCGTGTACGCCGAGGTCCTCGCCGACCTGCGTGCGGCCGGCGCCGAATGGGTCCAGCTCGACGAACCCGCCCTGGTCCAGGACCGCACCCCGGCCGAGCTGAATGCCGCGGAGCGCGCCTTCCGTGATCTCGGCGCCCTGTCCGACCGTCCGAAGCTGCTGGTCGCCTCGTACTTCGACCGGCTCGGCGACGCCCTGCCGATGCTGGCCAAGGCACCGGTGGACGGGCTGGCGCTGGACTTCACCGAGGCCGCCGCCGCCAACCTCGACGCGCTCGCCGCCGTCGGTGGACTGCCCGGCAAGCGCCTGGTCGCCGGTGTGGTCAACGGCCGCAACATCTGGATCAACGATCTGCAGAAGTCCCTGACCACACTCGGCACCCTGCTCGGGCTCGCCGACCGTGTAGACGTCTCCGCCTCCTGCTCCCTGCTGCACGTCCCGCTGGACGCGGCCCTCGAGCGGGACATCGACCCGCAGATCCTGCGCTGGCTCGCGTTCGCCCGGCAGAAGACCTCCGAGATCGCCACGCTCGCCAAGGGCCTCGCCCAGGGCACCGACGGCATCACCGGCGAACTCGCCGCCAACCGCGCCGACCTCGCCTCCCGGGCCACCTCACCCATCACCCGCGACCCTGCCGTCCGCTCCCGTGCGGAGGCCGTGACCAGCGCCGACACCCGCCGTTCCCAGCCGTACGCCGAACGGGCCGCGGCCCAGCGCGCCCACCTCCGGCTGCCCCTGCTGCCGACCACCACCATCGGCTCGTTCCCGCAGACCACCGAGCTGCGCACCGCACGCGCCGACCTGCGCGCCGGGCGCCTGGACGAGGCCGGTTACGAGGAGCGCATCAGGTCGGAGATCCAGGAGGTCATCTCCTTCCAGGAGAAGACCGGAATCGACGTCCTGGTGCACGGCGAGCCCGAGCGCAACGACATGGTCCAGTACTTCGCCGAGCAGCTGACCGGCTACCTCGCCACCCAGCACGGCTGGGTCCAGTCGTACGGCACCCGCTACGTCCGTCCGCCGGTCCTGGCCGGTGACATCTCCCGCCCGCAGCCGATGACGGTGCGCTGGACGAACTACGCCCAGTCCCTGAGCGACCGCCCGGTCAAGGGCATGCTCACCGGGCCGGTCACCATGCTCGCCTGGTCCTTCGTCCGCGACGACCAGCCCCTCGGCGACACCGCCCGGCAGGTCGCCCTCGCCCTGCGCGACGAGGTGAACGACCTGCAGGCCGCCGGCACCTCGGTCATCCAGGTGGACGAGCCCGCACTGCGCGAGACGCTGCCCCTGAGGGCCGCCGACCACGCCACCTATCTGGCGTGGGCGACCGAGGCGTTCCGGCTCAGCACGAGCGGGGTGCGTCCGGACACCCAGATCCACACCCACATGTGCTACGCGGAGTTCGGCGACATCGTCCAGGCCATCGACGACCTCGACGCCGACGTCATCAGTCTGGAGGCAGCCCGCAGCCACATGCAGGTCGCCCGGGAACTGGCCGCCCACGGCTACCCTCGCGAGGCCGGACCGGGCGTCTACGACATCCACTCCCCGCGTGTCCCGAGCGCCGACGAGGCCGCCGACCTCCTGCGTACGGGCCTGAAGGCCATCCCGGCCGAGCGGCTCTGGGTCAACCCCGACTGCGGACTGAAGACCCGTGGCTGGCCCGAGACCCGTGCGTCGCTGGAGAACCTGGTCGCCGCCGCCCGCACGGTCCGCGGTGAGCTGCCCGCCTCCTGACCGGAGCGGGCCGGCGCCGGGCCGGGACACCGCACGTGTCCCGGCCCGGCGCTCACCCCGTCACGTCAGCCGGCGCGCCCGCTCGGCGTCAGGGTGAGTGTCTGCTCGCCGGGGCCGCGCCGGCCGCCGACCCGGTCGCCGGTGCTGTCGGTCCAGGAGCGGACGGGCGTGGTCTCGGCGCGCCGGTGGGGGTTGCCGGAGACGCCGATCACCAGGCCGCTGTAGCGGTTGACCAGCCGGTACGTGCCGTTGGGGGTGCCGTCGGCGGAGGCTCCGGGGATCACGAACCACTGCTGTCCGACGGAGGGCCCGCCGCTGCCGGGGCGGGTGACGGTGGGCTTGGTGCCCCAGGCCCGGCCGGCCGTGGTGGTGGAGTCGACGCCGAGCAGCCCGCCGGTCGCGGCGTTGGCGATGCGGTAGGAGCCGTCGCCGTTGTCGGTGAAGTCCCACTCCGCCAGTCCGGACGGCTTCGAACCGCGCACCGACGTGGTGGCGGAGCCGTGCGCCGTCCGCTGGGCGAGGGCCCGGCCGTCCGCCCCGGTGATCCGGTAGGTCTTGTCCGTGTCGACCGGTGCCGCCGGATCGGAGGTGCCGATGCTGATGTCGACGTACTCGCTCGACGTGCCGCCCGAGCAGCCGAAGGAGCAGTACGAGCGGAACGACTTGCCGACGATGCCGGAGCCGGTCCTGTTCACACCGTCGAGGAACCAGCGGTACCAGGACGCGTTGGTGTGGTCGCCGGTGTCGCCGAGCGGGAACCACTTCTGCGTGGCGAGGTCGTCGGTGGCGTAGAACTGCTGCGGGGCGTCGCCGCTCTGGTCGACCGCCTGCGGCTCGCCCACGTACAGGCCCAGGTGGGCGTTGTAGGTGATGTCCATGACGAACAGGGGCGAGGTCGGGGGCATCTCGCCCGCGGCCACCTGCTCGTCGGCCTTGCCGGGCGTGGCCGGGTCGTACTCGTCCGCCACGGGTGTGTAGCCGGTGTCCCCGGAGCCGCCGACGGGCACCATGTTGCTCTCGCGGCCCCCGACGCCGGGCTCGGACCAGGCGCCGTCGTACCACTTCTGCCAGGTGCCGGGCGCCATCTTGCCGGACATCGGCGCCCGGGCCACGTGGGCGTGGAACGCCTTCCAGCTGCCGCCCTTGTCCACGATCCGCGAGCCGTAGTAGACGTAGAAGTACCCGGAGGCGGTGTCGGCGAACAGGCGGGGGTCGCCGTCGCCGTAGTGGTAGGTCTGCTGCGGGAACGCCCCGGTGTCACCGCGCTTCGTGCTGTACGGCGAGGTGATGACGTGGTCCTCGACGGACCAGGTCCGGCCCTGGTCGCGGGAGACCGCGTAGTCGATGCCGTCGTAGTGGAGGCCGTCGGCGAAGGGCTGCGGGGTGAACTCGTTGTGCACCAGGCCGTACCAGTCGCCGGTGTCCGGGTCCACCCACACACCGGCCAGGTCGCAGTAGTTCTTCTGCGCGTAGTGCGAGCCGGCGGGCGGGAAGGTGGACTCCTTGCCGGTCGGGCTGTTGTTGCACCGCCAGGTGGTGTCGTCGTTGCGGTCCCTGGGCTCGTCGGGGTCGACGGCGTCGCTGGTCGCGGACCGTTCGGCGGTGTCGAAGTCGGTGCCGGTGTAGAAGCTCCAGGCGCGGCTGTCCTCGGCGCCGTACAGCGCGTGGGCCTGCTGGTAGTAGAAGGTGCCGTCCTTGTCGATGTAGGTGGCTGCCGGGGTGTCGTCGGGCCGGGTCCAGGAGCCCTTGTCCCCGACCGTGACGGTGTAGGTGGTGCCGGGGCCGGACGCGGACGCGGGCGGGGACCCGAGGGACGCGCCGCCGGCGAGGGCGAGGGCGGTGGCGACGGCCGCGAGGGCGAGTCTGCTTCGGGGAGCGGTCAACCGTGACACGGGTACTCCTCAACTCGTGTTGCTGCCAGTGGGGGTTGGTGAACCGATTGCGGTGTGCGGGCCGGTGAGCTGGGTCGGGCGCGGTCAGTCGAAGGTCTCGACGTACTCCTCGGCCGGTCCGAGGTCGGGGCGGTCCACGAGGGCGACGTGGCCGCCGAGGCGTTCCAGCTCCAGGACGGTGAGTGTGTTGGGGCCCGGGCGGAGGAGGGGGCGGGGCAGGTACAGCGTGGTCTGCGGGCCCGCCTCCCAGTACCGCCCGAGCAGCATGTCGCCGACCCAGACGAAGCCCTTGGCGAATCCGGGGAGGGCGAGGAAGGTGTCGGCGGGTTCGGGGACGTCCAGCACGGCGGTGGCGAACCCGGCCGTGCCGCCGGGTCCGGCGGCCGACGTGGCGCGGGCGAGGTCGTGCGGGGACCATTCGTCCAGCGGGAGGGGGTGCATGGTCCAGCCGTGCACGAGCCGGCGCTCGATCCGTACGCCGCCGAGGATGCCCTTGCCCTGGCCGAGGAGCGGCCCGTAGTTGATCCGCCCCTGGTTCTCGACCAGCAGCTCCAGCCGGACGCGCGCGCCGGTGCCGGTCAGGGGGAAGGAGGCGGTCTCGCGGTCGAGTACGGCGACGGGCACGCCGTCGGCGAAGACCTGGGCCCGGTCGTGCAGTCCGCTGACGGTCACCTCGTGGCGGCCGGCGGGCAGCAGCGGGTGGGCCGTGTAGAGCACGAGGCCGGCGGACTGGCCGAGTTCGTCGAAGCCGAGCGGCACGGGCGCGTGCACGGGCTCGGCGGCGGCGCGCACTCCGTCCAGCAGGGCGGCCCGCCGGGTCACGGGCAGCGTCGCGGGCGGCAGCAGGGGCGGGTCGGCGGGCAGCGGCCGCGGGCGCGCAGGGACGCCGGGCACGGCGGCGAACCGCTCCCGCAGCGCGTGGAACTTGGGGGTGAGCGCGCCGTGTTCGGCCACCGGGGCGTCCGAGTCGTAGCTGGTGACCGTGGGCTGCAGGGACTCCCCGTCGTGGTTGGCGCCGGCCCACAGGCCGAAGTTGGTGCCGCCGTGCGCCATGTAGAGGCTGACCGAGCCGCCCGCGTCGAGGATGTCCCCGACGTCCCGGGCGGCGCTGTCCGAGGACCGCACGTGGTGCTTCTCGCCCCAGTGGTCGAACCAGCCGTTCCAGAACTCGGCGCAGAAGAAGGGTTCACCGGGCCGGCGTGCGCGCAGGAGCGCCGCCGCGTCCTCGGGCCGGGAGCCGAAGGTGGCGGCCGCCAGTTCGCCGGTCAGGCTCCCGCCGTCGAGCATGAGCGGGGTGGGGCCGTCGGCGGTGTAGAGAAGTTCGGTGATGCCGCGGCCGGTCAGGGCGTCCCGTACCCAGCGGACGTAGTCGTGGTCGTCGCCGTAGCTGCCGTACTCGTTCTCGATCTGCACGGCGACGACCGGTCCGCCGTGCGCGGCCTGGAGTTCGGCCAGGCGCGGGACGAGCACGTCGAACCAGCGGCCGACCGCTTCCAGGTAGGGGCCGTGGCTGGTGCGCAGCCGCATGCCGGGGGTGCCGGTGAGCCAGGCCGGCAACCCGCCGTTGTCCCACTCGGCGCAGATGTAGGGACCGGGCCGCACCATCACGTCGAGGCCCGTCCGCTGGGCCAGCCGGGCGAAGCGCGCGATGTCCCGCCAGCCGTCGAAGTCGGCCTCGCCGGGGCGGCGTTCGTGGAAGTTCCACGGGACGTAGGTGTCCACGGTGTTGAGCCCGAGGGCCGCCAGCCGGTCCAGGCGGTCGGCCCACTGCTCCGGGTGGACGCGGAAGTAGTGCAGCGAGCCGGACAGGACGCGGTGCGGGCGGCCGGCGCGCAGGAACGTGCCGTCGGCGTGGGTGAGTGCGGGCGTGCGCGGGAGGGTCACTCGAC
Source organism: Streptomyces sp. NPDC048171 (assembly GCF_043202655.1). Lineage (NCBI taxonomy): Bacteria > Bacillati > Actinomycetota > Actinomycetes > Kitasatosporales > Streptomycetaceae > Streptomyces > Streptomyces sp. NPDC048171. Next base: position 83,050 of record NZ_JBIDAU010000007.1, read on the forward strand.
GGCTCCGGAGGTCGTGCCGGCCCCACCCCGTTTGTTATCGATCTCTGGGCGGAGGCGGGTGCTGTCCGGCATGACTATGGCAGAGAATGTTATCGATGCCAACAGGTTGGACGAGCGCGTCCCGAGGCCCTGGAAACAGCGGGTGGCTGCCCATGTCAGCGATACCATCGACCAGGAGGCATCCGAGGAAGGACCGCATGACGAAGCAACAGGGCGACGGCGGGCGACGGCCGCCGGGGATGACCGACGTGGCCCGCGCCGCCGGGGTGTCCGCGCAGACGGTGTCGCGGGTGCTCTCGGGCCATCCGCACGTGCGGGAGAAGACGCGGGCCGACGTCATGGCCGCGGTGGCCAGGCTCGGGTACCGGCGCAACAACGCGGCCCGCATGCTCTCCTCCGGGCGCAGCCGCACGATCGGCGTGGTCACCCTCCGCACCACGTTCTACTCACGCGCCCTGGTCACCTCGGGCATCGAGGGCGCCGCGCAGGCCGCCGGATACACGGTGAGCACCGCGACCACCGCCTCGCTGGACACCTCCGCCATCGAGGACGCGCTGTCCCGGCTCACCGACCAGGGCGTGGAGGGCATCATCCTGTCGGTGCCGCTGATCCACACGAGCCCGCGGCTCGAAGAGCTGACCCGTGCCACGCCCACGCTCACCATCGACGGTTCGCGCACCGACGCCACGGAGGTCGTCGCCGTGGACCAGTCCCTGGCGGCCCGGCTGGCCACCCGGCATCTCCTGGACCTGGGCCACGAGACCGTCTGGCACCTCGCGGGCCCGGAGCAGTGGCTGGAGGCCGCCAGCAGACGGGAGGGCTGGCGGACCACGCTGGAGGCCGCCGGGCGCGCGGTGCCACCACCCCTGGAGGGCGACTGGTCGCCCGCCTCGGGGTACCGGGGCGGCCTGGTCCTGGGCCGGATCCCGGACGCGACGGCGGTGTTCGTGGCGAGCGACGAGATGGCGTTCGGCGTCGTGCGGGCCCTGCGCGAACTGGGGCGGCGCGTCCCGGAGGACATCTCCGTGGTGGGCGTCGACGACATCGAGCTGGCGGAGTACTGCGCACCGCCCCTGACCACCGTCGCCCAGCCCTTCGCGCAGATGGGCGAACTCGCCGTCGCCCACCTGCTGCGCTACATCGCCGCCCCCGAGACGGTGCCCGAACCGGCGTCGGTGGAACCGCGCCTCGTCGTCCGCGCGAGCACGGCGGCGCCCGTCAGGGGCTGAGCGGCCCCTCTCCCAGCGCGGTCCGCAGGGCCAGCGGGGTGGCCGCCGCCCAGGCCTGCGGGGAGCAGGAGTGGGGGTACGGGACCGGTGCCGGGGTCGCGGCGCGGTCGTAGCCGGCCAGGACCTCGGGCAGCCGGTGGCCGTGGTGGGACGCCGCCGCGATCAGGCCGTCGGCGACGGTGCGCACCTCGTCCGCGAGTCCCTGGCGGGCCAGGCCCAGCGCGACGACCGCGTTGTCGTGCGGCCAGGCGCTGCCCCGGTGGTAGGAGAGCGGGTGGTACGGGCGCTGCCCGGCGGCCAGGGTGCGGATGGCCCAGCCGGAGAAGAAGTCCGGCTCCAGCAGCCGCCTGCCCACCCGGCGGGCGCGGTCCTCGTCGAGGATGCCGGACCACAGCAGATGCCCGGCGTCCGAGGCCAGCGCGTCGACCTGGCGGCCGTCGCCGTCCAGGGCGAGGGCCGGGAAGTCGGCGCCGGGCATCCAGAAGTCCGCAGCGAAGCGTGCGCGCAGCCCCGCGGCCGTCTCCCGCAGGCGGCGCGCGTAGGGTTCGTCGCCCCAGACGCCGGCGGCGAGTTCGGCGGTGCGCAGGAGCGCGTCGTAGGCGTAGCCCTGCGCCTCCGAGACCGCGATCGGCCCCCCTGCCTGGGTTCCGTCGGCGAAGCAGACGGCGCCCTCGGAGTCCTTCCAGTTCTGGTTGACGAGGCCGTTCGGGTCGGGGGTGTAGACGAGGTAGCCGTGCCGTTCGAGGCCGCCGTCGGTGAGCATCCAGTCGACGGCCCGCCGGGCGTGGTGCTCCAGGCGGACGGCGAGGGTGCGGTCGCCGGTCGTCTCGTGGTGGGCGTGGAGCAGCACCAAGAAGAGCGGGGTGGCGTCGACGGCGCCGTAGTAGCGGCCGTAGGGGACCTGCCGGAAGTGGGCGAGTTCGCCGTGCCGGGTCTCGTGGACGATGCGTCCGGGCTGCTCGCCGCTGAAGGCGTCGTGGCGCTCGCCCTGGACGGCGGCGAGCGCGCTCAGCACGGCGGCCGCCGTCGCGGGCCGGTACGGCAGCAGGAAGTACGAGGTCAGCAGCGAGTCGCGCCCGAACAGGGTCATGAACCACGGGATTCCCGCGGCGGGGACGCGTAGGTGCTCGCCGTCGACGCCGGTGACCGGGATGGTCAGCAGGTCGAGGTCGGCCAGTCCGCGTTCACAGGTGCGGGTGAGGTCGTCCGGCGCGGACGCCCGGTGGTGCGGGTGCCGTTGGCCGGTGGCGGGGGCGGAGGGGGTGGGCGCGGTGTGTCCGTGCGGGTGGGCACGGGCGGTCAGCCGCACCTCCGCCCGTCCGTGCGCGTCGAGCGGCAGCCGCCAGGACAGGGTCCGGACGGTGGCGTCCCCTTGCGGCTCGGCGGATCCGGCCGTGTCGGGTGCGGGGCGGCAGGTGAGTTCGGTACGGGCGTGCCATGCGTCCCGCCGGTAGGTGAAGACCGGCCCGTCGGCGCGGTCGTGGGTCTCGTACCCGGCGCCGGGCTTGGCGTAGTGGCGGTCGTCGGCGCGGAGTTCGAAGAGGTCGGCGAAGTCGGCGCCGACGGTCAGCTCGACGTGGGCGGTCACGGGGTCGGGGCGGTTGCTGACCAGGGTCAGATGCTCGGTGAACGCGCCCGCGGTGACGCTCTGCCGCCTGAAGACGGTGTAGGCGGGCGGGTGGTCCCGGGTGCCCTCGGGGGTCAGGACGCAGGCGGCCGTGTCGTCGCCGTCCGCCGTGGCGGGTACCAGGACGACCGGCTCGGTGCCGTCGACGGTGAGCCGCCAGCGGCTCAGGTGCCGGGCGTCCTGGAAGAACAGGCCGTCCGGGGCCGTGCCGCGGGTGCCGGTGATCCCGCCGTCGGTGCCGAGCCGTACGAAGGTGGCGTCGCGCACGAGTTGGACGCGGGTCTCGGCCGTGGTCATGACTGGGCCTCCGTCAGATCGTGTCCCGTCGGGTCGGACCCGGTCGGGTGGTCCGCCGCCGGGCCGGGGCTCAGCAGGTCGAGGGTGAGGGCGGCGGTCCAGGAGAAGTGCCGGGTGCCGCGGGCCGCGCCGGTGCCGGGGTCGACGTACTCGGCGAACCCCGAGTCTCCGGCCCGGGCGAGGAAGTCGGCGCGCAGCACCTCGGCGTCCTGCCGCAGGCCGTGGGTGCGCAGTCCCCGCTCGATCAGCCAGGCCGTGTTGAACCAGGCGGGGCCGCGCCAGTACCGGGTGGGGTCGAAGGCGGGGCCGGTCAGGTCGTAGCTCGGGACCAGCCGGGTGGCCGGGGCGCGGAAGTGCGGCCCGGTCAGCGTGGCGTGCAGGCTCCGGACGACGTCCTCGGGCAGGTGCGGGACGAGCAGCGGGACCAGGCCGCTGACGCTCCGCTCGTCGACGTGCGTGCCGGTGTGCAGGTCGCGGACGCGGAACAGCCCGGCCTCCGCGTCCCACAGCCGGTCCACGAGCGCCCGCGTCAGTGCGGCGGCCCGCTCCGTGTGCCGCTCCCCCGGCCGGCCCAGTTCGCGTGACATGGCGGCGAGCGCCAGTTCACTCACGGCCAGCAGCGCGTTGAAGGACGGGTCCTCCACGGCGAACCGGTGGGGTGCCGTCCGGTCGTCGTAGCCGGCCTCCCGGTACTCGGTGGCCAGCCGCACGTAGCGGCCGTAGTCGAGGTCGGTGGGCCGGTCGGCGGGGTGGCCGTGGTCGAGGTCGGCGCGCCGGAAGGTGCCGGGCGGGCTGGGCTCGATCCGCTGGAGCGCCCGGTCCCAGCAGGGGCTGTTGTCCATGCCGGGTTCCCACGGGTGCACGACGGCCGCGAGGCCGCCGCCGCCGAGGTCGCGGCGGTCGAGGAGGTAGTCGTGCCAGGCGGCGAGGCGCGGCTGGACGCGGGCGAGGAAGCCGCGGCGGCGGGACTCGTCCGGGTCGGCGCGGTGCACCAGCCAGGCCGCCAGGGCGTGCACGGGCGGCTGGACGATGCCCGAGGTCTCGGCGGCCGACGGTGCGCCCGCGGCGCGGCCGGCCCGGGAGGACTGCCAGAAGTCGGGGCTCGGGAAGTAGGCGTCGTGCGGCAGTGCGGGGTTGAAGACGATGTGCGGGACGCGGCCGTCCGCCCACTGCGCGGCCAGCAGGGACTCCAGTTCGCGCTGGGCGCGGCGCACCGACAGGTGGCGCAGCCCGATGGCGACGAAGGCGGAGTCCCAGCTCCACTGGTGCGGGTAGAGGGTGCGGGAGGGGACGGTGGACGCGCCGGTCCAGTTGTCGAGGAGGACCCGCGCCGCGCCGCGCCGCAGGGTCAGGTCTGCGGGCGCGGCGGGCGCGGGCCGGTCCAGGAGGTCGGGGGAGTTCACGCGCCGGACCTCGCGAGGAAGCCGGGGACGGAGCGCACGGCGTCCAGGGGGTCGCCGGTCAGCCGGCATTCGAGGGCGAGGTGGCCGTCGTAGCCGATGGTGTGCAGGGCGCCGAGCCAGGCGGGCCAGTCAAGGTGTCCGGCGCCGGGCTGGAAGCGGTTGGAGTCGGAGACCTGGGCGTGGCCGATGACGTCGGCGTGCGCGACGATCGCGGCGGCGGGGTCGGTCTCCTCGATGTTCATGTGGTAGCTGTCGATGCCGATCCGGACCGAGTCGAGGCCGACGGCGCGGATCAGGTCGGCGGCCTGGTCGAGCCGGTTGACCATGTGGTCCTCGTAGCGGTTGAGCGGCTCCAGGAAGAGCGTGACGCCCTCCTTGCGGGCGTGCTGGCCGAGTTCGGTGAGACCGGCGAGGAGCACCTCGCGGTCCTCCTCCTCGGTGCGCGGCGGCTCGAAGGGCGGCAGCCGGCGGGAGAACATGCCGTACGAGGCGGGCGTCTGGGCGCCCACGCCGCCGATCTCGGCGATGACGGTGAGCTGGGACTTCATCTGGGCGACGGCGTCGCGGCGGACGTCCTCGTCGAAGGCGCCCAGGAAGTGCAGCATGTCGACGCAGACGGTCGGCATGACGACACCGTCCTCGCGGGCCTGCTTCAGTTCACCGAGGCGGGAGGCGAAGTGGAAGTCGCCCTTGCCGCGCAGTTCGATCGCGTCGTATCCGGCCTGCCGGGCGAAGTCCCACTTGGCCTGGAGGGTGTCCCCGGGCAGCAGCTGTTCCTGGACGGCGGTCTTGAGCATGGGGGGCCTTTCGGAAAATACCGGTCGCGAAGGAGCGGGTCTCAGAATTCCAGGACGACCTGCAGCGCCTCGGCGGGCCGCTCGTCCAGCAGTACGTAGGCGTCGGCCGCGTCGGCGGCGGGGACGACGTGGCTCACCAGGGCGTCGACGTCGACCTGGCCCTCGGCGACCAGGCGCAGGAAGGTCTGCTGGAGGCGGTCGACGGTCCAGCGGTTGGAGAGCTGCGGCGGGACGCCGCCGATCTGGGAGCAGATCAGCTGGACCCGGTTGTGGTGAAACTCGTCGCCGAGCCGCAGGCCGATGCCGTCGCCCTGGTAGAAGCCGGAGGCCACCACCCGCCCGCCGGCGGCGACCGAGCGCAGCGCCTCGTGCAGGGCCGGGTAGGCGCCGCTGATCTCGATGGCGAGGTCGGCGCCGAGGCCGCCGGTGGCCTCGCGGACGCGTTCGGCGACGGCGTCGGTGCGGGCGTTGAGGGTGTGCTGGGCGCCGTACCGCTTCGCGGTCTCCAGGCGGCCGTCGAGGGCGTCCACGGCGGTGACACGGGCGCCGCTGAGCCGGGCGAGCCGGGTGGTGAGCAGGCCGATGACGCCCTGCCCGAAGACGGCGACGTCCTCGCCGAGGTGGATGTCACCGGCCAGGACGGCGTTGTAGGCGATGGCACCGACCCGGGCGAAGGCGCCGGCCAGGGGTTCGAGGCCGGCCGGGAGGGTGTGGCCGATCATGCGCTCGGCGGGCACGATGCCCTCGCTGCGGTGGCCCCAGATGCCCCACACCAGGTCGCCGGCGGTCGGCAGGCCGGGGGTGCCGGCCAGCTCCGGGGAGACCTCGACGACCTCGCCGACCTCGGAGTAGCCCCAGCCGGCCACCGGGTACTCGATGCCGGGCGCGCCGTCGCGGAAGAGCCGCGCCTCGGGGTCCCAGGTCCGGGTCAGATACGGGTTGGTGCCGCGGTAGGCGGTGAGTTCGGTGCCCGCCGAGATGCCCGAGTACCGGGTGCGGACCCGCAGGTGGCCGGGCGGCAGTTCGGCCCTGGCGTGCTCGGCGACCTCGACCTGGCGGGGGCCGGTGAACTGGACGACCCGCTCGGTGGACGGCACGGGCGACGCTGCGGACTTCGGTGACACGGATGACACGGAGGGCTCCGGAAGGGTTGCTGATGCTGTTGCGTCGACAATATCCGCAACTTATGTCTTGTCAACAAGCAAAAGTGATGCTGTGATGCGTGGCGAGCAGACATAAGCCGGAACGAGGACACTCAATGCGCATCAGGACCCTGCGGTCGAGGACGACCGCGGTCGGCGTCACGGCGGCCCTGGGAGTGGGGCTGCTCTCGGGCTGCGCGGGCAGCACCGGGCCCGGCAAGCCGGACCGTGAGATCACGGTCTGGACCCAGGAGAACCTCCCCGACCGTGTCGCGGCGACGCGGAAGGTCGTCGACGGCTTCGAGAAGAAGACCGGGATCAAGGTCGAACTCGTCGGGGTCGACGAGGCCCAGATGCCGCAGCTGATCATGTCGGCGGCGGCCTCGGGCACGCTGCCCGACGTCATCGGCGCCGCCCCCATGGGCCAGGTCTGGCAGATGTACACCAACGGCCTGCTGAACACCGACATCCCGAAGCGGATCGTCGGCGAACTCGGCCGGGACACCTTCAACGCCAACGCGCTGGAGCTGACCTCCGACGGCGCCACCAGCCTCGGTGTGCCCTCCGACGCCTGGCTGCAGTTGCTGGTCTACCGCAAGGACCAGCTGGCGCAGAAGGGCCTGCCGGCGCCCGACACGTACGCGAAGACGCTGGCCGCCGCCAAGGCGCTGACCACCAGGGGCCACGACGGCATCTCGGCGGCCACCGACCCCAGCGACGTCTTCACCTCGCAGAGCTTCGAGAGCGTCGCCCTCGCCAACGACTGCCAACTGGTCGACGACCGTCACGAGGTCGCCCTCGACTCCCCGCAGTGCGAGACCGCCTTCCGCACCTACGACCGACTGGCCCGCACCTACGGGGCGCCCGGCACCCAGACCGTGGACTCCACCCGGGCCACCTACTTCGCCGGCCGCTCCTCGATGGTCGTCTGGTCCTCGTTCCTGCTCGACGAACTGGCCGGCCTGCGCAAGGACGCCCTGCCGAGCTGCCCCCAGTGCGCGAAGGACCCCCAGTACCTGTCGGACAACAGCGGCATCGTCACCGCGATGAAGGGCCCCGACGCCGAGGAGGCGGCCCAGTTCGGCGAGATCACGTCCTGGGTGACCACCAAGACCGCCGAGACCGCGGCGTCCCGCGAGTTCATCGAGTACATGATGGGCACCGGCTACGAGTCCTGGTTCGGCATGGCGCCCGAGGGCAAGATCCCGGTCCGCAAGGGCACGGCCGCCGACCCTCGGCGCTACCTCGAATCGTGGCGCCACAGCGAGATCGGCGTCGACACCCGCAAGCCGCTGGACGAGGTCTTCCCCGACAGCCTGCTGGACCAGCTCGCCGACGGCGTCAGCAACATGCGCCGCTGGGGCATCTCCCAGGGCGAGGGAGCCCTCGTCGGGGCCACCAACGGCGAACTGCCCGTCCCGAAGGCGGTGGGCGCCATGACCAGCGGCCAGAGCTCGCCGTCCGAGGCGGCGCGCGACGCCGACGAAGAGGTCGCCGCCCTGAAGAAGTCCTTGCAGTAGCCGCCCGCCTGCACCTCACGAAGGTCCCACATGACTACAGCTCCAGCCGGCGCACCGCAGCGCCGGGACTCCAGCCCCCGGTCCACCGACCGGTCCGCCCCGTCGGGCCGCCGGCCGATGACCGCCAGCCGGCGGGCCAACCGGGCGGGACTCGCGTTCGTCTCCCCCACCTTCCTCGTCGTCCTCGTGGTGGTCGTGCTGCCCATCGCCTGGACCGTGCTGCTCGCCTTCCAGAAGGCCCGGCTCGTCGACATCCAGGGCATGAGCCTGTTCGGCAACTGGTCCCTGGACAACTTCGCGCAGGTCTTCGACTCGGCCGGCTTCTGGTCCAGCCTGGGCACCACCCTGCTGTACACGGCCGGCTCCACCGCCGGCTCCGTCGTCCTCGGCCTGATCGCCGCGCTCGCGCTGCGCAAGCCGTTCAAGGGACGCGGGCTGCTGCGCGCTGCGATGCTGCTGCCCTACGTCGCACCCGTGGTCGCCGTGGCCTTCGTCTGGGAGGTCGCGCTCAGCCCCCAGTACGGCGTGGTCAACGACTGGGGCAAGCGGTTGTTCGGCTGGGACGACCCGATCGCCTTCCTGTCCACCCGGGAGTACGAAGTCCACCTTCTGGGCCTGCACTTCGACATCCCGCTGGCGCTGCTGACCGTCATCGTCTTCGAGTGCTGGCGCTACTTCCCGTTCGCGTTCCTGTTCATCCTGGCGCGGCTGCAGGCGGTGCCCGACACCTTGGAAGAGGCCGCGCTGGTCGACGGGGCCACCCCGACCCAGCGGTTCCGGCACGTGCTGCTGCCCCAGCTGATGCCGGTCATCGCGCTGCTGTGCGTCCTGCGGTTCATCATGACGTTCAACAAGTTCGACGACGTGTACCTGCTCACCGGCGGCGGCGCCGGCACCGACGTGGCCGCCGTGCGCGTCTACGACTTCCTCACCGCCCGCTACGACGTGGGAGCCGCGGCCGCCCAGGCGCTCGTCCTGGCCGTCTCGCTGATGATCCTGCTGGGCTTCTACTTCAAGTTCTTCGGCAACAAGGTCCAGGAGGAAGCGTGACGCGCAAGGCGGCCCTGTCCCGGGCCCAGTTCGAGGAGCGGTTCTTCGGCGTACTGCGCTGGTTCGTCATCGCGTTCCTCGCGGTGATCACCCTGCTGCCGTTCTACTACATGGTGCTGCTGTCGCTGAAGCCCATCGACGCGCTCCTGCTCGACCCCGGATCCCTGTGGATCTCGGCGAAGGACTTCACCCTCTCCACCTACCAGGACGTGCTGCGCTCCAGCTCCGACGGCGGCCAGGGCTTCCTGAAGTTCCTGCGCAACTCCGCCCTGGTCTCCCTCGGCACGGTGGTGCTCACCCTGGTGGCGGCGGTGCCCGGCGCCTACGCGATCAGCCGCCTGAAGTTCTTCGGCCACCGCCAGGTCAGCGCGCTCTTCCTGGCCGTCTACCTGTTCCCGGCCACGCTGCTGGCGGTCCCGCTCTTCGTCATCTTCGCCCGGATCGGGCTCTCCTCCAGCCTGGTCGGCCTCGCCGTCGTCTACGTCGCCCAGACCGTGCCGGTGTCGATCTACATGCTGAAGAACTACCTCGTCACCATCCCGGCCTCGATCGAGGAGGCGGCGGCGCTCGACGGGTGCTCCCGGCTGCAGACCGTCCGCAAGGTGATCCTGCCGCTCGCGCTGCCCTCGCTGATGGCGACCGGGCTCTACGTCTTCATGATCGCCTGGAACGAGTTCCTGTTCGCGCTGCTGTTCCTGGCCGCCGACCCCGGCCAGTGGACCGTATCCCTGGGACTGGCGCAGCTGTCCAACGGCATCGAGGTGCCCAAGACCGTGCTGATGGCCGGTTCCGTGGTGCTGACGATCCCCGTGGTACTTCTGTTCTTCGCCGCCGAACGCCTGCTCACCGAGGGGCTGACCAGCGGCGCCGACAAGAGCTGAGCCGTGGGGGACTCCATGATGACGTCAAGTCAGGCCAGCGCGGGTGCGCTGCTGCAGCTGATCCGCAGCGGCCGCGCCAACACCCGCGCCGACCTCCAGCAGGCGACCGGGCTGTCCCGCTCCACCGTCGGACAGCGCCTCGACCTGCTCAACCGCGCGGGGTGGCTGCGCCACGCCACGGGCAGTTCCACCGGCGGCCGCCCCTCCCACCGGATCGTGTTCGAACCGGGCCACGCCTCGGTGATCGCCTTCGACCTGGAGACCCGGCACGCCCGGGCCGCCGTGCTCGACCTGGCGGGCACCATCCTGGCCGAGCACACCGCTCCGCTGGACGTCGCCGAAGGGCCCGAACACGTCCTGGACCGGCTGGCCGAGTGGTTCCCGGATCTCATCGCGGCGGCCGGGATCCCGGCCTCCCACGTGGCGGGCATCGGACTGTCGGTGCCGGGCCCGGTCGACTGGGAGTCCGGGCAGGTGATCGAGCCGCCGATCATGCCGGGCTGGGACCGGTACCCCATCAGGGAACGGCTCCAGAAGGCGTACGCCGCGAAGACGGGCCTGGACCCGGCGGCGCACGCGGTGCCGGTGCTCGTGGACAACGACGCCAACCTGATGGCGCTGGCCGAGTACCAGGCCAACCACCGGGACTGCGCCTCGTTCGTCCTGCTGAAGGTGTCCACCGGCATCGGCGCGGGGGTGGTCATCGGGGACAGCCTCTACCGCGGTATCGACGGCGGCGCCGGGGACATCGGGCACATCCGGCTGCACGACCGGTCCGACGCGCTGTGCATGTGCGGCTCCCACGGCTGCCTCGCGGCCGTCGCCAGTGGCCGGGCCATCGCCAAGGAGCTGTCCGCCCTCGGCCTCGACACCACGTCGGGCCGGGACGTGCGGCGGCTGCTCAACGAGGGGCATCCGGACGCGGTCCGGCTGGCCCGGGAGGCGGGACGCCGGGTGGGCGAGGTCCTGGTGACCGTCGTGACCCTGCTCAACCCCGGGGTGCTCATGATCGCCGGCGAGCTGTCCGGGGTGCCCTTCCTGACCGGGGTGCGGGAGCTGGTCTACCAGCGGGCCATGCCCCGCGCCACGGCCGGCCTCCAGGTCGTCACCTCGCGGCTCGGCGACCACGCGGGGCTCGTCGGGGCCGCCGCCATGGTCGTGGAGCACCTCTACTCCCCCGCCGGCGCCGACGCCCGGCTCGAACACCTCGCACCGTGAGCCCGGCGCCGTGACCACACCGCCGTGCCCCCGTGTGCCGTACTCCCGTGTGTCGTACCCCCCGAAGACAGGAACACCGTGAACGCTGTCCCCGCCCCCTGGACCGACCGGCCCGTCGAGGTCGGGCTCGTGGGCGCCGGCCCCTGGGCCCGCGCCATGCACGCCCGGGTACTGGCCGCCGGGCCGGAGACCCGGCTCGCCGCGGTCTGGGCCCGCCGCACCGAGGCGGCCCGTGAAGCCGCCGCACCCTACGCCGCCCATGTCGCCGCCGGTTTCGAGGAGTTGCTGGACCACTGCGAGGCCGTGGCGTTCGCCGTACCGCCCGCCGTCCAGGCCGAGCTGGCGCCCCTGGCGGCGAAGCGGGGCAAGGCGCTGCTGCTGGAGAAGCCGCTCGGCCCCGACCTGTCCGCGGCCCGCCGCGTCGCCGACGCCGTGGCCGACGCCGGTGTCGTCTCGCAGCTGGTGCTGACCAAGCGCTACCACCCGGCCACCCGCGCCTTCCTCGAGGCCGCGCGGTCCTTCGAGGCGACCGGGGCACGCTCCTGCTACCTCCACGGCGCCTTCCTGGGCGGCGAGTTCGCCACCGGCTGGCGCCTGGAGCACGGCGCCCTGCTCGACCTCGGCCCGCACCTCCTCGACCTGCTGGACGCCTCGGTCGGCCCCATCACGTCCATCCGCGCCACCGGCGACCCGCGTCGCTGGACCGAGTTGACCTGCACGCACGAGAACGGCGCCGTCAGCCAGGCCTCCCTGTCCGGCTCGGTGTCCGTCCCCCAAGCGCTCACCCGCGTCGAGCTGTTCGGGCCGGACCGGCCGCTGGTCTACGACACGGCAGGCATCGACCACGAGGAGTGCTGGCCGATCCTGCGCCACGACTTCGCCACCGCGGTCCGCACCGGCACACCGACTCCGGTGGACGCCCGGCGCGGGCTCTACTTGCAGGGGCTGATGGACCGGGTCACGTACGGCTGACCGGTCGCGTCACCCGTCCCGGTCCGCTTCAGTCGACGACCGCCGTGGCCTCCACCTCGACCAGGTGCTCGGGCACGTCCAGCGCCGCGACGCCCAGCAGGGTGGCCGGTGCGGCCGGGGTCGTGCCCAGTCTGGCGGCGGCGCGGGCGATGCCCTCGAGGAGCAGGGGCATCTTGTCGGGGGTCCAGTCGACGACGTGGACGTTCAGTTTCGCGACGTCGGCGAAGGTGGCGCCGGCCGCGGCGAGGGCGGTGCCGACGTTGACGTAGCACTGCTCGACCTGCGCGGCGAGGTCGCCCTCGCCGACGGTGGTGCCGTCGGCGTTCCAGGCGACCTGTCCGGCGACGAACACCAGCCTCGTGCCGGAGGCGACCGACACCTGCCGGTAGACGTCGACCTCCGGCAGGTCCGCGGGGTTCACCAGCGTGATGGCCATGGCTGCTCTCTCCTTGCCCGTGCTCTCCAGTGGTTACTCGGGAACCGTAGGAGAGTGACCCGTGACATGGAAGAACGCACTTTTTGGTGACCGGGGCACCTGTTGGTGACCCAGCAGGTCAGCGGCGGGCGCGGCCCCGGAAGACGGCGAGCCGCAGCACCAGGAAGCGCACCACGGTGACGACGACGGACGTGGCGGCGAGGACCGCGGTCTCCGCGGCGGGCGAGGCGGCCGGCTGCTCGTGCCGGAACCACAGCACGGCGCCGGACGTGACCAGGTAGCCGAGCAGGAAGAGCCCGCCGGCCCCCAGATGGGCACGGACCGGTCCGGCGTCGGCGTGCCGGAACGTCAGGCGTCGGTTGGCCTCCGTGTTGAGCACGGTGAGAACCAGCAGGGAGACCAGGTTGGCGACGGCCGGGGGCCACCACAGGCGCAGCGCCCAGTACAACGCCGCCTGTCCGGCGGTCGAGACGACGCCGATCGCGACGAACCAGCCGACCTCGCGCGACCACACCCTCCGCCGGGCGGCGGGAGCACGGGGCGGTCCGGCGGCCTCGGCGACCGGCGCCCCCTTCAGCCGAGCCACACTCACGCCTCCACCCGGCCGACCGAAACGGCAACTCCTGGTCGCGCAGCCTACTACGGCACCGGTAGGCTCTTTGCTCTGTCTTTGCCTTCCGGGAACCCTGTGGTCCCGGAAGGCGTTGATGCTGACGACCGCGAGAGATCGCGGCCGGGAACCATGACCGACAAGCAGCAACAGAAGCCGAGGTGGCACGAGTGGCGATGTGGGACAAGATCAAGGACCAGGCCAAGACCTTCCAGCAGTCCCAGGGCACTCGGGGAGCGACCGGATCGGGACACGGCGCGCAGGGGCACCAGCAGCCCGGCGGGACGGGCTCGTCCTCCGGCGGCTCCAAGGCCCAGCTGATGGGGCTGTTCAAGTCCCAGCTCGCCTCGGTCAAGACCGAACTCAAGAGCGGTTCCTACCGGGACGCGAGCATGGCCATGTGCGCGCTGGTCGCCGCGGCCGACGGCCAGGTGGAGCCGGCGGAGCGGCAGCGCGTGGAGGAGCTGATCGTCTCCAACGAGGTGCTGCAGAACTTCCCGGCGGACCAGCTCCGCCAGCGGTTCAACCAGCACGTGGACAAGCTTCTGGCCAACTTCCAGCTGGGCAAGACCGAGGCGCTCCAGGTGATCGCCAAGGCCGCCAAGAAGCCGCAGGAGGCGCGCGCGGTCGTCCAGACCGGCATGGTGGTGGCCGGGGCCGACGGCGTCTTCGAGCCGTCCGAGCAGCAGGCGATCCGCGAGGCGTGCACCGCGCTGGGCATCTCGCCGACGGAGTTCGGCGTCTGATTCACCTTCCGGGCCGGCGCCGGCAGCGCTGTCGGCACCGGCCCGGAAAGCGTTTGACGGCCGTCCGCGCCGAAGGGTCGGATGTGGCCCATGAGTTCAGGGCAGATGCACGTGGACGCGTACCCCCTCGACGAGCGTCTGGTGCGGCGGCTGGTCGACGGGCAGTTCCCGCACTGGGCGGGGCTGCCCGTCGAGCGCTTTCCGTCCGGTGGCACGGTCAACGCGATGTACCGGCTGGGCGGCGACATGGTCGTCCGACTGCCGCTCCTCGAGGGCGGCGTGGCGGACGTGACGGCCGAACGGCACTGGCTGCCCCGGCTGTCGCCCCTGCTCCCCGCCGCCGTGCCCGAGGTGCTCGGCCACGGTGAGCCCGCCGAGGGTTACCCGTGGCCGTGGTCGGTGTACCGGTGGCTGCCAGGGAAGATCCCGGAGGCGGGGGCGCTGACCGATCCCGTGGCGCTGGCGGGTGATCTGGCCGGGTTCGTCTCGGCGATGCGCACCGTCTCCCTGTCCGGCGCTCCCGGGGCACACCGCGGCGGCCCGCTCGCCACGCTGGACGCGGCGACGCGGACCGCCCTTGATGATCTGCGCGGCCTGCCCGAGGAGGACGTCGACTGCGACGCGCTGGCAGCCGTGTGGCAGGACGCGCTGCGGGCGCCGGCCTGGGACGGGCCGCCCGTCTGGCTGCACGCCGACCTGATGCCCGGCAACCTGCTGGTCGAGGGCGGCCGACTCACCGCGGTCATCGACTTCGGGTGCGCGGGAGTGGGCGATCCGGCCTGCGACCTGTTCCCGGCGTGGAACCTGCTGCCCGCGGGCGCCCGGGAGGTCTTCCGGGAGACGCTCGGCGTCGACGACGCGACCTGGCGGCGCGGCCGGGGCCGGACCCTCTCCCAGGCACTGATCGCGCTGCCGTACTACCGGAAGACCAACCCGGCGATGGCGGGCAACGCCCGCCACGTGATCCGCGCGGTGCTGACGGAGCGGGGGCAGGTCCCCCGGGGCGGGGCCTAGGGGGCGATCCCCACACCGTCGATCCTGCTCCACGCCCGCTCCTGGCCCGCGGTCATGGCGGGCCAGTGGAGTCCGCCGGGCCGGGGACGCACCCGGGAGGCGTACGGCGACGGGCGGAAGCCGGGGTCGTAGAAGCAGCCCTCGCCGTAGGTCGCGTCGAAGGTGGCGCAGGAGGCCGCGATCGAGCGCGCGCCGGGCTTGCGGCCCGTGCGTGCCCAGGTGTCCAGCGCGGCGATGGAGCCGGCGTACTCGGAGTCGCTCAGCGAACTGTGCTCGGACTCCTTCGTGAAGGTCTGGACGAGGTTCCCGCCCCGGCCGGCGCCCCGGAGAGTGGCCCGGTAGGCCGCCTCGTGCTCCACGAAGGCCGTCGGGTCGTCGATGGCGTGCAGGGTGAGGACGGGCAGGTCGACGCGGCCGGTGAGGTCGCTGTCGTAGGAGAGGTCGCGGCGTGCGGCGGGGTCGGCCGAGAAGCGTTCCACACCCGCGTTGAGCGCCTTGTCGTCGTGCGAACCGGAGTACCGCACACCGCGGTTGCCCCACGGGTTCCGCCCGTCGAGCCGGTTCGACACGATGTCCCGGAACGTGAACGTGGCGAACTTCAGATGCGACTCCAGGGTGCGCTCGGGGATGCGGGTGACGGCGAGGATGTCGTCGAGGTTGCGCTGCTGGAGGGCGGTCCGGTCGGCCGGGGCGGACTCGTGGCCGGTGCACTCCTGGAGACGGGCGGCGAGCCCGGCGCTCGTCATCGTGGAGCCGGGGCGCAGGCCCTGCCACAACGGGTACTGCGGCTCGGTCGGGCGCGGGTGGTTGTGGCAGTAGTACTGGTAGATGACCCGCAGGTCCACGCGGTAGTCGTAGCCGCGCGAACCGCCGCCGAGGACGCCGTTGGTGAGCAGCACCCCGTCGTACACGCCATGCCGCCGGCCGTAGGTCTCCGCGACCTTGGCGGCGACGTTGCCGCCCCAGGACTGGCCGTGCAGGTAGGTCCGTTCCGGCCGGCCGAACTCCTCGGTGAACAGGCGGCGTACGTTCTCGGTGTCCGCGGCGGCCATCCGGGCGCCGTAGCCGCCGCGCCGGTAGGCGGACGCGGCCCACGCGTACCCCTCGTCGACCATCACCGCCCACCGCTCCAGGTCCTCGGTGCTGCGGGCCGGGTCGGAGGCGTCGCCGAGGTCGGGGCCGCCGTGCGCGTGCACGACGAGGGAGCCGTTCCAGTCCTTCGGCACGGCCATCGTGTAGTACGCCCCGTTGGCGTCCCGGCCGGTGTAGCACGACGCCTTCTCGGCCAGGGCGGGCGGGCAGTCGGCGGCCACGGGCCGTTCGGCCGCCCGCGCGGGGGCGGCCGACACGTTGCCGAGGGTGCCGAGGAGGACGGCCGTGAGGGCGGCCGCCACCACCGCCGGACGGCTTCGGCGGTGCGCCGTCCGGGTGACGAGCGGGGGAGCGTCGGATCTGGTCAAGGTGCGGCTCCTGTACGTGCTGCGTGCCGGCGCGAAGTTGCGCTGCGAGCCGGGATGCTAGGAATCCGCCGCGGCCGGGGCCACCCCTTCGATCATTGCGTTCATAGTGTTCGCCCCACGCCACCGGTTCGGCGTCGGCCGGCGGTCCTCCAGGACTCCCTGCGCGGCCCCTTGACGACCCATTGGTCTCTACCTATCGTCACCGCGCAGTCGAACGTTCAGAACAACACTCAGCGTTCACATAGACGAACGGATGGACCCCCCACATGTCCTCTGCTTCCACACCTCGCCACCGCAGATCCCGAGCCGTCCTCCTCACGGCCCTCACCGCCGCGCTGGCCGGCACCCTCCTGGCGGGACCCGGCCCGGCCGCTCCTCGCGCGCAGGCCGCACCGGCCGCGTTCACCCACCCCGGAGTCACCGTCTCCGAGGGCCAGCTCGACTTCGCCCGCGCCAAGGTGCAGGCCGGAGCCCAGCCCTGGAAGGGCGCGTTCGACCAGATGATGAGGAGCAGGTACGCCGACCTGAACCGCGTGCCCAAGCCCCGCGCGGTGGTCGAGTGCGGTTCCTACTCGAACCCCAACATCGGCTGCACCGACGAGCGCGAGGACGCGATCGCGGCCTACACCAACGCGCTGGCCTGGTACCTGACCCGCGACGAGCGCTACGCCCGCAAGGCGATCGAGCTGATGGACGCCTGGTCCGCGGTGATCCGGGACCACACCAACAGCAACGCCCCGCTCCAGACCGGCTGGGCCGGCTCGTCCTGGCCCAAGGCCGCGGAGATCATCAAGTACACGTACACCGGCTCGTGGGCCAACTCCGGCCGCTTCGCCACCATGCTCCGCAACGTCTATCTGCCCGAGATCATCAACGGCTCCAACTCCAACGGCAACTGGGAGCTGACGATGATGGAGGCCGCCGTCGGCATCTCCGTCTTCCTGGAGGACAAGGCGTCGTACGACAAGGCCATGGCCAAGTTCCGCACCCGCACGGCCGCGTACGTGTACCTGGCCTCCGACGGGGACCTGCCCAAGACCGTGCCGAGCCAGAACCTCAACACGCGGGACAAGGTCGTCAAGTACTGGCAGGGCCAGTCCACCTTCGTCACCGGCCTCACCCAGGAGACCTGCCGGGACTTCACCCACACCGGGTACGGCATCTCGTCCATCGCGCACGTCGCCGAGACCAGCCGGATCCAGGGGCAGGACCTGTACGGCACCGACGTGGGCGAGCGGCTGCGGCACGCCCTCGGCTTCCAGGCCAAGTACGAGCAGGGCGCCGCGGTCCCGGGCTCGCTGTGCGGGGGCTCCGTGCACCTGGGGCTCGGCCCGGTCACCGAGGTCGGCTACAACGCCCTGCACAACCGCCTCGGCCACGCCATGGACAACACCCAGGCCCTGACCGAGCGCACCCGCCCGTCCGGATCGAACAACCTCTTCGTCGCCTGGGAGACCCTCACCCACGGCGACAACCCGGCGTGACGGGGCACCGGGTGACCGCGGCTCAGCTGTCGTAGTCCACGGTCAGCTTCTCGGAGACCGGGTACGACTGGCAGGTCAGCACGTACCCGGCGTCGACCTCGGCGTCCTCCAGGGCGTAGTTGCGGCGCATGTCCGCCTTGCCGTCGGTGACCAGGGCGCGGCAGGTGCCGCAGACCCCGCCCTTGCAGGCGAAGGGCAGGTCGGGCCGGGTCTGCTGGGCTCCGTCGAGGAGGGTCCGCCCGCGGGACAGGGAGGAGGTGGTGGACCGGCCGTCCAGGGTGATGGTGACCTCGCTGACGGGTCCCTGCGGGCCGGTCTCCTCGTGGCGGACCTCCCGCACGGGCTCGTCGTCGGCGAAGAACAGCTCCCGGTGGACGCGGTCCGCCGGGACGCCGAGGCCGGCCAGGACCTGCTGGGCGTCGGCGACCATGCCCTGCGGGCCGCACAGCCACCAGTGGTCGGCGGCCGCCACGTCCACCAGCGAGCCGATGAGCGCCGAGAGCCGCCCGGCGTCCAGCCGGCCGGAGAGCACCTCGGCCTCGCGGGGTTCACGGGAGAGCACGTGGGCCAGGTGGAAGCGGGTCGGGTGGAGGTCCTTCAGGTCGGCCAGGTCGTCGGCGAACATGACCGTGTCCGTGCGGCGGTTGCCGTAGAACAGGGTGACGGACGACCGGTCGTCGGCGGCCAGCACCGACTCGGCGATGGACACCATGGGCGTGATGCCCGACCCGGCCGCGATCAGCACGTGGTGGCCGGGAACGGTCAGGTCGGGGGTGAACAGCCCGGTGGGCGCCATGACCTCGACGGTGTCGCCGGGCCGCACCTCCTCGACCAGCCAAGAGGAGAACACCCCGCCGGGCACCACCCGGACCCCGATGCGCGGCACCGAACCGGCCGGTGCGCAGATCGAGTACGAGCGCCGCTCGTCCCGGCCCTCCACCTCGCGCCGCAGCGTCAGCGACTGGCCGGGCGCGAAGGCGAACTCCCCGGCCAGCTCGTCCGGGATCTCGAAGCTCACGGCCACCGCGTCCGCGCACAGCCGCTCGACGGCGGCCACGCGCAGACGGTGGAAGGCGGGCCGGCGGCGGACACGCACGGGCGCTGCCGGGACGGGGGCGGTCGGGGGCATCAGATCTCCTTGACGTACTCGAACGGCTCGCGGCAGGCCCGGCAGCGCCACAGGGCCTTGCAGGACGTGGCGGCGAAGCGGGAGGTCTCCTCGGTGTCCGCCGAGCCGCAGCGGGGACACGCCACCGCCGCCCGGGTGGGTGACAGCACGAGAGGAACCGGCCCGCCACGGGGTGCGGGGCCGGGCGGGGCGATGCCGTGCTCGGCGAGCTTGCGGCGGCCGGACTCGGTGATCCAGTCACTGGTCCAGGGCGGGTCGAGGACCGTGCGGATCTCCACGCGCTCGTATCCGGCGTCCCGCAGCCGGGCGGCGACGTCCGCGCGCATCTCGGCCATGGCCGGGCAGCCCGAGTAGGTGGGGGTCAGGCTCGCCACCACGGTGCCGTCCGCGCCGACCTCGACGCCGCGCAGCACCCCGAGGTCGGCGAGGGTCAGCATGGGCAGCTCGGGGTCCGGCACCCGCTCGGCGACGCGGCGGGCGCGGTCGGTGTCCGGGAGCACGGTCACCATGTCGCCTCCGGGTGGGCGCGGGCGACGCCCTGCAACTCGGTGAGCAGCGGCGCCAGATGCTCGGTGTGCTCGCCGGCGCGGCCGGAGCCGGGCAGCGGACGGTACACCGGCAGGGGCAGGCCGGCCGCCTCGGTGACCTGGCGCAGCACGTCGGCGACCTCGTCCCGTACGTCGTACGCCGTGTGCAGCTCGCCCAGGTACGGGGCGACCGCGTCCAGTGCCGCGTGCGTCCTGCGCCGCGACTCGTCGGTGCCGTCGCCCAGGCGGACGGCCCACTCGGCGGCGTACTGACGGTGGTAGGACAGTTCCTTGACGCCCTTGGCCGCGACCGCCGCGAGGACCGGGTCGGGGTGGTCCACCAGCCGCTGGAAGTGGGCCAGCCGCCAACTGGAGAGCACCAGCAGCCGCACCACGGCGAACGCGAAGTCGCCTCGCGGGAGTTCGGCCAGGGTCACGTTGCGGAAGTCGCCGGCGTCGCGGAAGTAGGCGAAGGCGTCCTCGTCGCGGCCGGTGCCGTCGGCCTGCCCGGCGCGCGCGTACAGCAGGCGGGCCTGGCCGAGGAGGTCGAGGCCGATGTTGGCCAGCGCCACCTCCTCCTCCAGCTCCGGGGCGCGGGTGACCCACTCGGCGAGCCGCTGGGCGCTGATCAGGGCGTCGTCGGCCAGCGCCACGCAGTCCGCGGCCAGTCCGGCCGCGTCGACGCCCTCGGGCACGGTGGTGTCGACGCCGTGCAGCGGGTCCTCGAAGCCGGTGCCGTAGGCCCAGCGGGTGTCGTCCTCGTGTCCCTCGGCCAGGGTGAGGTAGACGTGGTCGTCGCTCATGCCCGGCTCCTAGATGTGGGGGACGTCGTCGGGGATGTCGTAGAAGGTCGGGTGGCGGTACACCTTGTCCGCGCTGGGGGCGAAGAAGGGGTCCTTCTCGTCGCGGGTGGAGGCGGCGATGTGCTCGGAGCGGACCACCCAGATGCTCACGCCCTCGTTGCGCCGGGTGTAGAGGTCGCGGGCGTGGGTGAGGGCCATGGCGTCGTCGGCCGCGTGCAGCGAGCCGACGTGCACGTGGTTGAGGCCGCGCTTGCCGCGCACGAAGACCTCGTATAGAGGCCAGCCCTGCTTCTCGGGCTTCTCGCTCTTCTCGGCGGTCATGCCACCGCTCCCTTCGCCGCGCGGGCGGCCTGCTTGACGGCGTGCGCGGTGGCCGCCTCGCGCACCCAGGCGCCCTCTTCGTGGGCGGTCCGCCGCCGCTCGCTCCGCTGTGCGTTGCACGGGCCGTCGCCCTTGATGACCCGCATCAGCTCGTCCCAGTCCGGGGTGCCGAAGTCGTGGTGCCCCGCCTCCTCGTTCCACCGCAGCTCCGGGTCGGGCAGGGTGACGCCGAGCTTCTCCGCCTGCGGAACGGTCATGTCGACGAAGCGGCGGCGCAGCTCGTCGTTGCTGTGCCGCTTGATCTTCCAGGCCATCGACTGCGCCGAGTTGGGCGAGGCGTCGTCGGGCGGGCCGAACATCATCAGGGACGGCCACCACCAGCGGTCCACCGCGTCCTGGACCATCTCGCGCTGGGCCGCTGTGCCGCGCATCATCGTCATCAGCAGCTCGTAGCCCTGCCGCTGGTGGAACGACTCCTCCTTGCAGATGCGCACCATCGCGCGCGCGTACGGGCCGTACGAGCTGCGGCACAGCGGTACCTGGTTGCAGATGGCCGCGCCGTCCACGAACCAGCCGATCACGCCGACGTCGGCGAAGCTGAGGGTCGGGTAGTTGAAGATCGACGAGTACTTCTGCCGGCCCTCGATCAGGCGCTCGGTGAGGTCGTCGCGGTCGGCCCCGAGGGTCTCGGCCGCCGAGTACAGGTACAGGCCGTGGCCGGCCTCGTCCTGCACCTTGGCGAAGAGGATCGCCTTGCGGCGCAGCGACGGTGCCCGGGTGATCCACTCGCCCTCCGGCTGCATGCCGATGATCTCCGAGTGCGCGTGCTGGGCGATCTGCCGGATCAGCGTCTTCCGGTAGCCCTCGGGCATCCAGTCGCGCGGCTCGATGCGCTGGTCGTGCGCGATCGTCGCGTCGAAGTGCTCCTGGAGACCGTCCGGGGGCGGCGCCTCGGCGGCGTGTGTCGTGGTCATCGTCACCAGCTTCCCAACCGACCATTCGTTCGGTACCAGTGTGACGGGTTTCCGGGCGCCGGGCAAGACCCGGGACCCGCCGCTCACACTCTTGACAGGGCGCCCGCGCGGCTGGATTACTGGGCCGTGCCGCGAGCTAACCGAATGGTCGGTCGGGACAGAAGGTGGTGGGAAGGATGTCGCAGGCCACTGGGCCGACACCCACGGAGACGATGTTCTCCGCGGACGAGGCCTCCCGGGGGCTGGGCATCGAGCTGGTCGAGCACGGCGAGGGGGCCGCCGTGCTCCGGATGACCGTGACCCCGTCGATGGTGAACGGACACAGGATCGCCCACGGCGGCTTCCTCTTCCTGCTCGCCGACACCGCCTTCGCCTGCGCCTGCAACAGCCACGGTCCGGTGACCGTCGCGGCCGGTGCCGACATCGTCTTCGTCGCCCCCGCCCGCGAGGGCGACGTCCTCGTGGCCCGCGCCGAGGAACGGGCCCGGTTCGGCCGCAGCGGCGTGTACGACGTGAGCGTACGGCGCGGCGACGAGGTGATCGCGGAGTTCCGCGGGCGCAGCCGCAGCATGCGGGACACCACCGGGAGCCGGACGCCGGGCACGACGACGAAGGAGCCGTGATGAGCAGCGAGCCGACGACCGGGGCGGCCCCGGCACCCCGCCCGGGTGAGCCACTCCCCCACGACCTGCTGGACGACGCCGAGCGCCTGTCCCGGGAGCAGCTCGCCGAGCTCCAGCTGGACCGGCTGCGCGCGACCCTGCGGCACGCCTACGAGAACGTGGAGCTGTACCGTAAGAAGTTCGACGCCGCCGGAGTCACCCCGGACGACTGCCGCAGCCTGGCGGACCTCTCCAGGTTCCCCTTCACCACCAAGGCGGACCTGCGGGACACCTACCCCTTCGGCATGTTCGCCGTCCCGATGGAGGACGTGCGGCGGGTGCACGCCTCCAGCGGCACCACCGGCCGCGCCACCGTCGTCGGGTACACGGACAACGACCTCTCCATGTGGGCGGACGTCGTCGCCCGTTCGATCCGGGCCGCGGGCGGGCGCCCCGGCCACAAGGTGCACATCTCCTACGGCTACGGCCTGTTCACCGGCGGCCTCGGCGCGCACTACGGCGCCGAACGCGCCGGATGCACGGTGATCCCGGCCTCCGGCGGCATGACCGCACGCCAGGTGCAGATCATCCAGGACTTCAAGCCCGAGATCATCATGGTCACCCCCTCCTACATGCTCACCCTGCTCGACGAGTTCGAGCGCCAGGGCGTCGACCCGCGCTCCACCTCGCTGAGGGTCGGCATCTTCGGCGCCGAGCCGTGGACCGAGGAGATGCGCCGCGAGATCGAGGAGCGGATGGACATCCACGCCGTGGACATATACGGCCTGTCCGAGGTGATCGGCCCGGGTGTGGCGCAGGAGTGCGTCGAGACCAAGGACGGGCTGCACGTGTGGGAGGACCACTTCTACCCGGAGGTGGTGGACCCGCTCACGGACGCCGTCCTCCCGGAGGGCGAGGAGGGCGAGATCGTCTTCACCTCACTCACCAAGGAGGCGCTGCCGGTCGTCCGCTACCGCACGCGCGACCTGTCGCGGCTGCTGCCGGGCACCGCCCGGCCGGCCTTCCGCCGGATGCAGAAGGTGACCGGCCGCTGCGACGACATGATCATCCTGCGTGGGGTGAACGTCTTCCCCACCCAGATCGAGGAGATCGTGCTGCGCACTCCCGGGGTCGCCCCGCACTTCCAGATCCAGCTCTCCGAGCGCGGCCGGATGGACCACATGACCGTGCGGGTCGAGGCCCGTCCCGACGCCGGTCCCGGGCAGCGCGAGGCCGCCGCCCGGACGATCGTCCAGGGCGTCAAGGACGGCGTGGGCGTCACGGTCGAGGTGGAGGTCGTCGCGCCGGAGACCCTGGAGCGCTCCCTCGGCAAGATCCGCCGGGTCCAGGATCTGCGCGGCGCGTGAAACGTGAGGACGAACACGTCTGTTCGTTCCTCGTGCTGGTGTGCCGCGTGATGCGGATGGGCAGTCAATGCGTGATCGGGGGAGGTCTGGTCCGTCCTGGGGGGGAAATCCCGTGCGCGTGTGTGTGATCGGTGCAGGTCTGTCGGGATTGGCGGTGGCGCACTCCCTCAAGGAGCGGGACATCGGCTTCGTCTGCCTGGAGAGGGCGCCCGACGTCGGCGGGATCTGGCGGCAGCCGGAGGCCGGTGAGCGGGGGCCGGGCTACCTGTCGCTGCACCTGAACACCGCGAAGCAGCTGACCGGTTACGCCGGTTTCCCCATGCCGTCCTCGTATCCGCTCTACCCCCGGCACAGCCAGGTCGCCGCGTATCTGCGCTCCTTCGCCGAGTGGGCGGGCCTGCTCGACCACGTCGAGCTGCGCACCGAGGTGGTCGCCGTATGGCAGGCCCCGGACGGCACGTGGACGGTGGTCAGCCGCGACGCGGACGGCACCGAGTCCGCCCGCCGCTTCGAGCAGGTGATCGTCGCCTCCGGGCACCACACCGAACCCGCCCTGCCCAACCCTCTCCCGCCCGGCGCCGACTCCTTCGGTGGAACGATTCTGCACTCCCTCGACTACCGTGACGGCGCCGACTTCGACGGACGCCGGGTCGTCGTCGTCGGGCTCGGGGCGTCCGCCGTGGACATCGCAGCCGACCTCTCGCGGCACGCCGAGGAGACCGTGCTGTCGGTGCGGCGGGGACTGCACATCGTGCCCAAGCAGCTCTTCGGGATGTCGGTCGACGAGATCGCCGAGGCGCCCTGGTGGACCGAGATGTCCTTCGCCGAGCAACGCGGTTGGGTGGAGCGGTCGCTGCTCGTCGCACGCGGCAGACTGTCCGACTACGGCCTTCCCGAGCCCGACCACCCGGTCTTCTCCTCCGCCGTGACCCTCTCGGACGAGATCCTCAGCCGGATCCGGCACGGCGCCGTGACCCCGAAGCCCGCGATCGCCTCCTTCGACGGCGACCGGGTCGTCTTCACCGACGGCACCTCCACGACCGCGGACGCCGTCGTGTACTGCACCGGCTTCCACATGACCTTCCCCTTCCTGCCGGCCGGCTGCCCGGTCGCGGCGGACGGTTCGGTCGAGCTGTACCGACGGGTCGTCCCGGCCGGGCGGCCGGGTCTCTACTTCGTCGGGCTGGTCCGGCCCGTGGGCGCGATCACCCGGCTGGTGGAGGCGCAGGCGGAGTGGGTGGCGCGGATCATCGACGGCGAGGCCGAACTGCCGGCGGCGGAGGCGATGCGCGAGGAGATCGGCGCCTACCTCACCTCCGTGGCCCAGCGCTACGGCCGGCCCGAGGGCGCCTCGATCCAGGTCGACGTGGGACCGTATCTGGCGGAGTTCCGGGAGTCGCTGCCCGTGTGACCGCCCCGCCGGCCGTCGTGCCCAGGGGCTCCCGGTGACTTCGGCCGGGAGCCCTTGTGGTGTGCGGGGCGGCCGGCTCAGCACACCGCGACCGGATGCCGGACCGGCACCGCGGCGGGCGGCCGGACGGCGTACGCCTCCGAGGAGAGGTAGGCCGTCACCCGCGGCGGCCGGCCCCGCTGGAGGGCCAGTGCCAGGTAGGCGATGAGCCCGGCCCCGTCCTCAGGCCGCCGGTCGGTGACGGCGGCCAGCGCCCGGACCAGCACCGAGGCGTCCATGCCGTGCCGGCGCAGCAGCCGCGACGCCCGGGCCAGTGCCTCCCCGTCGTGCGGGGCGTAGTCCCTGACCGGGATGTGCAGGGTGAACCCGCTGGGCCGGGGGTCCGCCGGGCCGGTGAAGGAGTGGCAGGACAGGCCGGGCAGCCCGTCGAGTCCCGTCGCCCCGGGCCCGGCGCCCGCGACCGTGCGGAAGAAGCCTTCGACCTCGGCCGGAACCGGTTCCGGGATCATGCGGGACAGTCTCCCGGCGCGGGCGGAGGTCAGGCTGTCGTGGCGTACGTAGACCTTCACCCGGGGTTCCTCCCAGTCCCCCAGGTCCAGGGCGAGGAACGGATGGCCGCTGCCCGGGGGCAGGTTGGCGTAGGCCCGCCCGAGCCCCAGTCGGCGCAGCGCCTCCCGCACCGTCGCGCCGGAAAGGCCGTCCCCGTTGGCGGCGGGGTTCAGGTAGACCTTGACCTTGGGCACACCGCCGGGTGTCAGCTCCAGCGCGCACCACAGGGCCAGGGGGCCGTGCGGAGCGGACGGCAGGAAGAGGTCCGTCACCTCGTCGAGGGGGCCGGTGCCGAACCGCCACCGGCGCGCCATCTCCCGGACCGTCTCCAGTCCGACGCGGCCGTTGTGAGCCAGGCTGTCTGCGCCGCAGCCCGGTTCGATGAGCACCCGCAGAACGGGGGCGGCGTCCGGCCGGAAGGAGAGGGAGAACTCGACGGGGGTGTGGTCGTCGGAGAGGAAGGTGCGGTAGGGCGGCGGCAGGTGGAGCGGCCGTCCGGCCACCGGTCCCAGGGAGTCCGTCAGGACCCGGGCGTAGGTCTCGATGTCCGCTCCGGCGAGGCCGGCGACCGCGGCGAGTCTTCGCAGCTGGCCGCCGGTGAAGGCGCCGAGTGTCGGGATGCCCCGCGGGTCGGTGCCCGTCGGCGCGGTCACCGGCCCGTCCCCGGCCGGGGCCGCACAGAGTGATACCCGCCTGGAGAGGCGGGTATCGGGGGTTTCGGCGGCGGGAAAGCGGCGTTCGTGGATATGTGGTCCACGACACCTCCTTTTACTCGTAAGCAACTTGAATGCCGCGTTGCTCACTACCCGTGCCGTTCAACCTTCATGCGGAAGGGGCTGGTTGGGAGGGTGTTGCGCAGATCACCGTGTGAGCCAGTTGAGGAACTGGCTCCACATGCCGCTGCGTTCGGCCGGCCGGGCCGGGGTGGCGACCTCGGGCTCCGCCGCGCCCGGGGCGGGCCGCGGTTCGGCACCGCGTCCGGTGCGGGCCGGGGTGAAGCGGGCCGGCAGGGTGGCCAGGGCCCGGTTGAAGGGGCCCGGACGCCAGGTCAGGCTGTCCTCCGGGACGGCGAGTTCGACGTCGGGCAGCTCGTTGAAGAGGTGCTCGATGGCGGTGACCGTGATGTGCCGGGCCGGTTCCTTGGACGGGCAGGCGTGCGGTCCGGCGCTCCAGGCGAGGTGTGCGCGGTTGCTGCCTGCCTGGCGGGAGGCCCTGAGGGCCGGGCCGGTGTTGGCCGCGGCGAAGCTGACCAGCACGAGATCGCCCGCCTGGAGGTGCTGTCCGGCGAGTTCCGTGTCGGCGGCCGGGTAGTGCGGCGCGTAGTTCGCCATGGGCGGGTTCTCCCACAGCGTGTCGTCCAGCGCCTCGTCGATCAGGCCGCCCTCGCGCGCGTACCGCTCGTGGGTGAGGAGGCGGTGCAGCGTGTTGCCGATCAGGTTGCGCAGGGGCTCGGCGCCCGCGCCGAGGAGCAGGGCGAGCTGGTGGACCATCTCCTCGTCGCTGAGGCCCGCCTCGTGCCGCATCAGCCAGGAGGTGACGTCGTCGCCGGGCTTGCTCCGCTTGAGCGCGACGAGCTCCCCCACCGCCTGGAAGAGCACCTCGGTGGCCTTCTCGGCGTTGACGCCGTCGAACATGCCGGAGATGCCGAACAGCACCCGGTCGCCGATGTCGGCGGGGCAGCCGAAGAGTTCGTTGAACACGAACAGCGGCAGCTGCTTGGCGTAGTCGCCGAGCAGGTCGGCGGAGCCGCGGGCGGCGAACTGGGAGATGAGGTAGCCGGAGATCTGCTCCGTGCTCCGGCTCAGCCTCCGGGTGTCCACCCGCGCCATGCTGTCGGTGACGGCCTGGCGGAGCCTGAGGTGGTCGGCGCCGTCGGCGAACATGCAGTTGGGCCGGTAGGCGAGCAGGGGCGCGACCGGGCTGTCCGGGCCGACCTTGCCCTCGTTGAAGGCCCGCCAGCGCCGAGCGTCCTTGCGGAAGGACCCGGAGTCCTGGAGCAGCTGGAGGGCGGCGGCGTAGTCCGTGACCAGGGTCGCCTCGACGCCCGGGGCCAGTTCGACCGGCGCCGCGGCACCGTAGTGGCGCAGGTACTCGTAGTACGCCTGCGGGTCGGCGGCGAACTCCGGTCCGTGCAGCGGCACTCGGGCGCCGGAGCCGTGGGCCGGGCACCCGGGCGGCGGCACCGGGGCCGTGTCGTGAGCGTTCATGTCTGCTCCCAGCTCCTAGCGGGTGCGGTCCAGCAAGTAGCGGACGAGGGTGGTCAGTGCGGCCGCGGAGGACTTCTCGTCGCGGGCGTCGCAGGTGACGACGGGGGTGTCGTCGAGCAGGTCGAGCGCCTCGCGCAGCGCGTGTTCGTCGCGCAGCGGGGTGCCGTCGAAGTGGTTGACGGCGATGGCGTAGTCGAGCCCGTAGTGCTCGATGAGGTCGATGACGGGGAAGGAGTCCGCCAGCCGTTCGGGGTCGACCAGCACCAGGGCACCGAGGGCGCCGCGTGCCATGTCCTCCCACATCTGGACGAAGCGCTGCTGGCCGGGGGTGCCGAAGAGGTAGAGGACGACGCGGTCGCTGATGGTGAGGCGGCCGAAGTCCATGGCGACCGTGGTGGTGGTCTTGCCCTGGACGCCGCCCAGGTCGTCGACCGACTCGGCGGCCTGCGTCATCGTCTCTTCGGTGGACAGCGGCTCGATCTCCGAGATGGAGCCGATGAGGGTGGTCTTGCCCACCGCGAAGTGCCCGACGACGAGGATCTTGACCGCGGTCTGGGTCGCCCCGCCGCGTACGTAGTCCCGCTCATCCAAACTTGGCGCGGAGCCCATTGAGCACCTCCTCCAGGATTTCCCGGTCCGCGAGCCGGGCGCGGGCCACCGGCGGGCGGGTCATGAGGTGGCCGCCCTCCATCAGGGAGGCCAGCAGGATCCGCACCACGCCGAGCGGGAAGTGGGTGTGTCCGGCGATCTCGGCGACCGAGAGGTAGCCGGCCGAGCAGAGGTCCAGCAGGCTCTGCTCTTCGGGGGACAGCCGCAGCGGCCGCCGGGTGTCCTCGGCGGAGGCTGTGACGAGGGTGATGAGGGAGAGGTGGTCCTCGTCGGGCAGGCCGCGGCCCTTGGTGATGACGTACGGCCGTACTAACTCCGGCGCCTCGGGCTCCCAGCCGTCGTGGCCGGTCATGAGCGGACGCCGAGGTTCTCGCGCGGCGGTGTCGTCAGCCGTTTGCCGAGCTGGGCGACGAGCTGCTGCATCCGGAAGGTGATGTCGGCCATGTCCACCTCGGGGGAGGCGGAGACACCGAGGTAGGCGCCCTCGCCGGCGGAGATCAGGAAGACCCAGCCGCCGTCGAACTCGACCAGGGTCTGGCGCCAGGACTGGCTGGGGTCCTCACAGAAGAAGGCGAGGGTGCGGCTGAGCGACTGCACCCCGCTCATCGCGGCGGCGACCCGGTCCGCGTCGTCCTTGTCGAAGTCCTGCGTCCGGGCCATCAGCAGGCCGTCGGCGGATATCAGGACGGCGTGCAGGGCACCCGGAATCTCCAGGGCGCTGTCGAGCATCCATGACAGATCGTCGTTCACGAGACCTCATGTCCTTCGCTGCTGGCACCAGGTGTTCTGCGCGTCCGGTCGGTGCCCTCGGGGTCGGTGACCCGGCCGGACCGCGTTCCGCGCTGGAAGGCACCCATGACCTGTGCCTGCTCGGAGTCGGAGCGGCCCGCCGGGCGGGGGGTGGACTCGTTGCCCGGCACGATGGCCATCGGCCGCTTGCGGCGCCGCCGGGGCAGACCGTCGTCGGTCCGGGACGAGACGGGCGCGGCCTCGGGGCCGCCGTCCCGGACCGGCCGGGCGGTGGCGGGGGCGGGAGTCTTCTTCTCCGGCATGCCGGTGAGCAGTTCGTGCGGCAGGAGGACCACCGCCCGTACACCTCCGTAGGGGGACGAGGAGTCCACCGACACCTCGAAGCCGAATCGTTCGCACAGCAGGCCGATGACGGCGAAGCCGAACTGCGGCGGATTGCCGAGCCCGGCCACGCCCGAGGCGCGCTCGGTGGCGAGCAGCCGGTCGGCGCGGGCGCGCTCCTCGTCGCTCATGCCCACACCGGCGTCGTCGACGACCACGCAGATGCCCTTGGGCACGGTCCGGAGGTTGATCTCGACGACGGTGTCGGGGCTGGAGTAGCTGGTGGCGTTGTCGAGCAGTTCGGCGAGGGCGAGGGCGACGGGCTCCACGGCCCGGCTGGTGATGCCGAAGTCGACCTGGGAGAGGATGTCCACCCTGCGGAAGTGCCGGATGCGCCCCTGCGCGCTGCGCACCACGTCGTACACCGAGGCGGTGTCGCGCCGCCCGCCGAGCCAGCCGTCGCAGAGCACGGCGATGGACTGGGCCCGCCGGCCGAACTGCGAGTTGGTGTGGTCGATCTCCAGCAGGTCCTGGAGGAGGGCCGAGTCGCCGTACTTGGTCTGCAGGCGGGAGAGGACCAGCTGCTGTTCCGCGGCGAGGCCCTGAAGGGTCCGCATGGCGGACTTCAGGACGGTCTTGGTCTCGTCCTCGGCCCGCTCCTGGGCGGCCTGTACGGATTTTCCGTAATCGTTCTCCAGCTCGGTGTAGTGGTCCTTGAGTCCCTGCACCTGCTGCCGCAACGCCCGGGCCGCCCTGCGCTGGCGGCTGATGAGCACGGCGGCGGCCACGAGGGCGACTAGGGCCACCCAGAGCAAGGGGTTCCCTGTGTATTCCGTCATAAGACTCTCTTCAGGCGACTGACGGCCGGCTTGCTGAGTTCCCGTCTACGCGGACGGCCGGTGGACCGCCCGCACCGGGGTAGCTGTCCGGGCTGTCCCTGAAGTCGGGGATGCCGTCTTTCACCCATCCGCCCGCTCCGCAAACGCGGTGATCGTATCACCGCATGATCAGGTGAATTAACGTCAAGAAGCGTCCATCCAGGACCGGTTGGGTACCACGGGACGTACCACTTCTGCCGGTGGGTACAGTCGGCCCCGTGAAAGATGCACCAGACACCTTCCGGCCGGCCCGCGGCGCGGCCTCGGACGGCCCGGGGTGACGCCCGAGGCCATGGCCGCGGTGTTCGCGGCCGGCGTCGGGGCGGGCGCCATCAACAGCGTGGTCGGCTCCGGCACCCTGATCACCTTTCCCGTGCTGCTGGCCACGGGCCTGTCACCGGTCACCGCCACCGTCTCCAACGCCCTCGGCCTCATCCCCGGCTCCATCAGCGGCGCCATCGGCTACCGCGAGGAACTGCGCGGCCAGCGGCGGCGGGTCCTCAAGCTGAGCGTCGGCGCCCTGATGGGCGGTCTCGCGGGCGCCACACTGCTGCTCGCGCTCCCGGAGGACGCCTTCGAGACGATCGTGCCGGTCCTGGTGGGCCTTGCCCTGGTGCTGGTGGCGCTGCAGCCCCAGATCGGCAAGTGGGTGCAGCGCCGCCGTGCGCGCACCGGCGCCTCCCCGCGCCGGGACGGCGGTCCGCTGCTGTTCACCGGCCTGACCCTGGCCAGCGTCTACGGCGGCTACTTCACGGCCGCCCAGGGGATCATCTACCTGTCCCTGATGGGCATGCTCCTCGACGAGCCGCTGCAACGCCTCAACGCCGTCAAGAACGTCCTCGCCGCCGTCGTCAACACCGTCGCCGCGCTCTTCTTCCTCTTCGCCGCGGACTTCGACTGGACCGCCGTCGGCCTGCTGGCGGTCGGCTCGGCCCTCGGCGGGTACGGCGGGGCCAAGGTGGGCCGCCGGTTCAAGCCCGTCGTCCTGCGGACGCTGGTGGTGACGGTCGGCACCGTCGCACTCGTGCAACTCCTGCTGCGCTGACCCACGGGATCCGGGCCTTGTCGCCGACGGTCCGGCTCGGGGACGCCGCCCGCCCGGGCCGCCGGAGGCCACGAGCCGCGGCGACGTCGTGACCGTCTCCGTCCGCACGGCCGCGGACACGGGCGGCGCGCACCGCCGGCCGGGCCGCCCCGCGGCATAACACCGCGTTATGGGAAGCCGGGAGTGCCGGTGCCGCGGCCGGGCCCGGGATGCTGGGCGCCCCCACAGACCGAACACGCGCCCCGACGCGTGTCCGTCGGAATCGAGGAGCCTTGCGAACCTCCAGACTCGTCCCCACCCTGACGGCCGCACTCACGGCCACGCTGCTGTCCGCCCTCGCGCTCGCTCCGCAGGCCTCGGCGGCGGAGCCCCGCCCCGGTGACGGCGGACCCCAGCCGATCATCGGCGGCGGCTACGCGCAGAACGCCCCCTGGGCGGCCCGGCTGTTCTCCAACGGCGCCCAGACGTGCAGCTCGACCATCATCTCGCCCACCTGGATCCTGACGGCCAAGCACTGCGTCACAGGCGGCGGCCTGTCCTTCCGTATCGGCAGCCTCGACCAGGGCTCGGGCGGCACGGTGGCGAACGGAGCGCAGACCACCACGCATCCCTCGGCGGACCTCGCGCTGGTCCGGCTCGACCGCTCCGTCTCCGCCTCCTACGCGCCGCTCGGACAGCCGGGCACGGTGCGCGTGGGCCAGACCGTCCAGGTCTACGGCTGGGGCGCCACCTCACGGTGCGGTTCGGAGATCAACTGCCAGTCCCGGTACCTCAAGGTCGCCAACCTGAGCGTCACCAGCGGGTGCTACGACGCCTACAACGGCCGGGCGATATGCGCCCGCCCCGGCGACGGCATCACCGCGGGCGGCGACTCGGGCGGCCCGATGATGGCCGGAGGCGTCCAGGTCGGCGTCGCCTCGACCAGCGACCGGCAGTCCACCACGGCGTACACGAACGTGACCGCCTACCGGTCGTGGATCCAGTCGGTGGCGGGCGTCTGACCCTTCCCCTCCCGCCCGGGGAACCCGACCGGTTCCGGCCTGCCCCCGTCACGGCGGGGGCAGGCCGCCGTGTTCGGGGCGGACGGCGACGGGGGCGGCGTCACCGCCCTTCGGGTTCCCAGCCGGCGTGCGTGCCGCGAAGGAGTCCGCGGTCCGGTCGCCACCTCCGTCGGGTTCCGTCCAGGAACCGGACGGTCCAGCAGGCGCATGGTGAGTACATCTACTGTGTCGGGGGTACGGCACACGTCCCGCGCGAAGGAGACACGGCATGACCGGGCGCACGACCGGCTCGCAGGACAACGAGCGGGAGGCGGCGGTGCTCCGGCTCCGGGACGTGCACGTCCGGCGCCTCACCACCGACCAGCTGATCCTCGACGGCATCGACTGGACCGTCCGGCCGGGCGAGCACTGGGCCCTGCTGGGTGCCAACGGCGCCGGGAAGACCACCCTGCTGCGGCTGCTCGGCGCGCTGATGCACCCCACCACCGGGACGGTCGAGGTTCTCGGCAGCCGGCTCGGCCGGGTCGACGTGCGCGAGCTGCGGGCGCAGATCGGCCATGTCAACGCCGCCCAGCGGGTGCCGCAGGACCTCACCGCCCACGCGGTCGTGCTCACCGGCCACAGCGGCACCGTGCAGCCCCTGTGGCGGACGTACGACGACGAGGTCCGGGACCGGGCCCGCGACCTCCTGTCCGAGCTGGGCGTCAAGGAGCTGGCCGACCGGCCGTACGGGGTCTGCTCGGGCGGTCAGCGGGCGCGCGTCCTCATCGCGCGGGCGCTGATGGCCGACCCGGCGCTGCTCCTCCTCGACGAGCCGTTCAACGCCCTCGACCTGCCCTCCCGCGAGGACCTCGTCGAGGCCATGCACCAACTGGCCGAGGGCCGTCCGCACCTGGCCACCGTGACGGTCACCCACCATCTGGAGGAGCTGTTCCCGGCCGTCAGCCACGCCCTGCTGCTGCGCGAGGGCAGGATCCTCGCCTCCGGTCCCGTCGAGGGTGTCCTGACCGACTCGCGGCTGACCGCCTGCTTCGGCCGCGACATCACGGTGGCCAGGCGAGAGGGCCGCTGGTCCGCCTATTCGGGCCGCCGCGTTTCCGGAACATGACACGCCGACGAAGGCGTCGTTGCAGTCCCGGCGGAGCCGGCCGGTAGCCCTTGACCGGGTTTCAACCCCCTGGCTAGCGTCCACGGCATGCGGAAATTCCGGCAGTTCACGAAGCGACGGGCCATCGATCTGATGCGCGTCGCCACCGCGGTGTGTAGCTGAACCCCACCGCCCGCTGCCCTCTTTCCTCCGCTCCCCGTGAAGGCCGTGATGACCTCTCGCACACCCCTGCCCGGATTCCGGCGCTTTCCCGCCCTGGCCGCACTGGCCCTCTCCCTCACCGTCACCGGCTGTGTGGCCCCGGCGCAGACCGCGACCAGCGAGGACGTCTCGGACCAGAGGATCCCGGCCGCGGTCGCCCGGGACACCACGCTCACCGTCGGAGCGCCCGACCTCAAGGTCGCCCTGGAGCTGTCCGGACAGATCGACCAACTGCCCTTCAAGGTGAAGTGGGCCAACATCAGCGGCGGCCCCCAGTGCTCGGAGGCCTTCCGGGCCGGCGCACTCGACGTCTGCTCGGCCGCCGACATCCCGTCGATCAACGCCCACTGGACGGGTCTCGACACGAAGCTCGTGGCGGTCAGGTTCCGCGCGGACCCGTACAAGAACCCCATCTACGAGCTGGGCACCGCCCCGGGCTCCGGCATCAGGACCCTCGCCGACCTGCGGGGCAAGAAGATCGCCTACAGCCCGGGGCAGGCCCAGGGCGCTCTCGTCCTGCGCATTCTCAAGAAGGCCGGTCTCACCCAGCAGGACGTCGAACTCGTCGAACTCGCGAGCACCGGCGACGTCTATCCCACCGCGCTCGGAAACCACCAGGTGGACGCCGCGCCCATCGCGGACGTCAACATCAAGCGGTACCTGGCCAATTACGGCAAGGACGGCGGCGCGACGGTCAGGCACGGGCTCCGGGACGACCCGGCACACCTGTGGGCGCTGACCGAATCCGTCGCCGACGCGCAGAAGTCGGCCGCCCTCCGGGAACTCGTGAAGTTCTGGGCCCGGGCGCAGATATGGATCGACAGGCATCCCGAGGAATGGGTGGCGGGCTACTACGTCGAGGACCAGGGACTCAGCAAGGAGGACGGCGAATACCTGGTCCGGCGCATCGGCCACCCGGACCTTCCGGCGGACTGGACCGACGCCGTCCACCGGCAGCAGCAGACCATCGACCTGCTGGCGAAGGAGCAGGACCGCGAGCCGTTCGACGCGGAGCTCCTCTTCGACCGCCGCTACGAGCCGGTGGCCGCCGAGGCCGTTGCCGGTGAAGGGACGTCGCCATGAGCACCACGATCTTCGACAAGCGGGCGCTCCCGGCCGCCGAGGCCCCACCGGACCGGGTGCGTGCGCGCGGGCCACGACGACACCGCCCGGGCCCCGGCAAACCCGTGCGGTACGGCTGGGCGATCGGCCCGGCACTGCTGCTCGTGCTCTGGGCGGCGGGTTCCGGACTGGGCGTCTTCGACGTCCGCAGCCTTCCCGCCCCCTGGACCGTCGCGGGCACCGCGGGCGACCTCATCGACGACGGCAAGCTCCAGTCCCACCTCGCCACCTCCGCGCAACGCGCCCTACTGGGGCTGCTGTTCGGGGTCGCGGCCGGTCTGGTCCTCGCCCTCGTCTCCGGGCTCAGCCGGCTCGGCGAGGCCGTGATCGACGGCCCGGTGCAGATCAAGCGGTCGATCCCCTCGCTGGCCTTGATCCCGCTGCTGATCCTCTGGTTCGGCATCGGCGAGACGATGAAGGTGATCACGATCGCGCTCGGTGTCCTCGTGCCGGTCTACATCCACACGCACAACGGACTGCGCGCCATAGACAACCGCTACGCCGAGCTGGCGGAGACCGTGCGCCTGGGCAGGCTCGGCTTCGTCCGGCACGTCGTGCTGCCCGGCGCGCTGCCCGGCTTCCTGCTCGGCATGCGCTTCGCGGTGACCGGCGCCTGGCTGGCCCTCGTCGTGGTCGAGCAGGTCAACGCCACCAGCGGCATCGGCTACATGATGGAACTGGCCCGGACGTACGGGCAGACCGACGTCATCATCGTCGGCCTCGTGGTGTACGGCCTGCTCGGTCTGGTCTCCGACGCCCTCGTGCGTCTGGTGGAGAGGAGGGCCCTGTCATGGCGGCGGACGCTGGCGGGCTGAACACGGCGGACCACACGACGGTCCGCATCGAGAACCTGGTGCGTTCCTTCGGTGAGCGAAGGGTGCTGAACGGGCTCGAGCTGTCCATCGCGCCCGGGGAGTTCGTGGCACTGCTGGGGCGCAGCGGCTCCGGCAAGAGCACGCTGCTGCGCGCCCTGGCCGGCCTCGACCACGAGGTGGCGGGCAGCGGTGGACTGACCGCACCCGACCATGTGTCCGTCGTCTTCCAGGACGCGCGGCTGCTGCCCTGGAAGCGGCTGCTCGACAACGTCGTACTCGGTCTGAGCGGGCCCTTCGCCGAGGACCGGGGCCGGGCCGCCCTCGCCGAGGTCGGCCTCGCCGGACGCGAACGGGCCTGGCCGGTGGAACTGTCGGGCGGCGAACAGCAACGTGTCTCGCTGGCGAGGTCCCTGGTACGCGAACCTCGGCTGCTGCTGGCGGACGAACCGTTCGGCGCGCTCGACGCCCTGACCCGGATCAGGATGCACGCCCTGCTGCGGCGGCTGTGCGAACGGCACCGGCCGGCCGTACTCCTGGTGACGCACGACGTCGACGAGGCCATCGCGCTCGCGGACCGGGTGGTGGTGCTGGACCGGGGCCGGATCGCGGCCGACCTGCCCGTGCGGCTCCCGGCACCGCGGGACCACGCGGGCGCCGAGTACACCGCCCTGCGCGACCGGCTGCTGGCCCGCCTGGGCGTGCGGAACTCCGAGAGCGCCGGGCCGACCGAGGAGGAGACCGCGGCATGAGCGCCCGCACCCTGCACCTGAACCTGTTCGTCTATCCGGGCGGCCACCACGAGGCCGCCTGGCGGCACCACGGCACCGACCCCGGCCGCATTCTCGACATCGGCTTCTACCAGGAGCTGGCCCGCCGGGCCGAGGCAGCCACGTTCGACGCCGTGTTCTTCGCCGACGGCCCGTCGCTGGCCGACAACGTCCGCTACGCGAGCCGCTTCCGGCTCGAACCGTTCACCTGGTTGTCGGCGATCGCCGCGGCCACCGAACGCATCGGCCTGATCGCGACGGCCTCGACCACGTACACCGAGCCGTACAATCTGGCGCGCCTGTTCGCCTCGCTGGACCACCTCAGCAAGGGCCGGGCCGGCTGGAACATCGTCACCACCGGCGCCCCGCAGGCCGCGGAGAACTTCGGCCTCGACGGACATCCGGTGCACGCCGAACGGTACGACCGTGCGCGGGAGTTCGTCGACGTGGTGACGAAGCTCTGGGACAGCTGGGAGGACGAGGCACTGGTCGTCGACCAGAAGACCGGCGTGTTCGCCGACACCGACCGCATCCACGAGATCGGCCACTCGGGCCGCCACCTGAAGGTGCGCGGCCCACTGAATCTCCCCCGCTCCCCGCAGGGGCGCCCGGTGTACGTCCAGGCCGGGTCCTCCGAGGACGGCCGCTCCTTCGCCGCGGCCTACGCGGAGGCGGTGTTCACCGCGCACCAGACGCTGCGGAGCGGGCAGGAGTTCTACGCCGACCTCAAGGCGAGGGCCGCGGTCCTCGGCCGTGACCCCGGACGGCTGCTCGTCCTGCCGGGCATCAGCCCCTTCATCGGTGCGACCGAGGCCGAGGCACGGGCACTGCACGCGGAGTTCGACGAACTCACCCAGCCCGAGTACTCGCTCCAGCTGCTCCGGCGTCTGCTGGGTCTCGACCTCACCGCGGAGCAGCTGGACGGGCCGGTGCCGCGCCGGCTCATCGAGACCCGGGGCGAACGCGGCAACGGCAGCCGGTTCCAGCTCGTCCTGGACATCATCGACCGCGAACAGCCCACGGTGCGCGGGCTCATGCACCGCCTCGCGGGCGCGCGCGGCCACCGTGTGGTGGCCGGCACGCCCGAGCAGGTGGCCGACCAGATCCAGGAGTGGTTCGAGCAGGGAGCCGCCGACGGTTTCAACGTCATGCCGCCGTGGCTGCCGGGCGGCTTCGACCTCTTCGCCGACCAGGTGGTCCCGCTCCTGCGGGCGCGCGGTCTGTTCCGCACGGCGTACGAAGCGGCGACATTGCGCGGGCACTACGGACTGCCGCGGCCCGCGGCGGCGGCGCTCCGCTGAGGCAGTGAGGCACTGAGGGCCAGAGGCCGGCCCCGGACGGGTCCGCGTACCGGACGTCCGGGGCCGCCCCTCTGCTCCCCCGCCGGGGACTGCCCGTCCCCCGCCGCGGGGAAACACCGGGCGGCCACGACCGGGCACAGGTGCACACCCACGGGCTACCCCGGTCAACACGGCGTACCGTTCGGCCGGCCCCGCGTCCCTACGCGGCGTCCCGGGGTGGCGTCATCGCCCAACGGATGCCCGCGGTCACGGCCGACCCGAGCGGGCGCACGCACACGCCCTCGGCCGGGGGTACGCGCGGCAGCCCCAGGGCGCGTGAGGCCCAGACCGGCAGCAGGGACACCGCGTTTGCGGCGAGCAACCCGTAGGGCAGCCGCGCGAGCAGCGGGATGGGCGGCCTGAGCAGCAGGAAGCGGGCGGTGCTGCGCGCCTCGGCGGTCGCACGCAGTTCGCCGCGGTACGCGGCGATCCGTTCGGTGAGTCCGGCGCGGTCGACGGGCGGATCCGGCACGCCGAGCGCGGTGGCGATGCGCGCCATGTCGGCCACGTAGCCGTCGCACCCGTCGTCGTCCAGGGGGTGGGCGCCGTACCGCTGGTGGGCGCGCAGGAAGCTGTCGGCCTCCGCGACGTGCACCCAGCACAGCAGGTGCGGGTCGGCGGCGGCGTACTCCTCACCCTCGGCCGTGACGCCCCGCACTCTATCGTGCACGGCCCGTACCCGCTCGCACGCCTCCTGCGCACTGTCCGCCGTTCCGTAGGTGGTGACCGCGAGGAAGGTGCTGGTGCGCTGGAGCCGGCCCCAGGGGTCGCCGCGGAAACCGGAGTGCGCGGCGACCGCGGCCATGGCCAGCGGGTGGAGCGACTGGAGCAGCAGGGCGGACAGGCCGCCGATGAACATGGAGGCGTCCCCGTGCACCCGCCGGATCGGCCGCTCCGGGCCGAACCAGCGCGGGCCCGGTGTGTCGTGGATGCGGGCACGGTTGCCCGGACCCTCCGGGCCCGCCACGCGAGAGAAGATCATCTCTCCCAGCCGTGCGCGCGGGTCGGGGCGGCGGTCACCTGGGAGACGTGTCATGTCTGCCGAGCCCTCCTTCGCCCTCCTGCGGCCGGGCGGCTCACACCCCTACGTCTGCCCAGGACCGCCGGGCGGGAACATCAGGCGCAGCCCCAGGCGTTCATCCCCTGAATCCGGGCCAGGCGCTTGGCGACGGCGATCTGCTCGACGCGGCTGGCGAGGTCCGCGCGCGGGGCGTACTTGAGACCGCCGGCCGCGATCCAGCTCGACGTCTTGAACTGCAGTCCGCCGTAGTAGCCGTTGCCGGTGTTCGCGTTCCAGTCGCCGCCCGACTCGCAGGCGGCGATGGCGTCCCAGTCGGTGCGCAGGGGGACGGACGGTGCGGCGGTCGCTTCGGTGGCGGCACCCAGCGCGGTCGTGGCGAGCAGCGCCGCCACGGCGATCCGGACCCCACGGCGGTGCGCGCCGCACACGTCACTCCGATGAGCATTTCGTCTACAGATCATACTGGGACTGTTACCGCACGTGAGGATCCGACGACGCACCGTCCGACCTCTCCTTACGCCGGTCGGAGCAGGCGAACCACCCTCCGGCCGGCGTCCGCCTCACTTCGCCGTCGGTACGGACGGCGGGCTCTCCACCGCCGCCTCGGTGGCCAGGTAGTCCGGCACGGCCTCGGGGTCGACGAGACGGTTGAGCCGGCTCGGGACGTCGAAGCCGATCAGCAGGATGACCACCAGGGTCAGCGAGAAGGTGAGCACCGCGAGCGACTGTCCCAGCGACATGCTCGACGCCAGCCGGGCACCGAGCACGGGGGCGACGGCGCCGCCCAGCGCGCCGACGTTGTAGGTGAAGCCCAGGGACGCCGCGCGGGTCTCGGTCGGGAAGTGTCCGGCGATGTACTTCGGCAGCAGTCCGGAGATGCCCTGCATGCAGGCGAGCATGAGGAACAGCAGGATGCCCAGGCCGAGTTGGCTGTCGCGGATCGCGAAGACGGGGAAGACGAAGGCGATGCCGACGGCCAGGGTGCAGGCGTACGCCCTGCGGGTGCCGAACCGGTCCCCGAGGAAGCCGGTGACGATGCAGCCGGCCATCGTGCCGAACCCGGCGTAGTAGAGCGCGTCGCTGACCTGCGCGGGGGTGAAGCCGAGTTCGCTCTTGAGGTAGGTGGGCAGCAGGGCCTGGACCGGCCAGCTGTAGAGGAAGGCGCAGAAGACGGTGACGCAGAGCGCCACGAACAGCAGCCAGCGCTTGCGCCCGCCCAGCTGCACGGCGAAGGCGAGGAGACAGGCCGTGGCCACGACGGAGAGGACGGGCACCGCTCCCGCACCGAGGGGGGTGAAGACCGCGAACAGCGCTCCCGTCGCGACGACCGCGAGCACCGTGTTGACCGTCGCCCGGCGCCGGCCCGCGAACAGCGGCCGGAAGGGGTTGGGCCGCTCGCCGGTGGCGCCCACCCGGGCCTCCCAGTCGTCGGCCTCGGGCAGCGCCCGCCGCACCCACAGCGCGACGACCACCGGGAACAGGCCGATGTAGAACAGCCAGCGCCAGCCGTGCCCCGGCACCACGTGCTCGTAGACCTCGGCCGCCAGGACGCCGCCCAGGGAGAAGCCGGAGATGAGGAATCCGGAGGCGCGGTTGCGCAGCCGGGCGGGCCAGCTCTCCAGTACGTAGGTGGCGCTGGCGCTGTACTCACCGGCCATGCCCATGCCGATCAGCAGACGGGCGGTGAACAGGCTGGTGTAGTCCCAGGCGAAGCCGCAGGCGAAGGTGCCGACCGAGTACAGCAGGATGCTGGCCACCATGGCGCTCTTGCGGCCGAAGCGGTCGCCGAGCGCGCCGAGCACGGCGCCGCCGAGCCAGCGGGTGATGAAGGCCCCGGAGACCAGGCTCGCGGACTCGACGGTGGACAGCCCGAAGTCGTCGGCGATCTCGGTCAGCACGAGGGTGATGAGCACGAAGTCGAAGCCGTCGAGGAGGTAGCCGATCCAGGCGGCGAAGAAGGACTTCCACTTCTCCCGGGTGATCTCGCGGTACCAGGGCGGGGCGGTCGGGGTGGGGCGCGCAGATGACATGACGGATCCAATGCGGGTGGGAAGACGCGCGTGGGGGGACGGGCAGCGGGACGGAACGGGAGGTGCGGGGGTGGGACCGGGGCCGGACCGGCGGCCCCGGTCCGGGGATCACAGGAGTCCGGCCTCGGTGAGCCGGGTGCGGACGCGGGCCACGGCCGCCTCGTCGAGCGGCACCTGCGGTGCCGCGGTGGCCGCGCAGTCGATGAGGCCCAGCAGCCGGGCGGCGGCCTTGAAGGCGCCGAGCGCGCTGGAGCTGGGGCCCATCAGGGCGGGGTCGCCCGCGTCGGTGAGGGCGAACAGGGCCGCGAGCCGGTCCTGCTCCGCCCTGGCGGCGGCCCAGTCACCCGCCCGGGCGGCCGCGTAGAGGCGTACGTAGCCGTGCGCGTCGACGTTGCCGAGGCCGGGCACGACGCCGTCCGCGCCGGCGAGGAGCGCGCCGTCCACGGTGAGTTCGGAGCCGGTGAGCACCGAGAAGTCCGGGGTGTGCGGGCGCAGTTCGACCAGCAGCCGGCGCAGCGAGCCCTCGTCGCCGCTGGAGTCCTTCAGCCCGGCGAGGGTGCCGTCGGCGGCCAGGCCGAGGACCACGTCGCGGGGCAGTTTGGTGTGCACGGCGACCGGGATGTCGTAGGCGAACAGCGGCAGGTCCGCGCCCTCGCGGATCCGCCGGAAGTGGCCGGCGATCTCCACCGGGTGGGTGCGGGTGTAGAAGGGCGCCGTGGCCACGAGTGCGTCGGCGCCGGCCCGGACCGCGTCGGCCGCCCGGTCCAGGACGCGGGCCGTGGTGGTCTCGATGACCCCGGCGAGCACGGGGACGCGGCCGGCGGCGGCGTCCACGGCGGTTTCGAGCGCGGTCAGCCGCTGGGCGTCCGTGAGGTAGGCGGTCTCGCCGCTGGACCCCAGCAGGAACAGACCGTGCACACCGGCCGTGATCAGGTGCTCGGTCAGTCGGCGCACCGATCCGGTGTCGACCTCCCCTGCCGGGGTGAGCGGGGTGATGACCGGGGGGATGACGCCGTGCAGCGGCGTGGGGATGGGCATGCGGTGACTCCAGGTCTTGCCGTGTTTCCTTCTCGGGGGCAGGGGGCGGCAGCGCGCCCGGACTCCCGGAACCCGAGGACGTAGGACGTCCTACGTCCTGTTAGAGTGACACATGACGGAGCAGGGGATGTCAAGGGTCGAGAGGGGACGCCACATGGGCTCGGTCGCCGCCGACGCCGAGGAGCGGATCAAGGAGCTGATCGTCGAGGAGGGCCTCGGCCCCGGCGACCCGCTGCCCACCGAGACGGAGCTGATGGAGCGGTTCGGCGTCAGCCGTAACTCGCTGCGCGAGGCACTCAAGTCCCTGCAGGCCATGCACATCGTGGAGATCCGGCGCGGCTTCGGGACCTATGTCGGCACCATGTCGCTGGAGCCGATGACCGAGGCCATGGCGTTTCGCACCGTGGTCGGACACCGACGGGGCCAGGGCAGCCTGCTCGAACTGCTGCAGCTGCGCGAAGCGCTGGAGGCGGGGCTCATGCACCGGCTGGCGGGCCGGCTGCCCGACGCCGACCTGGCGGAGCTGGACGCGCTGGTCGAGACGATGCACACCGAGGTGCGCGAGGCGGGCGAGATCGCGGCCCGCACCGACCGCGCCTTCCACCGCGTGCTGCACCGCTCCCTGGACAACGAACTGCTCAGCGAACTCCTCGACGCCTTCTGGAACGCCTTCCACCGGGTGCGCACCCAGGCCCAGGGGCTGGGCGCGGCGGCCGACGGCGAGGAACTGGCGCGGATGCACGCCAGGATCGTCGACGCCGTGCGCGGGGGTGACGCGGAGGCCGCGGAGCGGGCGGTGCACCGGCACTTCGACGACATCCGCAGCCGACTGTCGCGGCGGTGAGCGGACCACTCGTCCGGCAGACTCCTCGTTCGTGTGAAGAAGGGCGCGGACGTCGTCCGGTCGGGTGACGGCCGTCCGGGGGCGCCCCGGCGCGCGCTTACGGTTTCGCGATGACCTCGATCTCTACCGACCCGCGTCCCCTGCGAACCGCCGACCTCGGCACGCTCGTCATCATGTCCTGGAGCCGTGAGACACCCGACGGCGACGTCCCCTTCCTCCTCGCCTGCTCCCTCGGCGACGGCGAGGGCGGCCCGGAGGCGACCCCGGCCGCCGTCGAGGGGCTGCTGAGCCGCTCCGGGATCGCCGTGGGCGACGGCGTGCTCGACGCCACCGGCCTGCCCGACCTGCCGGTCCGCCTGCTCGTCGTGCCCGGTGCGGCGGCGCTCACCATGCCGGGCGTCAACGCCCAGTTCGTGCCCACGCCGCAATGGCGCGAGGCGGTGGACGAGCGCGGCTACGCCTGCCTCGTCTTCGCCACCCGCCCGTGGTCCGGCGGCGAGCCCGGCGAGGCCGGGGCGGTCGCCGCCTTCGCCAACCACGAGGACACCCTGCGCACGGCGGCGCAGCTCGTCCTGCCCGTGCGCAGCCTGCGGACCTGACAGCGGCCGGCTCTCCCGGCGCGCCGCGCCGCGGATCGCCTCAGGTCCACAACTCGTCGCTGTCGCACACCCGGGCACCCATGTTGCGCTCCATCATGCGCAGGGCGGCGTCCGCGAGATCGGCGTGGATGTGGGCGACCGCGTCGCGCGGGACGATGACCTGGAGATGGCGGATGTGGGCGTCGAGCGCCGAGTAGAGCACACACTGCTCGGTCACCTGCCCGCACAGCACGAGCCGGTCGATCCCCTGCTGGTGGAGGAGATAGGTCAGCGGGGTCTCGAAGAAGATCGAGTGGCGTGCCTTGACCACGAAGAGGGACGACTCGTCGGGCCGCAGCGGCTCGACGAGTCCCGCGTGCGGTCCCGAGAGTGCCTTGTCGAGGATCTCGCCGTGGTGCGAGCGCCACTCCCCGAAGTTGTCGTTGACGTAGATCACGGGGACGTGGTGGCGCCGCGCCCGCTCCAGCAGCCCGGTCAGCTGCGGCAGTACCGACTCCGCGGCCGGGATCAGCGCTTCGGCGTCCTGATGGTCGTAGGTGTTGATCATGTCGATGACGATCAGTGCGGTCTTGCCCATGCCGCTCAGGTTGCCATCCTGACACGCCGTCGGATGGCTCATCCCGGCCGCGCCAGAATATGTCCGGCATATCTTTCCGAATATGAAGAAATGCCATGTCGTGTACCTGGTGTGCACCGCAGCGATGATCGGCACGGGACTCGGAGCGGCTCCGGCGTCCTCCGTCCCCATGACCCACGTGGTCAAGCCCGGAGAGTCGATCCAGAAGGCGGTGGACGCCGCCGAATCGGGGGACACGGTCCTCGTCACTCCCGGCACCTACCACGAGAGCGTCGACGTGAGCACCCCCGGGCTCACCCTGCGCGGCATGGGCCGCGAGACGATCCTCAAGCCCGGCACGGAGAAGGCTGCCGCCGGCACCTGTGCCAAGGGCGGCAACGGGATCTGCGTGACCGGCACCAAGGGCAAGAACGTCAAGGGCGTCACCGTCGCCGACCTGACGGTGACCGGCTTCACCCGCGCCGGCGTGTACTCGACGGCCACCGACGGGCTGACGGTCCGGAACGTGACGGCCGTCAAGAACGGCGTCTGGGGCATCGCCCAGGAGCAGTCGGTCCACGGCATCTTCCGCGGCAACGCCGCCCTCGACAACGGCGACGCGGGCATTTTCCTCGCCAACACGGTCACGGCCGAGAAGGGCGCGGCCGACACCGAGGGAACCCTCGTCGCGCGCAACCTCCTCGAGGGCAACCGGATCGGCGTCACGGTCCGGCGGCTGCGCAACCTCGCCGTCGCGGCCAACACCATCACCGGCAACTGCGCCGGCGTGTTCGTCGTCGGCGACGAGAACAAGCCCAAGGCCGGTGACCTGGTCGTGCGCGACAACCACGTCGTGGCCAACAACAAGTCCTGCCCGAAGACCGAGCGCCTCGACGCCCTCCAGGGCTCCGGCATCGTCCTGACCGGCACCGAGAAGGTGCTGGTCGCGGACAACACGGTGCGGGGGAACTCGGGCAAGTCCCCGC
The DNA here is from genome assembly GCF_043202655.1 of Streptomyces sp. NPDC048171. NCBI lineage: Bacteria > Bacillati > Actinomycetota > Actinomycetes > Kitasatosporales > Streptomycetaceae > Streptomyces > Streptomyces sp. NPDC048171. Next base: position 127,857 of record NZ_JBIDAU010000007.1, read on the forward strand.
TGTCGGGCGGCATCGTCCTGTTCAAGAGCTTCGTGGGCGTCACCAGCGAGAAGAACGAGGTCAAGGGCAACTCGCTGCGCGACAACTCCCCCGCCGACCTGGTCGACACGGAGACGGCGGCCACCGGGAAGAACAACACCTTCGAGGGCAACACCTGCGGCGCGTCCAAGCCCGCGGGACTGTGCTGACCGGCCGGCCACAGCCACTCGTGTACCGAAGAAGGAAGGAAAGCGGCACATGACGACCGCCCAGACCGCCCCACCCCCGCCCATGCGGCTGAGGGAGCTCGTGTTCGGCGCGGCATGTGCCGCCGCCCTCCGCACGGCCGCCCGGCTCGGAGTCGCCGACGCCCTCGGGGACACCCCCATGACCGTGGACGACCTCGCGACCGCGGTGAAGGCCGAGCCCAAGCCGCTGCGCCGGCTACTGCGCGCCCTGACCTGCTACGGCGTCTTCACCGAGCAGAAGAACGGGACGTTCGCGCACACCGACATGTCCCGGCTGCTGCGCGAGGACGACCCGCACAGCCTGCGCTACATCACCCTGTGGTGCACCGAACCGTGGACCTGGGACGCGTGGCCCCTGCTCGACGAGGCGGTGCGCAGCGGCCGCAACGTCGTCGAGGGCCTGTACGGCAAGGAGTTCTTCACCTACCTCAACGAGGACGCTCCCCAGTCGGCCGAGGTCTTCAACCGCGCCATGACGACCTCCAGCCGGCAGTCGGCGGAGGACGTCGCGGCCCTCCTCGACCTGTCCGGCAGCTCGTCGGTCGCCGACATCGGCGGCGGCCAGGGGCACGTGGTGGCGAGTCTGCTGGAGAAGTACCCGTCCATGCACGGCACCCTGCTCGACCTGCCCAAGGTCGTGGAGAACGCCGACCCCCGGCTGCGCGAGGGCGGTTCACTCGCGGACCGAGTGCGGATCGTGCCCGGGGACTGCCGCGAGGACGTCCCCGTACGGGCCGACGTGTACGTCATCAAGAACATCCTGGAGTGGGACGACGACAGCACCGCCCGCGCCCTGCGGGGCGTCATGCGGGCGGGCGGGCCCGGGGCCCGGGTCGTGGTCATCGAGAACCTCGTCGACGACACCCCGTCGATGCGGTTCAGCACCGCGATGGACCTGCTGCTGCTCCTCAACGTCGGCGGTGCGAAGCACACCACCGACAGCATGGTCGGCCGGCTGACCGAGGCCGGCCTCGTCATCGACGACATCCGTCCGGTCAACCCCTATCTGCACGCCTTCGACTGCACCGTCCCCGAGTGAACTGACGCCCGGGCAGACGGCGACGGCCGCCGGACCGCGACATGCGGTCCGGCGGCCGTCGCGTGTCCGCGGCGTCCGGCGAGGTTCAGGCGTCGGGCGCGCACCGGTCGGTGACCGGTTCCATCCGGGCGCCCTCCAGGGCCCGGGCGAGTGCGTCGCCCGGCCGGTCCGGACCGTCCAGCAGGGTGGTCAGTTCGGTGACCGCGGTGGGGTCGGGGAGGCCGAGGGTGACCGCGGGGTCGCCGGCCCGGAGGTCGCCGCGCACATCGATCAGCCGCACCACGATCTCGTCGCGCTGGAAGATGGTGCTGCTCAGCACCGGGCTGCGCGGGTCGTCGGCCGCCGCCTCGTCGCGCTCGGCGAGGAGTTGCGCCAGCCGCATGCCCTGCCCCGGCCGGGCCGGGTAGGACAGCGCGTGGCGCTGTGCCGCCGGGTCCCGCTCCGCCGCCGTCACATGGTGCACGGCGGGCAGCGCCGCCCGCGTGTAGAACACCCGCGCGGACTCCGGGTCGCCGAGGTCCCGGTCCTGTTCCAGATAGGGGTTGAGGGCCTCCTCGACCGCTCGCACCTCGGGCTGGGCGGCCACGTGCCGCAGGGCCGCGAGCAGGTCGCCGCGCACCTCGATGGCCCGCACCACCCGGTTGCCGTGCAGGAACAGGGACGTACGGCACAGGCGCGTGGTGTCGTCGACGCGCGGCTCGGGCGAGGCGTAGTCGGCGAGGATCCCGGCGACCGTCTCCTCGCTGCCGGGCTTCACCGTGAAGGTGAGGGCGTGCCGGATCACGCCGTCACCGATCCGGGGGGCCGACTGGAGCCCGCCCCGGCCGGGTTCGGCGCCCGCCGCCGGCCGGCCGGTCTCCCGGACCACGTGGAAACGGAGCGACCGGGTGTGCCGGACACACTTGTGCAGCGGCTTGACCATCCGCACGTGTTCCTCACTGCTCACCCAGTTCAGGAACGGCGGTGCGCTCTCCCACTCGCTGGTGACGAGCCACTGCGAGGGGTTCTCGATGGACTGGCACAACTGCTCGCCGATGTGCCCCGGGACGGACTCGACGTGGCTGCGCAGGTTCTCGTACGTCTCCAGGAACTGCTGCTGGGCCCCGTCGTAGACCTCCACCAGCAGGACCACCCGGAGGCGGGAGCCGTCGAACACGGACTGGGAGACCTGGTGCGACACCTGACGTGCCGACGGGTCGGAAACAGGGGTGGTGATGGTCATCCTGCGCACTCTCCTTCGCGGAGGCGGAACTGAACGTCGCGAGTGCTGCTGCGACGCCGGCGTGTCTGACGATCTTCCGCCCGGCCCCGACGGCGCGCGACTCGTGTGCACTGCGCGGGTGACCCGCGCGGGCTCAGGTGAGGTGGGCGAAGACGACCAGGTTGTCCGTGTAGTCCTTGGCCTTGCGGTCGTAGTCTCCCGCGCAGGTGATGAGCCGTACCTCGGAGCGGTCGGTGTCCCCGTACACACGCTTGCTGGGGAACTCGTCCTTGGCGAAGGTCTCCACGCCGTCGACCTCGAAGGACGCCTTGCGTCCGTCGGCCCGCCGGACGTGGAAGACGTCTCCCTCGTCCAGTTGGCCCAGGCGGGCGAAGACCGCGGCGGACGTCTTGGTGTCCACGTGCCCCGCGATGATCGAGGTGCCCCGCTCCCCGGGGGAGACGCCCTTGGCGTACCAGCCGACGAGGTTGGTGTCGGCGGCCGGCGGGGGCTCCAGCTGTCCGCCCGCGCCGATGGCGAGGTCGGTGAAGGGGGCGTCGACGGAGATCTCCGGGATCAGCAGCCGCACCGGCTTCGACCGGGGCAGCACCGGTCCGGCCGGGCGGGTGCGGGACGGGCCGGTCGCGGACTGCCCGGTCGCGGACGGGCCGGCCTTGGGCGAGGCCGACGTCGCGGGCTGTGCGGGCAGTGGGGGGCGCGACGAGTCGGTCGACGTGTCGTTGCCGCCGATCAGGCTGACCGCCAGGATCAGCAGGGCCACGCCGCACAGCACCATCAGGCCGGGGCGGGATCCCTGCCCGGTCGGCGGCTTCTCGTCGTCGGCGGGGGTCGAAGGAGGGACTGTCATCGAGGACCACCTCGGTAGGGCACGGCGGCAGGGCGGACACGGAGGGGGAAAGCGAGCCGGGCCGCCACGGGGTTCCTGGTGGCGGCCCGGCCGCTATCGCGCCCGGCACGGCTCAGGCCATTCCGTTGACCGACTTCTTGCGTCGGACGGCGTACAGGCCGGCGCCGGCCACGCCCAGGACGGCGAGGCCGCCCGCGGTGGTGGTCGGCGTGTCGAGGCCACCGCCGCCGGTGTGCATACCGCCGTGCGGCTTCTCGTGGCCGCCGCCCCAGGACTTCTCGCCCTCGTCCTGCTTGTACTCGGAGCCCTCGTCCTTCTTGGACTCGCCGCCGTCCCAGCCGCCGTCGTCCTTCTTGGACTCGCCGCCGTCCCATTCGTTCACCGCGGTCAGCGCGCCGCCGCCGGTGTGCATACCGCCGTGCGGCTTCTCGTGCTTGCCGCCCTCCCAGGACTTCTCGCCCTCGTCCTTCTTGGACTCGCCGCCGTCCCAGTCACCCTCGTTCACCGCGGTCAGCGCGCCGCCACCCGTGTGCATACCGCCGTGCGGCTTCTCGTGCTTGCTTCCGTTGTCGTGCTCCTTGCTGTAGGAAGAGTCGTCGTGGTCCCAGTCGCCCGCGGAGGCCGCGTAGGCGCCGGGGGCACCGAGGACGATGACGGCCGACGCGGCCGCCGTGGTCAGGAGCATGCGAGCAGAACGCATCTCTGGTTCCTTCCGTCACGGCCGGGCAGCTGGTGCTTCGTCAGCTGAGTTGACCCGGCCCCGACGTGAATTACCGTCAGCCAGCCGTCCGACTCGCACCACTCAAGGCGCTCAGCCGGGTGAACGCCGGCCTCTCGCGAGAGCCCGCCGGAGCATGCAAGGCGCCCCGGACGTACGGCAGTTGATGGGCTTTCCGGTCCCGGTGACATGACGTCACCCGCGAGGGCTACTCCGCCGGGCCGACACGCTCACGGGGCGGCGGCTCAGGAGGTGTGTCCGAGGGCGGTGCCGTTCAGGTCGTCGGTGAGCATCAGTGCGGCCCGCATGCGCTTGCCGACGGGTTCCCGGTGCACCTCGAAGCTGTGGCACACGGCCATGACGATCTCGAGCCCGTGCCGGCCGACGCGCCCGGGGTCGGTGGCCTCGGCGACGGGCAGCACGGGTTCGCTGTCCCACACGGTGACCTCGACCAGGTCGTCGGCCAGCTCCAGGTCGACCAGCGAGGGGCCGGGCGCGTACTTGCAGGCGTTCGTCAGCAACTCGCTGACCACGAGCTGCAGCAGGTCGGACGCGCGGTCGGACACCGCGCGGTCCTGCACGGCCCGCACCCGGGCGAGAAATCTCCGGGCCAGCTCGCGGCCCCGGGCGATGTCGCCGGGAATGCCCTCGTACTCCGCCGAAACCTTGACCGGCTCACTTCGCCGGTCCTCATGCCGGGCAGCCCCGTCCATCCGATCCGCCCTCTTCCTGAGCCTTGACCGCTACGCCAGCCCGTCTACCCAGGAAACCGTGAAACATCACCGGCCGCAGCGACCACAAGGTGGCGGCGCCACGCTCGTACGATGGCCGTCGTGGATCTCAGCGCCGTACGCACCTTCGTCGCCGTCGCCGAGGCGGGGCAGTTCCAGGTCGCCGCCGCCCGGCTGGCCGTCACCCAGCAGGGGGTGTCCAAGCGGGTCGCCGCGCTGGAGAAGGAGCTGGGGGTGACGTTGTTCACCCGGACCGCGCGAGGGGCCCGGCTCACGATCGACGGGCAGGCGTTCCTGCCGCACGCCCGTGCGCTGCTCGACGCCGAGGAGCGCGCCGTCGCCTCGGTGCGGCCGGGACGCCGTGCGCTGCGGGTGGACGTGATCGGCAGACGGGCCGCGACGGCCGGTCTGCTGCGTGACTTCCACCGGGCCCGTCCCGACGTCGACCTCGACGTGGTCACCCTCCCCGACGCGCACACCGCCGTGGCCGCCATCGCGTCCGGGGCCATCGACGCGTCGTTCCGCTGCGTCACCATGCCGGGGCAGCGGCTGCCCGACGGGATCGAGGCCACGCCGGTCTTCGACGAGCCGCTGCAGTTGTTCACCGGGCCCGCCCACCCGTTCGCGAAGGCTCGGGCGGTGACCTCGGGGCAGCTCGCCGGGCAGCGTGTCTGGATGCCCGGGAACGTCCCGGGCACCGAGTGGTCGGCCTACTACGACGCGTTCGCGGCCGAGTTCGGGTTCACGGTGGACGCGGTCGGCCCGAACTTCGGCGTCGAGGCGCTCCTGGACACCATCTCCGAGTCGTCGACGGTGTCGACCTTCCTCAGCGAGCACACGCCCCTGGTCTGGCCGGCCGGCCACGACCTGCGGCGCATCCCGGTGCGCGATCCGGTGCCGGTCTATCCGCACTCCCTGCTCCGGCACGCCGACAACGCGCATCCGGGGCTGGCCGCGCTGCACGCGTACCTCGTCTCACGCCCGGCCGTCCGGCTCGACACGGAGGTCTGGTCGCCGGTCTGGGCCCTGCGCCGCGGGGCGCAGGGCGAAGCCGGCCGGAGGTGAGGTCTCAGCCGCCCAGGGCGCCGAGGACGACGAGCTTGGCCTCGTCCTGCACCTGCCGGAGATGGTCGGCGCCGAGGAACGACTCACCGTAGATCTTGTAGACGTCCTCGGTGCCGGAGGGGCGGGCCGCGAACCACGCGTTCTCGGTGGTCACCTTGATGCCGCCGATGGGCGCGCCGTTGCCCGGTGCCTCGGTGAGGACGGCGGTCACGGGCTCGCCGGCGAGGGTGTCGGCGGTGACCTCGGCCGGGGACAGCCGGGCCAGCCGGGCCTTCTCCTCGCGGGTGGCGGGGGCGTCGATGCGGGCGTAGGCGGGTTCGCCGAAGCGGGCGGTGAGCGCGGCGTAGTGCTCGGAGGGGCTCCGGCCGGTGACGGCGGTGATCTCGGAGGCGAGCAGGGCGAGGATGATGCCGTCCTTGTCGGTGGTCCACACCGAGCCGTCCCGGCGCAGGAAGGACGCGCCCGCGGACTCCTCGCCGCCGAAACCGAGGGAGCCGTCGAGGAGACCGCCGACGAACCACTTGAAGCCCACCGGGACCTCGACCAGCCGCCGGCCGAGATCGCCGGCGACCCGGTCGATCATGCCGGAGGAGACCAGCGTCTTGCCCACGCCGGCGTCGGCGGGCCACTCGGTGCGGTGGGCGTAGAGGTAGGCGATGGCGGTGGCGAGGTAGTGGTTGGGGTTCATCAGGCCGCCGTCGGGGGTGACGATGCCGTGCCGGTCGGCGTCGGCGTCGTTGCCGGTGGCGATGGCGAAGCGGTCGCGCTTCTCGATCAGGGAGGCCATCGCGTGGGGCGACGAGCAGTCCATGCGGATCTTGCCGTCCCAGTCCAGCGTCATGAACCGCCAGGTCGGGTCGGTCAGCGGATTGACCACGGTCAGGTCGAGGCGGTGGTGCTCGGCGATCCGGCCCCAGTACGCGACGGAGGCGCCGCCCAGCGGGTCGGCGCCGAACCGTACGCCGGCCGAGCGGATCGCGTCGAGGTCGAGGACGGCCGGCAGGTCGGAGACGTAGCGGTCGAGGAAGTCGTAGCGTCCGGTGCCGGGGGCGGCGAGCGCCCGGGCGTAGGGGATGCGCCGTACGTCCTTCAGGCCGGCCGCGATGATCTCGTTGGCCCGGTCCTGGATCCAGGAGGTGGCGTCCGAACCGGCCGGTCCGCCGTTCGGCGGGTTGTACTTGAAACCGCCGTCGGCGGGCGGGTTGTGCGAGGGGGTGACGACCACGCCGTCCGCGAGGCCCGAGTCGCGGCCCCGGTTGTGGGTGAGGATGGCGTGCGACACCGCGGGGGTGGGGGTGTAGCCGTCGCCGGTGTCGATGAGGACGGTGACGTCGTTGGCGGCGAACACCTCCAGCGCGGTGACCCTGGCGGGCTCGGACAGGGCGTGTGTGTCGGCGCCCAGGAAGAGCGGGCCGTCGGTGCCCTGTGCGGAGCGGTACTCGCAGATGGCCTGGCTGGTGGCGGCGATGTGGTCCTCGTTGAACGCCGTCGCGAGGGACGACCCCCGGTGCCCGGACGTGCCGAAGGCCACGCGCTGGGCGGGCTCCGACGGGTCTGGGTGCAGGGCGTAGTACGCCGTCACCAGCCGGGCGACGTCGATCAGGTCCTCGGGGCCGGCCGGCTTCCCGGCTCGGTCGTGCTGCATGCGCCCACTCCTCCGCATCGGTCGGGACTTCGCTCGCGGTCCCATCTTCCCCTGTCCGGGGAGCGGCGCTGTGGCTTCCGGCCGGGGCCGTCCGGTAACGGCGTCAGATCCGGCCGCCGGTCATGCGGGTGAGGGGCCCCTGCGCGTGGCGGCCCGACCGCCGGCCCACCGCGTACGAGGCCGCGCTCAGGGCGGTGATGCCGGCGCCGACGCCCGCGGCGACGAGCTTGCGGTGGGCGATGACCGTCCAGGCGGTCTTCGCCCCGGCAACGACCTGGCCCGAGGTGGTGATGACGGCCTGACGGCCCGCCTCGACACCCTTGGCCGCGGTCTGCACGGCACCGTTCGCGGCCTGGGCGGAACGCTGGGCGCCGGCCTTGGCGGCCGACGTGGCGTCACCCGCCTTGTCGGCGGCGGCCCGTGTCGCCCGGGAGGCGGGGGCGGTCGCCTTCTTGGCGGCGCTCTCGGCCTTGGCCTCGGCGGTCCGCGTAGTGGTGGGCTTCTTGTTCGTGTCCTTGTTCGGATCGCTCATGGACACCGCATTGCCCCTCACCGCGACCGCAAACACCCGTAGTTCGCGCGGCCTCAGGTCTCAGCGGGCGGCGGTGGGCGGCAGTTGGGCCGGGCTCACCTGTTCGCCCAGTACCTCCGCCATGAACTGGACCAGCCAGCGCTGCGCGGGAGCGCGCGAGGACTCGTGCCGTGCGTACAGGGCGATCTCGATCGGCTCGGTCTCGAACGGCAGGCGCACCAGGCGCACCCGGTGCGAGGCGGTGAAGACCTCGCCGACGAACTCGGGGACGATCGCGACGAGATCGGTCTGCTCCAGCAGGTAGGGCAGCATCGAGAAGCGGGTGGCGTCCACGGCGACCCGTTCCAGGAGTCCGTGCGCGGCCAGCACCGCCCGGGGCGCGACGTGCCCGCTCGGCCCGAACACCGTCGCGTGGTGCTCGGCGGCGAGGTCGGCCAGCGTGGCCGCGTCGCCCCGGATGCGCGGATGGTCCGCGGCGACCATGAGGACGTAGCGCTCCCGGAAGAGCGGGACCCGCACGGTCAGGTGCGAGGTGATCACCGGGGTGGCCACGAACACGTCGAGGTCGCCGCGGCGCAGCTGGCTCTCGGCGTCCTCCACGTCGAAGGGCCGGACGGTGAACGACACGCCCGGCGCCCGCTCGCGCGCGGCGGCGAGGAGCCTCGGCAGGAGCGTCGCCTCGCCGAGGTCGGACAGCGCGATGGTGAAGCGCCCGGACATGGTGGCGGGGTCGAACACGTCGCCCTGCCGGACCGTCCCGTCGATCTCCGCCAGGGCGCGCTGGAGCGGCTCGTACAGCCGCCGGGCGCCTGCGGTGGGCGTCAGCCCGCGCCCGTTGCGGCGGAACAGCTCGTCGTCGAAGTGGCGCCGGAGCTTGCCCAGGCTGTAGCTGACGGTGGGCTGAGTGACGTGCAGCGTCTCGGCGGTGGCCGTGACGCTGCCGGTCTCGTACAGGAGCACGAAGACCCGGGCGAGGTTGAGATCGAAGGTGCCCATATCGATGGACTCTATATCGCGGCACCGAAACATCTATTGGTGCCCATGTCGCGGGGTGCCTAGCGTGTCGGACGTCACTTCGAAAGGAACGTCCGTGTCATCCGTGCGTCGTGTCTCCCACGATTTCCTGGAGCGCCAGGGACTCACCACCGTCTTCGGCAATCCGGGCTCCAACGAGCTGCCGTTCCTCGCCGGACTGCCGGACGGATTCCGCTACGTCCTCGGCCTGCACGAGGGCGCCGTCGTCGGGATGGCCGACGGGTACGCCCAGGCGACCGGGCGACCGGTCCTGGTCAACCTGCACGCGGCCTCCGGTTCCGGCAACGCGATGGGCGCGCTGACGAACGCGGTGGCCGCGCGCACCCCGCTGGTGGTGCTGGCCGGCCAGCAGGTCAGGCCCGCGATCGGCCCGGAGGCCAACCTGGCCAGCGTGGACGCCCCCGCCCTGATGAAGCCGCTGGTGGGCTGGGCGGCGGAACCGGCGTGCGCCGAGGACGTGCCGCGCGCCCTCGCCCAGGCCGTCTTCGAGGCGCGGCTCCAGCGGCGGCCGACGTACCTCTCGGTGCCGTACGACGACTGGTCGGCCGAGGCCGGCGACAACGCGAAGGCGGTACTGGACCGGTGGGTCGAGCTGGCCGCCGTGCCCGGCGCCGGGCAGAGTCAGCGGCTCGTCGAGCGGGTCGCCGCCGCCCGTCGCCCCGCCCTCGTGCTGGGCGGCGACATCGACTCCGACGGCCTCTTCGACGACGCGGTCCGGCTGGCCGAGCGTCTCGGCGCTCCGGTGTGGGCGGCCCCCTCGCTGTTCCGGCTGCCCTTTCCCAACCGGCACCCGCAGTTCCAGGGGGTGCTGCCCGCCGGGATCGCACCCGTCTCGGCGGCGTTCGAGGGCCACGACCTCGTGCTCGTGCTGGGCGCGCCGGTCTTCCGCTACCACGAGCACCTACCCGGCCCCTACCTTCCCGAGGGCACCCGGCTGATCCAGGTGACCGGGGACGCGTCGGCCGCCGCGCGGGCGCCGATGGGCGAGGCCCTGGTCGCGGACCCCTCGGCCGTCGTCGAGCTGCTCCTGAAGTCGCTGGACGCGCCCGCGAGGCCCCCGGCGCCCTACCGGCCGGCGCCCGCACCGCTCACCACCGAGGGTCCCGGTCTCCACCCCGAGCAGGTCTTCGCCGCCCTGCGCGACGAACTGCCCGAGGACACGGCGTACGTCGTCGAGTCGACGTCGACCAACGCGGCCTGGTGGCGCCAGATGGATCTGCGCCGGCCCGGCTCCTACTACTTCCCGGCAGCCGGCGGCCTCGGCTTCGGCCTGCCCGGCGCGGTGGGGGTCGCGATGGCCCGGCCCGACCGCCCGGTCGTGGCGGTGGTCGGCGACGGCTCGGCCAACTACGGCATCACCGCCCTGTGGACGGCGGCGCAGCACCGGGTTCCGCTGACCGTCGTACTGCTGCGCAACGGCACGTACGGGGCGCTGCGCTGGTTCGGCGGGCTGCTCGGCGTGCCGGACGCCCCCGGCCTCGACATCCCGGGGCTGGACTTCACCCGTATCGCGGAGGGCTACGGCGTCGCCGCCCGGCACGCCGAGGGCGCCGAGGAACTGCGCGCCGTCCTCGCCGAGCCGACGGCCGGGCCCCGGCTGATCCAGGTGGACACGGCGCTCACCACGCCCTCCTGACCGCACGGGCGTTCCGGGCATCCCGAGAACGCGCACGAAGAGCACGAGGAAAGGGACACGATGACACTCCTGGACAGCGACGTCTGGGGCCGGAAGTTCTACAGCGACGGCTGGCGGGACTCCCCGGTCGCGCATCCGGTGACCGAGCCGGCCACCGGCGACCGGCTCGGCGCGGTCGGGCTGGCCACGGCCGAGGACGTGGGCCGTGCCGCCACCCGGGCCGCCGAGGCCCAGCGCGCCTGGGCGGCGACCGGGCCGCAGGAGCGGGCCGCCGTGCTGCGGCGCGCGGGTGAGCTGTTCACCGAGCACGCCGCCGAGATCGAGGACTGGCTGGTGCGCGAGGGCGGCTCGGTGCGGTCCAAGGCCGCCTTCGAGGTGGGGCTCGCGATCGGCGAGTGCTTCGAGTGCGCGGGTCTGCCGACGCACCCGCAGGGCGAGGTGCTCACCTCGCAGGAGGCCCGCTGGTCGCTCGCCCGCCGCCGCCCGGCCGGTGTCGTGAGCGTGATCGCGCCCTTCAACTTCCCGCTCATCCTGGGTCTGCGCTCCGTCGCGCCGGCGCTGGCCCTGGGCAACGCCGTGCTGCTCAAGCCCGACCCGCGGACCGCGGTCGGCGGCGGTGTGGTCATCGCCCGGATCTTCGAGGAGGCCGGGCTGCCCGCCGGTGTCCTGCACCTGCTGCCCGGCGACGGCGAGGTCGGACAGGCGGTCGTCGAGGCGCCGGAGGTGCGGGTCGTCTCCTTCACCGGCTCCACGCCGGTCGGGCGGGCGATCGGTGAGCGGGCCGGACGGCTCCTGAAGCGGGCCCACCTGGAACTCGGCGGGAACAACGCGCTGGTCGTGCTGCCCGGCGCGGACGTGCCGAGGGCGGCCTCGGCGGGCGCGTTCGGGTCCTACCTGCACCAGGGGCAGATCTGCATGACGACCGGCCGGCACATCGTGCACGAGTCGCTGGTGGAGGAGTACACCGCCGCGCTCGCCGCGAAGGCCGACGCCCTGCCGGTCGGCGACCCGGCCCGCGAGGACGTGGCGCTCGGCCCGCTGATCGACCGCCGTCAGCTGGAGCGCGTGCACGGCATCGTCACCGACAGCGTCGCGGCCGGCGCGAAGGTCGCCGCGGGCGGCCGGCCCGACGGTGCCGGTTACCGCGCCACCGTCCTCACCGGTCTGACGACCGACATGCCCGCGTGGCGCGAGGAGATCTTCGGCCCCGTCGCGCCGGTCATCGCCTTCTCCACGCTGGAGGAGGCCGCGCGCATCGTCGACGACTGCGAGTTCGGGCTGTCGGTGGGCATCCTCGGCGACGTCGGTACGGCGATGAAGCTGGCCGACCGGATCGACTCCGGCAAGGTGCACATCAACGAGCAGACCGTGAGCGACGAGCCCAACGCCCCCTTCGGCGGGGTCAAGTCCTCGGGCACCGGCTCCCGCTTCGGCGGCGCCGCGGCCAACGTCGAGGCGTTCACGGAGACCCAGTGGGTGACGGTCCGCCCGGACATCGCCGACTACCCGTTCTGATCCCTCCGGCCATCCCGGCCGTTCCGGCTCCGCTCACTCACACCCGTCCCCCGGGGGGAGAGTCACCATGGCTTCCACCACCACGTCCGACGCGCCCGCACAGGCCGGCCGCGCCGGCAACAGCTCCTGGACGGTGGTCCTCTGCTGGATCACCGTCCTGCTGGAGGGTTACGACCTCGTCGTCCTCGGCGCCATCATCCCCACCCTGCTCAAGACGCATCACCTCGGCATGACCGCGGGTGACGCGACCACCATCGCGACGCTGTCGCTCGTCGGCGTCGCCATCGGCGCGGTCTGCGTCGGTCCGCTGGCCGACCGGCTGGGCCGCCGCCGGCTGCTCATCGGCTCGGTCGTGCTCTTCTCGGTCCTCACCGTCGTCGTGCCGCTGGCGGACTCCGTCGCGATGTTCGCCGCGCTGCGCCTCCTCGCCGGTCTGGGCCTGGGCGCCTGCATGCCGGTCTCGCTGACGATGATGGCCGAGCACATGCCCGCCGACCGGCGTGCCCGGGCCAGCACCCTGACGATGACCGGCTACCACACGGGTGCGGTGATCACTTCGTTGCTGGCCCTCCAGGTGGCCGACGACTGGGAGGTCCTCTTCTACCTGCTCGGCGTCGTCGGCCTCGTGATCGCCGTCGTCCAGTGGTTCAAGCTGCCGGAGTCGGAGGCGTTCGTCCGGGCCAGGCAGGACGGCGCCCGGCGGCTGCCGTTCACCGAGCTGCTCAAACCGGCCCACCTGCGCGCCGGCGTCGGCATCTGGGTCGCGTCGTTCATGGGCCTGCTGCTGGTCTACGGCCTCAACACCTGGCTGCCGAAGCTGATGAACGACGCCGGCTACCCCGTGCCGACCGCCGTCACCCAGCTCCTCGTGCTCAACGTCGGCGGTGTCGTCGGCCTGGTCCTCGGCGGGTTCGTCGCCGACCGGCGGGGCATCAAGGGCACCACGATGGTCTGGTTCGCGGTCTCGGTGGTGATGCTGGGGTGTCTGAGCATCCGCATGGAGAGCGACCTGATGCTCAACGTCGTCGTCTTCCTCACCGGCGTGTTCGTCTTCTCGGCCATGGTGCTCGTCTACGCCTACGTGACGAGCTTCTACCCGGCGTCCGTGCGGAGCACCGCGCTCGGTTCCGCGTCCGGGATCGGCCGGATCGGCTCGATCGTCGGCCCGTCGATCACCGGCGCGCTGGTCGCCTCGGGGATCGGTCACCCGTGGGGCTTCTACTTCTTCGCCGCGGTCGCGGTCCTCGGCTTCCTGGCCGTCATGACGCTGCCCCGCGTCCGCGGGAACGACCCGGCTCGGGCCGCCGCGCCCTCGGGGTGACGGCGCGCACGGCACGCGGAACGGGAGCAGTGGGTCCGGTGACCCGCTGCTCCCGTCGGCGTCCGGGGTTCGGTGACTCAGTCGTTGTCGACGTCCTCGGTCAGGACCTTGCCGTTGGCCGCGTCGACACCGACGGTGGTCTTGTTCCAGTTGTCGGTGGAGACCACGTCGACGGCCCACACGACCTGCTGGTTGTCGTTGTCGCCCAGTTCGACGTGGGTGACGGTGCCCTTGGCCGCGCCGGTGGCCGCCTTGACCGCCTGCTGCGGTGACTGCTTGGCCTGGCCCAGCCAGTCGGCCGTCTGCTGCTTGTCGTCGGCGTCCTGGTCCGGATCGGCCTGGACGCGGAAGACCTTTCCGCTGACCGCGTCGATGTCGACGCGGTGCACGGTGCCGTCGGTCTCGGCGACCTTGGCCTCCCATTCCGGCGCGCCCTGACTGGGCGCCGGGTTCGGCATGCTGGGGCTCGGGGAGCCGGTCGGCGACGCGGTGGCGTCGGCCTCGGTGCGCTTGAGTTCGAGGTCCACGAGCTTGCCCTCGGGAACCTCCTTGACAGCGGTGTCGGCGGCCTTGTCCCAGGTGACCTTGGTCGCCGAGACGAGGTCCTTCCGCTCGGTCTGGTCCTCGTTCAGCGAGGGAGACCCGGAGGGGGACGCGGTGGAGGAATCGGTCGCGGTCGGAGACGCGGTCTGGGCCGCCTCCGCGACGCTCGAACGTGTCGTATCGGCGTTCGTGCAGGCGGTCAGCAACAGAACGGAAGTGCCCAGGGCACCCATCACGGCCAGCGAACGCAGCGGCGGAAGTCGTCGTGCAGAGCTCATGATGCTCTCCGTAACCCCTCCGTCACCCGGACACACCGACCCGTAGGAAAATCACTCCATCGGACGGATCGCGGGCTCAGCGGGCCCGGACGAACTCGACCCGGTCGGTGCCGCCCCCGGTCAGCGGGCGCCGGGGCAGCATCCGGATCCCCGCGCCCTCCAGCCACTCCCGGTACGCGGTGGACTGGCGGGCCACCTCCCAGTACGCCTCCTCCAGCGCCGGGAAGACGGCGTCCAGCTCGGCCCGGGTGCGCGCGGCCAGCAGCAGGCGTACGCCGATGGGGTCGCCGTACAGGCGCCGCACCGCCATGTCGGGACGGGACTGGGAGCTGGGCTGGCAGACGGTCACGACCTCGCCGGTGGCGACGAGGGACGCGGCGGTGTGGTAGTCGCCGTGCAGGACACGCGGGTTGAGGCCGACGGCGCGCAGCATGCGGTGCACGCCGTCCCACTCGCCGTCGACGGTGGGATCGACCATCCAGCGGTCGTCGGCCAGGTCGGCGAGCCGGACGACCGGGCGGGTGGCCGCGGGGTGGTCGGCGGGCAACATGACGAACTGGGGTTCCCGCTCGACGAGGACGCGCAGGCGCAGCCCCTCGGGGACGTGCAGGGTGCTGCCCTCGACCTCGTGCACGAAGGCGACGTCGAGCTGTCCCTCGGTCACCCGGCGCAGCAGCGCGTTGGCGGAGACGTCCATCTGGAGGGTGGGCTCCAGGCCCGGGCGTCTGAGCCGGCGCAGCCAGCCCGCCAGGGCGCGGCTGGCGGTGGAGCCGACCCGCAGCCTGCTGTCGCCGCCGGCCGCGGCGGCGCGGGCCTCCCGTACCAGGGTGCTCATGTCGGTCAGCAGCGGACGGGCCCGGCCGAGGACGGAGCGGCCGAGCGGGGTCGGACGGCAGCCGGTGCGTTCGCGGACGAACAGGGGGCCGCCCAGGGCCTGTTCGATGCGGCTCAACTGGGTGCTCAACGTGGGCTGGCTGACACCGAGTTGGCGCGCCGCCCGGTGCAGGCTGCCGGCGTCGGCGATGGCGCACAGCGCGCGTAGGTGCCTCACCTCGAGCTCCATGCTGGGAGCGTAAGGCGGAACAGTTGGTTGCGCCAGGTGAACAAAACGCGGCGGATCAGGGCGAGTTCTGCACTCCGGCCCAAGCGGCACCCAAGTCGCGGTGAACGGTGATAGCCCCGGCCTATCACCGGTTGCCATCATCACAGCGGGCTCCTGGGCGCTCCACACTCACCGGTGACGACTTCTCCCCACTCCCCCACTCTAGGAGTCATCGATGCGCATCAGCATGCCCCTCCTGTCCACCGCGGCCGGTCTCGGCCTGACGGCGGCCCTGCTCGGCAGCGCTCCCGCCGCGACGGCAGCCACTCCCCAGGAGCCGTCGCACGCCGCTCACCTGGGCTTCGAGCCCTCGGCCGGCTCGGGCGAGGACGCGGCGGCGAACCGGGCGTTCTTCGAAGCGGTCATCAAGTCCGTGGCCGAGAAGCGCGCCGCCAGTCCGTCGTCGGCGGCTGCCGTCACCGTCTACTACAGCGCCGCCAACGCGCCGAGCTTCCGCTCGCAGATATCCCGCTCCACCCAGATCTGGAACGGCTCGGTGTCCAACGTGCGGCTCGCGGAGAGAAGTTCCGGCGCCGACTTCGCGTACTACGAGGGCAACGACTCCCGCGGCTCGTACGCCTCGACGGACGGTCACGGCAACGGGTACATCTTCCTCGACTACCGGCAGAACCAGCAGTACGACTCGACGCGGGTGACCGCGCACGAGACCGGGCACGTGCTCGGCCTGCCCGACCACTACTCGGGGCCGTGCAGCGAGCTGATGTCCGGCGGCGGTCCCGGCCCGTCGTGCACCAACGCCTACCCGAACGCCGCCGAGCGCAGCCGGGTGAACCAGCTGTGGGTCAACGGCTTCAAGGCGGCCCTCGACAAGGCGCTGGAGAAGACCTCCGCGCGCTGACGGCCCGACGACACACGCGGGGGCGGCCCGGCCGGGGCCGCCCCCGCGTGCGCGTACGCCCGGCCCGCTTGCCCAAGCCCATCGCGGGTAACCGGAGTTCACATCTCTACGACCTCCGTGAGGAGTCCGACATGGACGAGCGGCAGACGCCCGCCGGCAGCGATCTCGGCGACCTGGAACCGGGCACACGGCAGCGCGCCCAGTTGCGCACCCGCCTGTCCGACATCGCCTGGACCGCGCTGTGCGTCGTGCTCGCCCTGTGGGCTGTGTGGACCGTCGTCGATCTCGCCCGGGGCGCGACCGCGTGGGCGTACAGCGCCGTGGCCTGGGTGCTGCTGGCCGCTGCGCTGGTCCTGCGGACGATGGCGATGCGGCGCAGGACGTCGTTGTAGCGGGGCGCCTGCTCACCCGAGGGCGGGCAGTGCCGCCCCTACGGCCCGGTGGACGGCGCGCGCCAGCCGCGCGCCCCATTCGGAACGGGGACCGGCGAAGGAGTGCGTGACCTCGGCACCGTGCGGCGCGCGGGCGGCGACGCACACGGCGTCCGTGGGGGTTCCCGAGCAGTCGAGTCCCGCGTCCAGCAGCGCCTGCACCTTGGCCTCGGTCGCCGTCATCACCGCGTTCACCAGTGCGGCGTCGCTCAGCGCGACCGGCACCGCGGCGACGATGTTGATCGTCCCGGGCGGGGCGGCGGCCGGGACGCCCTCCTCCGGCGAGGCGGCCCAGCCGCGTACCGAGATACCGGCGGTCACGACGGCTTCGGCCCCGCCGTCGCGCGCGCGGGCGAAGGCAGACACGTCGGCGGCCGTCATCAGCCCCACACCGGGCCCCCGGGCGCCGGCGGCGTGGGCGAGGTCCGTCAGGTGGCGGGCGGGGTCGGTGCGCCGGTACCCGTGGGCGACCTGGGCGTTGAGCACCCACGCGCGCTCGGCGATCCCGCCGCCCAGCACGGCGCTGCTGGCCATCCGCCAGCCGGGGCCCGGACGCCAGAGCAGGGCGTGCAGCCGTTCGCCGTCCTCCAGCCGCGTCAGGTGCTCCAAGGCCGGCAGTCGGTGCCCGGTGCGGGGCGGGGGCAGCAGGGCGGGCACGGGTCGGGGCTCCTCGGGGTGGCCGACGGGGGTCCTGGCGGACCGGACGATCGTACTCAGTGGCGGCGCGCCCCAAGCGGTGCCGGGTGCGTCGTGGTCCCGGGGTGCGTTGCGGACCCGGTTCCGGGGACCTTCACTGAACACAACTTCGCCACCAGGCGACGGATCGGAGGCCGCGATGCTGTCCCACACCCTGGAGCATGGGGTCCTGGTCATCACGGTGGACCGGGACCCGGGAATCGACGGGCGGGCCACGCTGACCACGCACATCACCAACCTGGTCGACGCCCATCAGCCGACCCCCGTCGTCATCGTGCTGACCGACGGTGCCGACGGCCACGCGGCGGTCAGTGCCGTACTCCGGGCCCATCAGTGGTGCGGCCGGCTCGGTGTCCTGATGTCCGTGGTCACCCACAGCGCGCCGGTCCGGCGGCTGCTGGAGAGCAACGCGGACACCTCGGGTACCCGGCTGGTGGTGCACGCCCGCGTCGACACCGCCATCACGACCGCGTTCACCGCTGCGGCCTAACGTCCGCGCGCGATTCCAACGTGCCGGTGCGCGTGGGGCGGCGCCCGCTACGAGCGTCCGAGCCAGAGGTCGGGCCCGAAGACCTCGTAGTGGACGGCCTCGGCGGGCACGCCCCGGCGCAGCAGGTCGCCGCGGACGGCGCGCATGAACGGCACCGGGCCGCACAGGTAGGCCGTGAGCCCCGGGGGCAGTTCGACTCCGGCGAGGTCGACGCGACCGGCCGTCGCCTCCGGTGCCGCCTCGCCGGGCTCCTCGTAGAACAGGTGCAGCCGGGCACCGGGCAGCGCGCGGACCAGGTCGCGCTGTTCCCGCCGGTGCGCGTGGTGGGCGGGGGCGCGGTCGGCGTGCACGACGGTGACCGGCCGGGTGGCGCCGGTGGCGGCCAGGTGGTCGAGCATGGCCAGCACGGGGGTGACGCCGATGCCGGCGGAGGCCAGCAGCAGCGGTCCGTCGTCCTCCGCGAGGGCGAGGTCGCCGAAGGGCGCGGAGACGGTGAGCACGTCGCCCTCGCGGGCGTGGGCGTGCAGCCAGGAGGAGACCTCGCCGTCGGGCCGTCCGTCGCCGTGCACGTGTTTGACGGTGACGCGCAGGTCGGTGCGGCCGGGTGCGGCGGAGAGGCTGTACTGGCGGATCTGGTGGGAGCCGTCGGGCAGTTCGGAGCGGACGCTGACGTACTGGCCCGGGCGGAAGGGAGCCGCGGGGCGGTCGTCGGCGGGCCGCAGGACGAGGCTGAGCGCGTCGGGGCTCTCCTCGCACCGTTCGACGATCTCCATCCGGCGCCACACGTCGCCCTCGGCCACGCCCGCCTCCGCGTAGAGACGGGCCTCGACGGCTGTCAGCGCGTTGGCCATCAGCCAGTAGACCTCGTCCCAGGCGGCGGCGACCTCGGGGGTCACGGCGTCGCCGAGGACGTCGCCGATCGCGGCGAACAGATGGCGGTGGACGGTCTTGTACTGGTCGGAGGTGATGCCGAGGGAGGCGTGCTTGTGCGCGATCCGGGACAGCATCACGTCGGGCCGGGTGTCGGGCCTCTCCAGCAGCAGGCCGGCGAACGCGGCGATGGAGCCGGCCAGGGCCCGCTGCTGCTCCCCGCTCGCCTGGTTGCCGCGGTTGAACAGGTCCCGGAGCAGCTCGGGATGGGCGTCGAACAGCTTCCGGTAGAACAGCTCGGTGATGTCGCCGATGGCCGCTCGGACGGCGGGCAGGGTCGCGCGGACCACGGGGACGGACTGTTCGGAGAGCACGGCGGCTCCTTAATTGGTAGTTGATATTCGTGTTTTAGGCCGCGGGTACCCGCGGCCGCGGGCGCGCGCCCGTCAGCCGGAGGGGCGGTCCGAGAGGCCGACGAGCAGCGGGCCGGTGGGCGAGGCGACCAGGTCGGCGACGGTCAGCGGGTCGAGGGCGGCGTAGAACGCCTCCTGGGCGTCGCGGAGCGCGGCCCGCAGGCGGCAGGCCGACCGCAGCGGGCACGGCGGGTCGCCTTCGCAGGCGACGACCTCACCGTCGCCTTCGAGCTCCCGCACCAGCCGGCCGACCGAGGCGTCGCGCCCCGCGCCGGTCAGCGCCAGCCCGCCGCCACGACCGCGCCGCGCCTCGACCACTCCGAGGTGCTGGAGCCGGGTGACGGCCTTCGCCGCGTGTGTGTACGGCACGCCCATCGCGTCGGCCACCTCGCGGGTGGTCAGCGGGTCGTCACCGTCTCTCACGACCGCCAGGCGCATGACGGAACGCAGCGCCAGGTCGGTGAACTTCGTCAGCCGCACAGCCGTGACGCTATCAAATACGCATAATGGATTCGTGTTTATTGACGGCTATGACCCTGTGGCACGCGTCACCGGGCGCGGAAGGCGCGGTGACCGCTGATGACAGGGCACGAAGACGGCTCCCCCGCACCGGCACCCGGCCCTCCCCTCCCCCGGGTCCTGTGCGACACGGCGCGACTGCTGTCGCCCGGCGACGAGGGGGCCACCGGCGCCCTGTGGCGACTGGCGGAACCCGGGCGGCAACTCGACGCCAACGTCGTCCGCATCCCCGCGGCCGGGCGGGTCGGCACGCACACCGAACCGGACCTCGACGTCCTGCTGCTCGTCCTCGACGGCGCGGCCTCCCTGGTCGGCGCCGACGGCGACCGCCCCCTGCACAAGGGCGTCCTGACCTGGCTGCCCCACGGTTCCGCCCGGGGTGTCCTCGCCGGCCCGGACGGGGTGACGTACCTGACCGTGCACCGGCGGCGTCCCGGCATGCGCGTGCAGCCGCCGGGCGCCGCCGAACGGCTCCGGCCCGGCGGAGACTGACCCCGGGCCGGCCGCACGGGCTCAGGCCCCGGCGCGCAGTTCCGTGAGGGACCGCGCGGTCAGGGGGCGCGGGGCGTCGTCCGGGTCGACGAGGACCACGGTGCAGGTGGCGGCGTGGGTGAGGGCGCTGGTGAAACTGCCGTCGGCGAACTGCTCCAGCGGCCCGCGCGGTGAACGGCCGACGGCGACCGTACGGGCCCGGGCCTCGGCCGCGTGCCGGGCCAGGGCGCGACCGGCGGCGGCGTGGTCGCCGACGCCGCCCAGGACCTGGCCGGTGGCGGCGACACCGAGGGCGCCCAGGCGGTCGAGGTGGGCGGTGACCGCGCGCCGGGCCTGCTCCTCGGTCTCGGTGTCGACGGCCTGTCCCTCCACGACGGCGGTCAGCCGCACGTGGACGACCTCCAGCGGACTGCCGGTGTCGCGGGCGAGGCGGGCCGCGCTGTCGACGATGACACCGGCCCGGTCGTGGGCGCCGACGGCGACGATGACGGGGTGCGCGGCGGCCGGGGTGCCGGACCCCACGGGGGTGAGCGACGGGGCCACCGCTTCGCCGTCGCCGGCGCCCGCCTCGGCCTCGCGCAGCAGCCGGTGGCCGCAGGCCAGGACCGGGATGGCGAGGAGGAAGGTGGCGGCACCGAGGTAGAACGGGACGCCGAGGTCGGTGGCGTCGGCGAGCTTCCCGGCGGCGTAGGGCGCCAGGCCGCCGCCGATGAAGCGGAGGAAGCCGTACGCGGAGGAGGCCACGGGGCGCTCGACGGGCGAGACGAGCATGACGGCCTGAGTGGTCAGGGTGTTGTTGATGCCGATGAACGCCCCGCTGACGATGACCGCGACGACGACGGTGGCGGGACTGGTGACGCCGGCCGCGATGACGGCCATCACGACGCCGAGACCGAGCAGGTTGGCGTACAGGACCGGTGCGGTGCCGAACCGGGCCTGCAGGCGCGGGGCGAAGAAGACGCTGAAGGCGGCGACCAGCAGGCCCCAGGCGGTGAAGACCAGTCCGAGCCGGTGGGCGTCCAGCTCCATCGGGTACGGGGCGTAGCCGAGCATGGTGAAGAAGCCCCAGTTGTACAGCAGGGCCATGATGCCCATGGTGAGCAGGCCGCGGTGGCGCAGCGCACGCAGCGGCGCCATGGGTGAGGTGCGCCGTGCGGGCCTGGGCAGGTCGGGGACGAGGGCCAGGGTGGCGACGAGCGCGACGGCCATGAGGACGGCGACGCCGAAGAAGGGGCCGCGCCAGCTGATGGCGCCGAGTTCGCCGCCGAGCAGCGGGCCGACGGCGATGCCGAGGCCCAGGGCGGTCTCGTAGAGGATGATCGCGCCGCCGAAGCCGCCGCTCGCGGAGGCCACGATGACCGCGAGGGAGGTGGCGATGAACAGGGCGTTGCCCAGTCCCCAGCCGGCGCGGAAGCCGACGATGCCGTTGATGGAGTCGGTGGCGCCCGCCAGGGCCGCGAAGACGACGATGATCGCCAGGCCGGTGACCAGGGTGCGTTTGGCTCCGATACGGCTGGACACCCAGCCGACGAAGAGCATGGCGACGGCGGTGACGATCAGGTAGCTGCTGAACAGCAGGCTGACCTGGCTCGGCGTGGCGTCCAGGCTGTCGGCCAGCGCGGGCAGGATCGGATCGACCAGACCGATGCCCATGAACGAGATGACGCAGGCGAAGGCGACGGCCCAGACGGCCCGGGGCTGGCGGAACGGGCCACCGGACCTGCCGGGTTCGCCGTCCTTGGCTCGCGATGGGTCCATGTGCGCATGATGCATTTAGATGTAACGTGAATCAAGATGTGTGCGGGCCGACTTCCGCTGTTGCTTCCCCGCTTCTGCGGGCACTCGCTCCCGGAAGCGAGGAAGCGAGGGAGGTGACGGCATGGACTGGCGCGGGTTCGCGCAACAGATGGCGTCCTTGGCCCGCGATCTGCTGGCACAGGAATCGGTGAACGACACCCTGGAGCGGATCACCGGCTCGGCCACGGAACTGGTGGACGGCTGCGACGCCGCGGGCATCCTCATCCTGCGTGGGCGCCGGGTGCGGTCACTCGCCCCCACCGACCAGGTGGTCGAGGAGAGCGACGCGCTCCAGGAACGTATGGGTGAGGGGCCGTGCTTCGACGCCGCGCGCACCACGGACGGGCAGCGGCAGTACCGGATCGCCGACTTCCGCGACGAGGCACGACGCTGGCCCAAGTACGTCCCCGAGGCCCGCAGGCTGAACCTCGGCAGCATGATGGGTTTCCTGCTCTTCACCGAGGACGAGAATCTCGGGGCCCTGAACCTCTACTCCTATCGCCCCGGCGCCTTCACCGAGGCCGACGAGACGGCGGGCTGGCTGCTGGCCTCGCACGCGGCGGTCGCCTTCTCCACCGCCCGTACGCACGCCCAGCTCCAGGAGGCCATCGGGACCCGGCACACCATCGGCGAGGCCATGGGCATCCTCATGGGCAGCCACCACCTCACCGAGGAGCAGGCCTTCGCCGCACTGCGCCGGTACTCGCAGGACAACAACGTCAAACTGCGCGATCTCGCGGCCCGCGTCTGCGAGTTGGGGCGCCTGCCCTGAGCGTCGTGCGCACGCATGAGCAAAGATTGACCGACTTCCTCTCGTTTCGATCACGAACTCTCGTATAGTGATCGTCCGTTGAGTGGCGTGTGACTACCTCCTGCTCGCACGCGCCCCGTTGGACGACACGAGGGCCGCTCCGGCGGCCTGGCGAGGACCCGATTGATGACCGCGCCCGCCCGCCCCGGCGACCGATCCGCTCCCCGCACCCTGGTGGCCGTGGCCCTGCCCTGCGCCGTGGTGTCGGCGCTCGCCGTCGGCGGCGCCGTCGCCGCGGCCCCCTCCTCGGTTCGCCTTCCACTCGGCCTGGGCGCGAGCGCGGCGGCGATCCTGCTCTGTGTCGCCGTGACGGTGGCCGTGCACGCCGTCCGCCGGGAACGGGCCACGCGCCGGCTGCTGGACGCCGCCCGCGCGGAGGCGGGAGCCCTCGCCCAGGAGCGCGGGCAGCTGTCCGAGCGCGCCCGGCAGGAGCGGGAGCGGCTGCGGGCGGAGGCCGACCGCGAGCAGGCCGACCTCGTCGCCCAGGCCGACCGGGAACGCAGCGGCCTGCTGGACGGGTTCGACCGCGAGCGGGAACAACTCGCCGCCGGTTTCGAGCAGGAGCGGATCCGGCTGGCCGAGCAGCACGCGCAGGAGGTCGCGCGGCTCGCCGAGGAGACCGGCCGGCTGCGGTCGCGGCTGGACCGGGCGCGCGGCGAACGTGCCGCCGCCGTCTCCGCGACCGCCAACGCGGCCGGCCGGATGCAGGCGCTGGCCACCGGGATGCTCGCGGACCTGCGCGCGATGGAGGAGCGGCACGCCGACGAGGACGTCCTCGCCGACCTGCTCCACCTCGACCACCGCACCGCGCAGGCGGGCCGGCTCGCGGACTCCGTCGCCGTCCTCACGGGGGCGCGCTCCGGACGCCGTTGGGCGCGGCCCATCGGCATGGAGTCCATTCTCCGCGGCGCGATGGGACGCATCGCCGGGTACCAGCGGGTGCGGGTGCACTCCGCCAGTGACGCCGCGGTCGCCGGGCACGCCGCCGAGGGCGTCATGCACGCCCTGGCCGAACTCCTCGACAACGCGGCGAACTTCTCGCCGCCCACCGCCGAGGTCCATGTCTACGTGGAGGCGGTGCCGGCCGGGGCGATCGTCTCCGTGGAGGACAGCGGTCTCGTCATGGGCGACGTGCAACTGCGCCGGGCCCAGCAGGCGGTGGCCGGTGAGACCGCCGGGCTCGGTGGTCTGACCGGCACCCGGCTCGGCCTCGCGGTCGTGGGCCGGCTGTCGGCCAAGTACGGCCTGAAGGTGTCCTTCCGGCCGTCGGCGCGCGGTGGCACGGGCGTGCTGATGCTCATCCCCCAGGACATTCTGAGCGGCCCCGGCGCTTCCGGCGGTCCGGCGGCCCCGCCGGTGGCGGCCCCGGCCGAGCGGCCGCGCGGCTCCGCGCCGACCGCGTCCGCTCCCGCGCGGGAACCGAGTCCCGGGGCGGACGCTGCCGAGGCCGCGCCCCTCCCGGAGACCGCATCCGTGGAGCCCGCGAGCGGACGGGAGACCGGGACCGCCCCTGCCGCGCACGAAGCGGATGCCGGGACCGCCCCGGTAGCGTCCGGCCCGGAAGCCGGGGCCGCCCCTGCCGCGCGCGAAGCGGATGCCGGGGCCGCCCCGGTAGCGTCCGGCCCGGAAGCCGGGACCGCCCCGGTGGCGTCCGGCCCGGGGACCGGGACCGCCCCGCGCGCCGCGCAGCCGGGGTCCGCCCCCGGCACCCCCACCCCGGAATCCGGGTCCGCCCCCGCCGCTTCCGAACCGCCGCCCACGCACGACCTGGCGGACTCGGAGCAGGACGACGGCGTCGCCGGGCTGCCCAAACGCCGCCGGGGCAGGACCCTCGCCGCGGCCGAACGTGCCCGGGCCACCGCCCGGGCCGCCGAACCGCGCCCCGCGCCGGCGCCCGACGACGCGAAGGTGCGCGCGGCCCGCTTCAGCAGCTTCCGCCAGGCCGTGCGCTCCGCCGACACCGGCGCCTCACGGACCGGCGACAACCCGATGCCGGACGGCACCAGCTCCACGCGGGGCGCGGCCGCCCCGCCCGCACCGGACGAGACCACCCCCGACCACTCCTCCCACTCGCACGCGCACCCGGAAGGCGACACCACTTCATGACCGGCTCGACCACCGCCGACGAGAAGCTCACCTGGCTCATCGAGGGCCTGCTGGAGCGCACGCCGGGCGCGCGGCACGCGCTCGTGCTCTCCCGCGACGGCCTCAAGCTGTGCCGCACCCCGGAACTCTCCGTCGACCAGGCCGACCAGCTGGCCGCGATCGCCGCCGGCATCCAGTCGCTGTCCCAGGGCGCCTCCGTGGAGTTCGGCGACGGCAGCGGCGGGGTGCGCTCGGCCATGACCGAGTTCTACGGCGGCATCCTGTTCATCGTCGAGGCCGGAGAGGGCGCGCACCTCGCCGTGGTCACCGCGGAGGACGCGGACGCGGGGCTGGTCGGACACAACATGAGCGAGCTGATCGAGCAGCTCGGGGAGCACCTCACCGCGCAGCCCCGCACGTCATGAGCCGCCCCGGCAGGGACGACTCCCCCGACCGGCTGTACACCGTCACCCAGGGGCGCAGCCGGTCCGCCTCCGACAACCCCTTCGACCTGGTCACCCTGGTGGTCGCGGAGTGCGAGCCGACGCGCGGCATGCAGTCGGAGCACACGGCGATACTGCGGCTGACCCAGGCGCCCACGGCCGTCGTGGAGATCGCCGCCGAACTGCGGCTGCCCGTGAGCATCACCAAGATCCTGCTCTCCGACCTGCACGCCGCGGGCCGGGTGAGCGCCCGCCATCCGTACACGGCAGCCGTCCCCGATCCCGACATCCTGGAGCAGGTGCTCGTTGGACTCCGCAATCTCTGACGCCCGCACCCCGCTGGGTGCGTCCGCCGACAACGGCCTCAAGATCGTGGTCGTGGGCGGGTTCGGCGTCGGCAAGACGACCCTGGTCCGCTCGGTCAGCGAGATACGTCCCCTCAACACCGAGGAGACGATGACGCAGGCCGGCGAGACGGTCGACGACATCAGCGAGGTGCGCGGCAAGACCGCGACGACCGTGGCCTTCGACTTCGGCCGCATCACCCTCGACGCGCGCAACGTGCTGTACCTGTTCGGCGCGCCCGGCCAGGAGCGGTTCTGGTTCCTGTGGGACCGGCTGTTCTCCGGCACGCTCGGCGCGGTGGTCCTCGTCGACACCCGGCGCATCGACGACTCCTGGTACGCCATCGACCGGCTGGAGCACCACGGCACGCCGTTCATCGTCGCGTGCAACGACTTCGGCGGCCCGCGGCACTCGCCCGAGTCGGTGCGCGAGGCACTGGACCTGGACCCGGGGGTGCCGCTGGTGTTCTGCGACGCCCGGTCCCGCGAGTCCAGCAAGCAGGTACTGATCGCGCTGGTCGAGCACCTGAGTGCCCGTTACGCCGGCCATGCCGCCCCGCCCCGACAGGAGTTCGTGTGAGCACCGACGCCACCGACGCCGTACCGCTCAGCGGCCCCCGCTTCCAGACCGAGCCCGCGCTGCTGTACCGGCAGATGCGGCGCGACCACGGTGCCGTCACCCCGGTGCTGCTGGACGGGGACGTCCCGGCCTGGCTGGTGGTCGGCTATCGCGAGCTGCACCAGGTGACCGGCGATCCGGTGCTGTTCAGCCGGGACTCGGAGCTGTGGAACCAGTGGGAGAACATCCCGGAGGACTGGCCGCTGCTGCCGATGATCGGCCGCAGGCAGCCGTCGATCCTCTACACGGTCGGCGAGCGGCACCGGGAGCGCGCGGCCATGATCAGCGACGCGCTGGAGGCCGTCGACCCGCACGTCCTGCGCGGCCACGCCGAGCGGTTCGCCGACGAACTCGTCGACCGGCTCTGCGCCAAGGGCGAGGCGGACCTGGTCGCCGACTACGCCATGCTGCTGCCCGTACGCGTCCTGGCCCGGCTGTACGGGTTCTCCGACGAGCAGGGACCGGCACTGGTCACCGCCCTCAACGACATGATCGACGGCAGGGAGCGGGCCATCGCGGGCCAGACGCACCTCGGTACGTCGATGGCGCGGCTCCTCGCCGACCGGAAGACGGCGCCCGCCGACGACGTCGCCTCCCGGATGCTGGCCGACGAGAGCGGCTTCACCGAGGAGGAGGTCGCCCAGGACCTGATGGTGATGATGGCCGCGGGCCACCAGCCGACGGCGGACTGGATCGGCAACTCGCTGCGCCTGATGCTCACCGACGAGCGGTTCGCGGCCTCGCTGTTCGGCGGCCGCAACAGCGTCGCCGAGGCCATGAACGAGGTGCTCTGGGAGGACACTCCGACGCAGAACGTGGCCGGCCGCTGGGCCTCCCGCGACACCCGGCTCGGCGACCGCCGGATCCGCGCCGGCGACCTGGTGCTGCTCGGCCTCCAGGGCGCCAACTCCGACCCGCAGGTGCGCACCGACGGCTCCGCCCTCACCGGCGGCAACAACGCGCACTTCTCCTTCGGCCACGGCGAGCACCGCTGCCCCTTCCCCGCGCAGGAGGTCGCCGAGGTCATCGCGCGCACCGGCATCGAGGTGGTCCTCGACCGGCTGCCGGACATCGACCTGGCGGTACCCGCCGCGTCCCTCACCCGTCGCCCCTCGCCCTGGCTGCGGGGGCTGACCGAGTTGCCCGTGCGGTTCACCCCGACCACTGCCCTGGGAGGCACGTCAGCATGACGACCGGCACCGAAGAAGCCCGCATACCGCTGGACCCGTTCGTCACCGACCTCGACGGCGAGGGCGCGCGGCTGCGCGCGGCCGGACCGCTCGCCGCCGTGGAGCTGCCCGGCGGGGTCCCCGTCTGGGCGGTCACGCACCACGCCGAGGCCAAGTCCCTGCTGACGGACCCCCGGCTGGTCAAGGACATCAACGTGTGGGGCGCCTGGCAGCGCGGGGAGATCCCCGCCGACTGGCCGCTGATCGGGCTGGCCAACCCCGGCCGTTCGATGCTCACGGTGGACGGCGCCGAGCACCGGCGGCTGCGGATGCTCGTGGCGCAGGCGCTCACGGTGCGCCGGGTGGAGCACATGCGGGAGCGGATCACGGAGCTGACCGGGCGGCTGCTCGACGACTTCCCCGAGGACGGCGGCGTGGTCGACCTCAAGTCCGTCTTCGCCTACCCGCTGCCCATGTACGTCGTCGCCGACCTGATGGGCATCGAGGAGGCGCGCCTGCCGCGCCTGAAGGTGCTGTTCGAGAAGTTCTTCTCCACCCAGACGCCGCCCGAGGAGGTCCTCGCGACCCTCACCGAGCTGGCCTCGATCATGGCGGAGACGGTCGCGGCGAAGCGGGCCGCTCCCGGTGACGACCTGACCAGCGCGCTGATCGAGGCGTCCGAGAACGGCGACCACCTCACCGACGAGGAGATCGTCTCCACGCTCCAGCTGATGGTGGCCGCCGGCCACGAGACCACCATCTCCCTGATCGTGAACTCGGTGGTCAACCTGTCCACCCATCCCGAGCAGCGGGACCTGGTGCTCTCCGGGAAGGCGGAATGGTCGGCGGTGATCGAGGAGACGCTGCGCTGGTCGACCCCGACCTCGCACGTCCTGATCCGCTTCGCGACCGAGGACGTGCCGGTCGGCGACCGGGTGATCCCCGCCGGGGACGCGCTGATCGTGTCGTACGGCGCGCTGGGCCGGGACGAGCGGGCGCACGGTCCGACGGCCGGGGCGTTCGATATCACCCGCACCTCGGAGAACCGGCACATCTCGTTCGGGCACGGCCCGCACGTGTGCCCCGGCGCCGCCCTGTCCCGGCTGGAGGCCGGCGTGGCGCTTCCCGCCCTCTACGCCCGCTTCCCGGATCTGGACCTCGCGGTGCCCGCCGCCGAGCTGCGCAACAAGCCGGTGGTCACGCAGAACGACCTGTTCGAGCTGCCGGTCAAGCTGGCCTGACGCACTCGACGGCCCGCGGGGCGTTTGCTTCCCGCCCCGCGGGCAACTCCGACATTCCGGACGTCGACCCCGTTCCGGCAACCGGCGTCGACACTGCTGTGTGGCACCCCCGGGAGTCGCCATGTGGAAGCGCAAGGGCAGGAAGGACCGGACCCCGCGGCCGGTCCCGATGGAGCTGTGCGACCTGTGCGCCAGGGTCTTCCCCCAGGACGAGTCCGTGACCGGCTACGTGCCGGACTCCTCCGCGGTGCAGGCCGCCCATGAACGGTTCGACGGGCTTCGGCTCATCACCGCGTGCTCGGACGACCACTTCGACGTGATCAAGGAGGGCTACTCGCACCGGCCCTTCGTCGAGGAGGAGCTGTGGGCCGCCAAGCTCACCCGCGCCCTGACGCAGGGCCCGTCGGCTCTCTCCATGGACCAGCTCGGCTCCCGGACCGGTCTCCAGGAGCCGCAGATACGCGCCGCCATCGCCTGGCACAACGACTGGCTGCGTGAGCAGCAGGGCATGGACCCCTGACACCGCGGTGACCCGTGCCCAGGGGGCCGTCCGGGTGGCGCGACGTTTGCCCGGACGTCCCCGGGGTCACTCAGTTCCCCGTCGGCGAGCCATCGAAAGGACGCCCGAGGAGCACCCGTGAACCGGTTGTGGCGGCCGTTCCACCGTGTGTGGGACCGGCTGGCCGCGTCGTCCCTCGTCCGGCGCGGCCGGGACCTGGAACTGATGCACAGGGCGATGGGCTTCGCCACGCTCGCCCTGGTCACGCTGGCACCGCTGCTGATCGTGGTGGCCGCCGCGGACCCGCTGGGCCGCGGCGGCTTCGCATCCTGGCTGGCGGACGGGATGGGGCTGTCGGGGCGCTCCGCCAAGGTGCTGACCGACATCATCAGTCCCCCCACCAAGGTCGTGGGCACCACGAGCGTCTGGGGCGGCATCCTGCTCGCCGTCTTCGGCGTGTCCTTCGCGGCGAGCGTCCAGAACGGCTACGAACGCATCTGGGAGCTGCCCTCCGGCCCGTGGCACCGCGTCTGGCGCCAGGCGACCTGGGTGATCGCGCTGACCGCGTACCTCTACCAGGAGGTGCAGACGCGGACCGCGCTGCACGGATCGGCCCGGATCGCGCTGTCCACGGCCACCGGCATGCTGTTCTTCTGGTGGGGCCAGCACTTCCTGCTCGGCAGCCAGATCCGCTGGCGCGACCTGCTGCCGGGGGCGGTCGCGACCATGGTGGGCCTGATCGGGCTGCGTGGTTTCTCGTACCTGTTCTTCACGCCGCTGATCCTGGACAACGCGATCAGCTACGGCACGGTCGGCATCGTGCTGGTGGTGGAGTCCTGGCTGATCGGGGTGGGGTTCGTCGTCTTCGGGGGTGCGATGGTCGGGCACTGGTTCTGCGAGCACCACTGGTGGACCCGGAACATCGACCGGCAGCCGGACTGACCCCGCACCGGCGACCGGGCGCGGCTACCCCGGCGGTGGCGCCGTGCTCGCGCGGGTCACCAGCCGGGTCGGTACGAGCGTCGTGCCCCGCTCCGGGGCGGCCTCGCGCATCTTGCGGAGCACGGCCCGCACGCAGAGCCGCCCCACCTCGGCGAAGTCCTGGTGGACGGTGGTCAGCGGGGGCAGGAAGGAGCCCGCCTCGGCGATGTCGTCGAAGCCGATGACGCTGACGTCCCGGGGCACGCCGCGGCCGTTTTCGTGCAGGGCCCGCATCAGACCGAGGGCCATCTGGTCGTTGGCCGCGAAGACGGCCGTGCACTCCGGGCGGGCGGCCAGCTCCAGGCCGGCCCGGTACCCGGACTCCGCCGACCAGTCGCCCCGCACGAGCGGCGGCACGGCACGGCCGGCCTCGGTGAGCGTGTGCCGCCAGGCGTCGGTGCGGCGCTGCGCGGCGAAGGAACCCTCGGGGCCGCCCAGGTGCCACACCGTGTCGTGCCCGAGGTCCAGCAGGTGCCGCACGGCGGTGCGGGAGCCGCCGGCCTGGTCGGTGTCGACGACCGTGTAGTGGTCGCCCGCGTCGGAGTCGACCACGACGACCTGGACGTGGGGCGGCAGGGTGAGGCTCGCCGCGTCCAGGAGGTGCACCTCCATGATGACGATCACGGCGTCGACGGCCAGTTCCTCCAGCCGGGAGAACGCGCCCCGCACCTCGTCCTGGGTCGGCACGGCGACCGGCAGCAGCGTCACCGCGTAGCCCTCGCTCGCCGCGGAGGTGGCGATGGCCTCCAGGGTGCGCACGTTGCCCGTGGTGGCCAGCGTGAAGGTGATGACGCCGATGGTGCGGAACTCGCCCCGCTTGAGGGCCCGGGCCGCACTGTTGGGCCGGTACCCCAGCTCCTTCATGGCCGCCAGCACCTGCCGCCGGGTCTCCTCGGTCACTCCGGCATAGCCGTTGGAGACGCGGGAGACGGTCTGCGAGGAGACCCCCGCCAGCCGGGCCACGTCCGCCATGGACGCCGTCGGTACCCGGCCGCCGCGCCGGCGCCGCGGAACCGTGTTCGCGGCCTCTCTCGCGTCCGCGGCCCCCTCAGCGGTGTCCACTGCGTTCCGCCACCTCTCCGCACTCTTCCGGTCCCCGGCCCCGAAGGACCCTTGACCGTCGTCCTCGGGGCAGTGTAGACATGCCGCCATCAAATGTTTACGTAAACATAACAGCAATCCTCCGGCCGGACCGCCTTCCGCGCCACCCGATGTTTACGCAAACACGCCAGGGCTCCGGGACGTGGACGAGCGAGGACCGACATGACGACGCTGCAACCGCCGGCCATCGCCGAGCCGCGGCCCGCCCCGCCCCCGGCGCGGCGCGACCGCCGCTCCTGGACGGGGTGGGGGTTCCTCGGCCCCTTCGTGGCCGTGTTCGCCCTGGTGTTCCTCGCACCGATCGCCTACTCGGTCTACCTCAGCCTCTTCCGCGACCAGCTCATCGGCGGGACCACCTTCGTCGGTCTGGACAACTACGGTCAGGCCCTGACGGACGACCGCTTCTGGGCCTCGCTCGGCCGGGTCTCGCTCTTCCTCGCCGTACAGGTGCCGATCATGCTGGGCATCGCGCTGCTGGTGGCGCTGGCGCTGGACAGCGGGCGCCTCTACGGCCGGGACTTCTTCCGCGTCTCGATCTTCCTGCCGTACGCCGTGCCCGCCGTGGTGGCCACGCTGATGTGGGGCTTCATGTACGGCACCCGCTTCGGCCTGGTCGGGGACATCAACGGCGCGCTGGGCGTCTCGCTGCCCGACCCGCTCTCCCCCGACCTGGTGCTCGCCTCCATAGGCAACATCGTGACCTGGGAGTTCGTCGGCTACAACATGCTGATCTTCTACGCGGCCCTGCGGGTCGTCCCGCACTCGCTGTACGAGGCCGCACAGATCGACGGGGCGGGCCAGATCCGTGTGATCACCGCCATCAAGCTCCCGGCGATCCGGGGCGCCCTGGTGATCGCCACGATCTTCTCCATCATCGGCAGCTTCCAGCTCTTCAACGAGCCCAGCATCCTCCAGCCGCTGGCGCCCAACGCCATCACCACCGACTACACGCCGAACTCCTACACCTACGCGCTCTCCTTCAACGGACAGCAGCACAACTACTCCGCGACGGTCGCCATCGTGATGGGGCTGATCACCATGGCCATCGCCTACGTCGTCCAGCTGCGCGGCATGCGCAAGGGAGTGTGATCCGGCGATGACCAGTCCCGCCGCCACCGCCGTCGACCGCTCCGCGCCCGTGCCGTCCGGCCCGTCCGGCTCAGCGCCCCGGCTGCGTACGTCCCGGCGCCGGCACTCCCCGGACCGGCCCCGGCGCAGCGTCCTGCTGACGGTGCTCACCGGTCTCGTGCTGCTGTACAGCCTGGTACCGCTGATCTGGCTGGCCGTCAGCGCCACCAAGACCCAGGAGGGGCTGTCGCGTTCGTTCGGCCTCTGGTTCGACGGCGACTTCGCGCTCTGGGACAACATCGGCGAGACGTTCACCTACGACGACGGTGTCTTCACCCGCTGGCTGCTCAACACTCTGCTGTACGTGGGGCTGGGCGCGGGCGGCGCCACCCTCCTCGCCGTGCTCGGCGGATACGCGCTCGCCAAGTTCCGCTTCCCCGGCCGGCGCGCGGTCTTCGCCGTCGTCATCGGCGCGGTGGCCGTACCGGGGACCGCCCTGGCGGTGCCGACCTTCCTGATGTTCAGCGAGATGGGGCTCACCAACACCCCCTGGGCGGTGATCATCCCGTCCCTGATCTCACCGTTCGGCCTCTATCTGATGTGGGTCTTCGCGAGCGAGGCGATCCCCACCGAACTGATGGAGGCCGCCCGGATCGACGGCGCCGGCGAGGTGCGCACCTTCTTCCGGGTCGCGCTGCCGCTGCTGGCTCCGGGCATCGTCACCGTCCTGCTCTTCACCATGGTGGCGACCTGGAACAACTACTTCCTGCCGCTGGTCATGCTCAAGGACCCCGACTGGTATCCGCTGACGCTGGGCCTGAACAGCTGGAACGCCCAGGCCGCGACCGCCGGCGGCGAGGCCGTCTTCAACCTGGTCGTCACCGGGTCGCTCATCACGATCCTCCCGCTGATCGCGGCGTTCCTGCTGCTCCAGCGCTACTGGCAGTCCGGCCTGGCCGCCGGAAGCGTCAAGGAATGACCCCCGCACGTCCCTCCTCCCCTCCAACCATCGACGGTGCCGGTCACGGCCACGAAGAAGTGGAAGCACACCCATGCCCAAGCACTCGCGCCGCCTGCTGAGCGGTATAGGTCTCGTCTGCGCCCTCGCCCTGACGGCGACCGCATGCGGCGACTCCGACGACGGCGGATCGAGCCAGAAGCCGGTCTCCCAGGACGACGTCCGAGCCGCCCTGGAGAAGGGCGGCACGATCACGGTCTGGGCGTGGGAGCCCACGCTCGAGAAGGTGGCCACGGACTTCGAGAAGAAGTACCCGGGCGTCAAGGTCAACCTCGTCAACGCCGGCACCAACAACGACCAGTACACCGCCCTGCAGAACGCCGTGTCGGCGAAGAAGGGCGTCCCGGACGTCGCCCAGATCGAGTACTACGCGATGGGCCAGTACGCCCTCACCAAGCAGCTCACCGACCTCACGGCGTTCGGCGCCGACAAGCTCTCCGCACAGTTCTCCCCCGGACCGTGGAACGGGGTGAAGGCCGGCTCGGACGGCGTCTGGGCGCTGCCCATGGACTCCGGCCCGATGGCGCTCTTCTACAACAAGAAGGTCTTCGACAAGTACGACATCGAGGTGCCCGCCACCTGGGACGAGTACCTGGACGCCGCGCGCGAACTGCACAAGGCCGACCCGAAGGCGTACATCACCGCCGACACCGGCGACGCCGGGCTCACCACCAGCATGCTCTGGCAGGCCGGTTCGCGCCCCTACACGGTGAACGGCACCAAGGTGAGGATCGACTTCTCCGACCGGGGCGCCAAGACGTACACCGACACCTGGCAGAAGCTGATCGACGAGAAGCTCCTCACCTCCGTCAACCCCTGGACCGACGAGTGGTACAAGGGTCTCGGCGACGGCACCATCGCGACCCTCGCCACCGGCGCCTGGATGCCCGCGAACCTCGCCTCCGGCGTGAAGGAGGCGGCCGGCGACTGGCGTGCCGCCCCGCTGCCGCAGTGGACCGCGGGCGGGAAGGCGAGCGCGGAGAACGGCGGCAGTGCCCTGGCGCTGCCGGAACTCGGCAAGAACGAGGCGCTGGCGTACGCCTTCGTCGAGTACGCGAACGCGGGCGACGGCGTGGGGACCCGCCTGGAGGGCGGCGCCTTCCCGGCGACCACCGCGGAGTTGCAGTCCACGGCGTTCCAGGACACCGCGTTCCCCTACTTCGGCGGCCAGAAGGCCAACAAGGTCTTCGCCGAGTCGGCCGCGAACGTCGCCGACGACTGGTCGTACCTGCCCTACCAGGTGTACGCGAACTCGGTCTTCAACGACACCGCGGGCAAGGCCTACGTCTCCGGCACCCCGCTCGCCGAGGGGCTGAAGTCCTGGCAGGAGGCCTCCGTCAAGTACGGCGAGGAGCAGGGCTTCACCGTCGAGAAGTAGCGCCCGGCACCACACGCACCACACCGGAAGGACCGCCATGATCTCCACCTTCGCGTCCCGCCTCCACCGCGGGCCGGACGGTGCCCCGACCCCCCGGCTCGCCTTCGGCGCCGACTACAACCCCGAGCAGTGGCCGAGGGAGGTGTGGGAGGAGGACGTACGGCTGATGCGCGAGGCCGGCGTCACCATCGTGTCGCTCGGCATCTTCTCCTGGGCCCGCCTTCAGCCCGGCCCCGGCACCTGGGACTTCGGCTGGCTCGACGACGTGATGGACCTGCTGCACGAGCACGGCGTCGGCGTCGACCTGGCCACCGCCACCGCCTCCCCGCCGCCCTGGCTGACCACGGCGCACCCGGAGATCCTTCCGGTGACGGACCGCGGCGAGACGCTGTCGCCGGGCGCGCGCCAGCACTGGCGGCCGACCTCGCCCGTCTTCCGCGAGCACGCCCTGCGCCTGGTCCGGGAGATGGCGACCCGGTACGCCGGACACCCGGCGCTGGTCGCCTGGCACGTCAACAACGAGCTGGGCTGCCACAACGTGTACGACTACTCGGACGACGCGACCCGTGCCTTCCGGGACTGGCTGCGCGCCCGGTACGGCACGCTCGACGCGCTCAACCACGCCTGGGGCACGGCGTTCTGGTCGCAGCGCTACAGCGACTGGGAGCAGATCCTGCCGCCGCGGCTGGCCGCCTCCCACCCCAATCCGACCCAGCAGCTGGACTTCAAGCGGTTCTCCTCGGACGCGCTCAAGGAGCACCTGCGGGCGGAGCGCGACCTCCTGCGGGAACTCACCCCCGGCGTCCCCGTGACCACCAACTTCATGGTGATGCCCGGCACCAAGGGCATGAACTACGCGGACTGGGCCGCCGAGGTCGACTTCGTCGCCAACGACCACTACGTGGTGCCGAGCGGCCGCGAGCGGGACGAGCTGTCGTTCTCGGCGAACCTCACCAGCGGTATCGCGGGCGGCCGGCCGTGGTTCCTGATGGAGCACTCCACCAGCGCGGTGAACTGGCAGCCCGTCAACCTGGCCAAGCGGCCGGGCGAGCTGGCCCGGGACTCACTGACGCACGTGGCGCACGGCGCCGACGCGGTCTGCTTCTTCCAGTGGCGCCAATCGGCGGCGGGTGCCGAGAAGTACCACTCGGCGATGGTCCCGCACGCCGGCCCGGACAGTGACGTGTTCCGGGCGGTCACGGCGCTCGGCGGCACGCTGGGGGCGCTCGCGCCGGTCGCCGGGAGCGAGCGGGAGCCCGCGGAGGTGGGCATCCTCTTCGACTGGGAGTCCTGGTGGGCGAGCGAGCAGGACTCGCACCCGACCTCCCTGCTCGACTACCACCGGGAGGCGCTCGACTGGTACTCGGCGCTGCTCTCCCTCGGCGTCCGCGCCGACGTCGTCACCACCGGCGCCGACCTGAGCCGGCACCGGGTGCTGATCGCACCGGTGCTGCACATGGTCCCGGCCAGGACGGCCAAGGACCTCACCCGGTACGCCGAGCAGGGCGGGCACCTGGTCACCACCTACTTCTCCGGAGTCGTCGACGAGAACGACCACGTCTGGCTCGGCGGCTACCCGGGCGCCCTGCGGGACCTGCTCGGCATCCGCGTCGAGGAGTTCGGCCCGCTGCCCGCCGGGGAGCGCGTGGAGCTGGACGACGCGAGCAACGGCGACCTGTGGACCGACCAGATCACCGTGACCGCGCCGGAGACCGAGGTCCTGGTCCGCTACCGCACCGGCACGCACGCGGGCCGCCCGGCCGTCACCCGGCGCCCCACCGGGAGCGGTTCGGCCGCCTACGTGTCCACCCGGCTCGGTGCGGCCGGGCTCGCCTCACTGCTGCCGCGGCTGCTGGAGCCGGCCGGTGTCGCGAGCGACCTGCCCGCCGAGGTGCGCGGGGCGGTCGAGGCCACCGTGCGGCGCGGACCCGGCGGCCGGTTCCTGTTCCTGGTCAACCGGACCGACGCGGCGGTGACCGTTCCCGGACTCGCCGGAGAGGCCCTGGTCGGCGACTTGGACACCGACGGCACTCTCGTCCTCGCACCCAGGGACGTCGCCGTGGTGCGCACGTCCACCGACTGAGCCGCAGCGACCACACCGACGCACGAGGGTGCCGCCGTCACCACGTGGCCGCCCAACTCCGGTCCCAACCAGCGCTGGACGCTGACGGACGCGTCCGCCGGCTGAGCCCCTCCCCTTCCCCTCCCCCTCCTCCCCCGAGAGACCGAAGGAGACGGCATGACCATCGACCCCCGCGAGCGCGAGGTGCGCCGCAGGATGGCGGCCCGGGAGCTGTACTCCGACGGCGCCCCGGGGCTGGAGGGGCTGGCGGAGGAGCGGCTGCGTGGCAAGGAACTGGCGGACGCCTACAACCGGACCGGGGCGCGGGACGAGGAGGGGCGCCGGGCGATCCTGAAGGAGATGTTCGCGGCCGTGGGCACCGGCGTGTGGATCGAGCCTCCGCTGCACGTGGCCTACGGCAACCGCGTGCACCTGGGTGACGACGTGTACGCCAACTTCGGCCTCACCCTCGTCGACGACGTGGAGGTCTTCGTCGGGGACCGGGTGATGTTCGCGCCGCACGTCACCATCAGCACCACCGGGCACCCCGTCCACCCCGGGCTGCGGCGGGACGGCACGCAGTTCTCGGCGCCGGTGACCGTCGAGGACGACGTGTGGATCGGGGCCGGCGCGCTGGTCATGCCGGGGGTCACCGTCGGCCGCGGCTCGGTGGTCGGCGCGGGCAGCGTCGTGACGGCGCACGTCCCGGCGATGACCGTCGTCGCCGGGACCCCGGCCCGCGTGCTGCGCGCGATCACCGACGCGGACCGGGAGTGGACCTACTCTCCGCCCCGCACCCTGGGCCCGGTCTGATCGACAACTTCCGCCGCGCGCCCCGGACATGGCGCGGAGCGCGGGGCGAGGGGCAGTACGATGATCGAAATTTACGGCGGAGCGTCACCTCCCGAACCACGGAGCCTGCCATGACGACGGACCATTCCCAGCCTCCCCAGATCGACACCGGCCGGGCACACCCCGCGCGGGTCTACGACTGGCTGCTGGGCGGCAAGGACAACTACCCCGTCGACGAGGCGGTGGGCGAGACCCTGCCGCCCGAGGCGCGGGACGCGGCGCGGCAGAACCGCGCGTTCATGAACCGCGCGGCGGCCCACCTCGCCGCGCAGGGCGTCGACCAGTTCCTGGACATCGGCACGGGCATCCCGACCGAGCCCAACCTGCACCAGATCGTGCAGCGGACGGTCCCGGCGGCCAGGGTCGTCTACGCCGACAACGACCCGATCGTGCTGCGGCACGCGGAGGCCCTGCTGGTCAGCAGCCCGGAAGGGGCCACGGACTACATCCAGGCCGATGTCCGCGAGCCGGAGCAGATCGTGCGGCACGCCCGCGAGGTCCTCGACTTCGACCGGCCGATCGCCCTGTCGCTGATCGCCCTGATGCACTTCATCACGGACGACCAGGATGCCCACG
This sequence comes from Streptomyces sp. NPDC048171, assembly GCF_043202655.1. Taxonomy (NCBI): domain Bacteria; kingdom Bacillati; phylum Actinomycetota; class Actinomycetes; order Kitasatosporales; family Streptomycetaceae; genus Streptomyces; species Streptomyces sp. NPDC048171. The sequence goes on from NZ_JBIDAU010000007.1 coordinate 166,127, forward strand.
GGATAGTCCGCGGGCTGGTGGAGACCCTGCCCTCCGGCAGCCACCTGGTCCTCTCGCACGCCTCGATCGACCTCTTCCCCGAGCTGTCGGAGCAGGTGATCGCCCAGTACGCCAAGGGCGGCATCCGCCTCGGCTTCCGCACCCGTGCGGAGGTGACCCGCTTCTTCGACGGGCTGGAACTGGTCGGGCCCGGCCTGGTCACGGCCACCGAGTGGTACGGCGAGGGCCAGGAGCCGCCGGCGCCGGAGGACAGCGGCATCTACGCGGCCGTGGCGCGCATCCCCTGACGGGGAGGCGCGCACGGCTCAGCGGCGACGCCCGCGTGCCGCCCAGCCGCTGCCGATGCCGGCGACGTGCAGGGCGAGCAGGGCGAGACCGACGAGCATGACGTTGGTGGAGGTGAAGACGTCGTTGGTCGACACCTCCGCCGCGTTGATCAGCCAGGCGATGAGGAACAGAACCGCCGCGATGATGGCGAGCACGGTGTAATCCCTTCGGATCGGTGGCACCGGACCGGTGCCGTGTCACGCGTATGCCCCGGACGGGGGGCGTGACACGGCGAAGGGTCCCCGTGCTTCGTACAGTGGGGCCGGCCCGTCCCTCACTCTCGCCCCGGAGCACGCATGCACGATCCGTCCGCCGCACCGGACGACGGCTCCGGCACCCTGTTCGGCCTCGACGCCCTGACGCCGGGCGGGCCGGCCGCCGAGCCCTCCGGGCCGCGCTTCCGTGACTCCGCCGCCGCCCGCCGTCTGCTGCCGGTCCGGGAGATCCACGCCGAGCCGGCGGCGGCCGCCTCCCCGCGCGGCCGGCAGGTGCTCGCCCGGTTCCCCGAGGCGCGCGTGGTGGAGGTGGACTCGCACTGGCGCATCCCGGGCCTGCACGGCAACGAGGGCAACGTCGACCGCTGGGTGCGGATCAAGGGCGAGACCCTCGTCCTGGGTGAGCGCAAGACCCTGACCACCCGCCCCAACGGCCGCTCCGCGGACTGGATCGCGCCCGGCGCCTCCAACGGCTGCGCCATGGCCTGCGCCTACTGCTACGTGCCCCGGCGCAAGGGGTACGCCAACCCCGTCACCGTCTTCACCAACATCGACGGGATCATCGGCCACCTCGGCCGGCACATCGCCCGGCAGGGGCCGAAGCCCGAGCCGAACCAGTGCGACGCCGAGGCGTGGGTGTACGACGTGGGCGAGAACGGCGACTGCTCGGTGGACGCCCTGATCTGCGACAACACCGCGGACCTGGTGCACGCGTTCCGGCAGTGGCCGACGGCCAAGGCGTCCTTCGCCACCAAGTTCGTCAACCCCGACCTGCTCACCCTCGACCCGCGCGGCCGCACCCGGATCCGGTTCTCCCTGATGCCGCCGGACGACTCACGGCTGCTGGACGTGCGCACCTCGCCGGTGGCCGAGCGGATCGCCGCGGCGGCCGACTTCCTCGACGCCGGGTACGAGGTGCACTTCAACCTCTCCCCCGTGGTGGTGCGGCCGGGCTGGGAGGAGGCCTGGGCGGAGCTGCTGCGCCACCTCGGCGACGTCCTGCCGGAGCGGGTCAGGCGGCAGGCCGCCGCCGAGGTGATCATGCTGACGCACAACCGCGAGCTGCACGGGGTCAACCTGGGCTGGCATCCGCGCGCCGAGGAGGTGCTGTGGCGGCCGGAGTTGCAGGAGGCCAAGCGCTCCGAGAACGGCGCGCTCAACGTGCGCTACCGCGCCGGGGTCAAGGCCGACGCGGTGGCCCGGCTGCGCGCGCTGGTCGCCGCCCACGCGCCGTGGCTGCGCGTGCGGTACGCCTTCTGACCGCCCGCGCGTGTCACCTCACCTTCTGACCGCCCGCGCGCGTCACTTCACCGCGTCGGCGAACAGGGGCACCACCTTCTCGATGGCGTAACCGACGGACAGCACGGAGTTGGTGGCGAAGGCCTGGCTGATGTTCTGGTCGTCGAAGACGACGGAGTGGCCCTGCTCGACCGCGGGGAGCGTCCTGAAGAGGGGGTCGGTGGAGATCTTCTTCGCGTCGACGCCGATGGGCGACATGACGACCAGGTCGGCGTCCAGCATCTGGAGGTTCTCCTCGGAGACCTTGACGGAGAACCCGGCACCGGCCTCGGCGTCGACCTTCGGATTGTTGCGGAAGCCGAGCTGCTGGACGAAGTTGACCCGGTCCGTGCCCTTCACGTACGCGCCCCAGCCGGCGGAGGTGCGGGAACCGACGGTGACGGTCCGGTCCTTGAACTCGGGGTGCGCCTCGGCGGCGGCGGTGAACTTCCGCTGCGTGTCGGCGATCAGCTTCTCGCCCTTGTCGGCGACGCCGAGGGCGGTGGAGATCATGGTGGTCTGCCGCTGCCAGGCGATCTTGTACTGGTCGCCGCCCTCGGGCACCCCGACGGTCGGGGCGATCTTGCTGAGGGTGTCGTAACGGGTCTGGTCGCCGCTGGACTTGACGTCGAGGATCAGGTCCGGCTTCAGCGCGGCGATCTTCTCGTACTCGGGCTCCAGGGTGCCGATCTTCTGCGGGCTCTCGTCGTAGAGCCCCTTCGCCCAGGGGCCGACGCCGTCGCCGCCGAAGGCCAGCCAGTCGCTCTGTCCGACCGGCTGGACGCCGAGGGCGAGGGCGGTCTCGGCGTCGCCCCAGCCGAGGGCGACCACGCGCTGCGGCTTCGACTCGACGGTGACCTCGCCGAACTTGGTCTTCACCTTCGCCGGGAAGGCGCCGGACGCCCCGGCGGCGGAGCCGGAGCCGCCGGAGTCCTCGGCGGAGGAACCGGAGCCGCAGGCGGTGAGGGCGCCGAGCAGGAGCGCGGCGAGGGCGGCGGCCCACAGGCGCCGGGTGCGGCGGCCGGTGCGGGCGGGAGGGCGGTGCGCGGACATGGGGGCTCTTTCCTTCGGTACGGGCTTCAAGCGGTGCAGGGCGTGCACGGGCTTCAGGGGTTCGGGGAGGTGACGTGGTGCCGGCCGAGGGGGACGATCATCGGGGTGCCGGACGCGGGGTCCGGGATCACCGTCGAGCGCAGTCCGAACACGTCCCGGACCAGGGACTCGGTGACGATGTCCGAGGGCGCGCCCTCGGCCACGACGCGGCCGTCCTTCATGGCGATCAGGTGATCGGCGTAGCGGCAGGCCAGGTTCAGGTCGTGCAGGACGACGGCGAGGGTGACGCCGCGGTCCCGGTTGAGGTCGGTGAGCAGGTCGAGGACGTCCAGCTGATGGCTGATGTCGAGGTAGGTGGTGGGCTCGTCGAGCAGGAGGATGTCGGTCTCCTGGGCGAGCGCCATGGCGATCCAGACGCGCTGGCGCTGTCCGCCGGAGAGTTCGTCCACGGAGCGGTCCGCCAGGTCGAGCACGTCGGTGGCGAGCATCGCCGCGGCGACCCCCGCGCTGTCGGCGGCGGTCCAGCGGCGGAACCAGCCCTGGTGCGGGTAGCGGCCCCGGCCGACGAGGTCCGCGACGGTGATGGCATCGGGAGCGACCGGAGTCTGCGGCAGCATGCCGAGGGCGGCGGCGACCTGCTTGGTCGAGGTGGCGTGGATGTCCCGGCCGTCCAGGAGCACGGTGCCGGCGGTCGGGGTCAGCAGCCGTGCCATGGCGCGCAGCAGCGTGGACTTGCCGCAGGCGTTGGGGCCGACGACGACGGTGAGGCGGCCGGGCGGCAGGTCGACGTCGAGACCCGAGATGATCTCGCGCTCTCCGTAGCCGAGCCCGAGGCCGCGGGTCTGAAGGGCGTGCTGGGCCGTCACCGTGCTCTCCTCGCTGTCACTGCACTGTCGCTGGTGTCGCCGCCGTGGCTCTCTGTCGCCGCGGTGGCCGCTGTCGCCGTCGTCTCCTGTGCGGGCATGGTCATCAGCCGCCCCGTCCGGCCCGGCCCGCGCGGGCGAGCAGCCACAGCAGGTAGGGGGCACCGACCACACTGGTCACCACGCCCACCGGCAACTGGGTGTCCGGCAGCAGGTGCTGGGCGGTGAAGTCGGCCGCGCAGACCAGCGCCGCGCCGGTCAGGGCGGACGGGACCAGGGCGGCGCCCTGGCCGGGCAGCAGACGCCGGGCGATCGGCGGGCTGACGAAGGCGACGAAGCCGATGGGGCCCGCGGCCGCCGTCGCCACGCCCACCAGTGCGGTGGCGCAGGCCAGCAGGGCGAGGCGGCCCCGCTCCACCCGGGCGCCCAGCCCGCCGGCCGCCTCGTCGCCGAGCTGCAGCGCGGTCAGGCTCCGGGACGCGGCCAGGGTGAGGGGGACGAGCAGCGCGGCGCAGCCCAGCAGCGGCCACAGGTGGTCCCAGGAGCGGCCGTTGAGGCTGCCGGCCAGCCAGACGAACGCGTTCTGGGCCTCGGTGACCTCCGCCCGCGTCATCAGGTAGGAGCGCAGGCTGACCAGTCCGGCGGCGACGCCGATGCCGACGAGCACGAACCGTCCGCCGCTGACGCCGCCGCGCCAGGCCAGCAGATAGATGACGGTGCCGGCGAGGAGTGCACCGGCCAGGGCGCCGCCGGACAGAGCGAGGCCGCCGAGGCCGAACGCCAGGGACGTGAGCACGGCGGCGGCGCTCGCGCCGGCGCTGACGCCGATGATGTCGGGGCTGGCGAGGGGGTTGCGCAGCAGCGCCTGGAAGACGGCGCCGGAGAGCCCGAAGCAGAGGCCGACGGTCAGGGCCAGCAGTGCGCGGGGCAGCCGCAGTTCGTGCACGACGAAGCGGCTGCCCGGGTCGCCGCCCCCGGTGAGGACGGCCCACACGTCGGCGAGCGGTGCATCGATGTCGCCGACGGTGAGGGACAGCAGCAGTGCGGCGAGCGCCGCCAGGAGCAGGGCTGCGCAGACCAGGGCGAAGCGGGTGCGGCGGGCGTGCCGGAGCCGCTCGACGCGGGTGGCGGCCTCGGCGGTGGGCGTCTTCACAGTGCGGCCTTCCCACGCCGGCGGACCAGGAGGATGAACGGCACACAGCCGACGGCGGCGGTGACGACGCCGACCTGGACCTCGCCGGGCGGGGCCACGACCCGTCCGATGACGTCGGCGACCAGGAGCAGGACGGGCGCGAGCAGGGCGCTGTAGGGCAGGATCCAGCGGTGGTCGGGCCCAGTGATCACGCGGACCGCGTGCGGAACGGCGAGGCCGACGAAGGCGATGGGGCCGGCCACGGCGGTGGCCGCCCCGCACAGCAGCACGGTGCTCGCGGCCCCGGCGAGCCGGGCGACGGCGACGCGCTGGCCGAGAGCGCGGGCGACGTCGTCTCCGAGGGCCAGCCCGTTGAGCCGGGGACCGAGGCCGAGGGCGAGGACGGCGCCGGCGACGACGAAGGGCAGCGCCTGGAGGAGGACATCGGTCTCGCGGCCGTCGAGGGCGCCCACCTGCCAGAACCGGAACTGGTCGTAGGTCCGGCTGTCGGTGAGCAGGATGGTGTCGGTGACGGAGACCAGCAGCGCGGTGGCGGCGGCTCCGGCGAGGGCGAGCTTGACGGGCGTGGCGCCCTCGCGTCCGAAGCTCGCGACGCCGTAGACGAGGACCGCCGCCAGGCAGGCGCCCAGGAACCCGAACCAGATGTACTGCCCGGGCTCGGTGAGGGACAGCACGCTCATGGCGAAGACGACGGCGACCGCCGCGCCCGCGTTGATGCCGAGCAGGCCGGGGTCGGCGAGCGGGTTGCGGGTGACGCCCTGCATCACGGTGCCGGCCAGGCCCAGGGCGACACCGGCCAGCAGTCCGGCCAGGGTGCGGGGTATCCGCACCTCCCGGACGACGAGTTGGCCGCGCACGGAGCGGTCCGGGTCGAGGAGGCCGTGCACGAGGTCGTGCGCGGAGACGTCGCCCGAACCGACCGCGAGGCTGAGGGCGGTGGCCGCGAGCAGCAGCACGGCCAGCCCGCAGAGTCCCACGGTGAGGGCCGCGCGCCGGGGTGCGCGGCGCGTTCGGGCAGGTGGGGCTGGGGGCATCTGCGGGTTCCTCGGGAGGGCAGGGGGGAGCCCGAACTCACCGGAGTGGTCACTACCGGCCGTTAGGTAAGGCGAACCTAACATCAGATAATGTTCTATGTGCAACCACCCAGCCGGAAGCACCTGCCTCCGGCCAGCACACACCCGGGGAGCCGGCCTTGCCACACACGATCGACGCGACCGGAGACCGGCCGGACACCGCCAAGGAGGACGGCTGGGTCGAACTGGACTCCCCCGCCGAGCTGCGCGAGCTGCTGGGCGAGCCCTGGCCCGTCGTCATCGACAAGGTGCACGAGCGGCTCACGGACGACGACGTGGACATCCTGGCCCGCTCCCCGTTCTGCCTGCTGGCCACCTCCGACCCGCGGGGCAACTGCGACGTGTCGCCGCGCGGTGACGCGCCGGGCTTCACCCGGGTCCTGGACCCCGGAACCATCGCCCTGCCGGACCGGCCGGGCAACCGGCGGGGGGACAGCTTCCACAACATCCTCGGCAATCCGCACGCCGGCCTGCTCTATCTGATCCCCGGCGGCAAGCAGGTACTGCGGATCAACGGCCGGGCCCGCATCCTCACCGACGCGCCCTTCTTCGACGCGATGGCCCGCGACGGCAGGCGTCCGGACCTCGCCCTGGTCCTGGAGATCGACGAGATCTATCTGCACTGCCCGGCGTCACTGAATCGGGCGGGGCTGTGGAAATCCCCCTCCCCCAAAGGGAGTTGAGCGCGCCTTCCGAGCCAGTGCGCGGGGCGGGGCCGGAGCCGGGACGACCGGTGTGAGCCCCGCCTCTACCAGCAGTTTTTAGGTTAGGCTAACCTTCGCCACGTGAGATCTGGTGAAGACACGGCCGGCACCCGACGCCTGCGCGGTCATCGGCTGTCGGCGACGGGTGTGACCGTCGCGTACGACGGCGTCGATGTCGTGCACGGCGCGGAGGTCACCCTCCGGCCCGGCGAAGTGACCGTTCTGGTGGGCCCGAACGGCAGCGGGAAGTCGACGCTGCTGCGCACCGTCGCCCGCCTGCAGCGGGCCCGGAGCGGGGCGATCGGCATCGACGACGACACCGACGGCCTGGCGCTGACGCCCCGTGAGTTCTCGCGGTACGTCGCCCTGCTGACGCAGGGCCGTCCGACACCGGGCGGGCTGACCGTGCGGGACGTCGTCGAGTTCGGCCGCTATCCGTACCGGGGCCGCTGGGGGCGGCCCGACCCGGACGGTCCGGCCGCGGTCGACCGGGCGCTCGCGCTCACCGGCGTCGACGGCTTCGCCGACCGCGGCGCCGACCACCTCTCCGGCGGCCAGTTGCAGCGGGTGTGGCTCGCGAGCTGCCTGGCCCAGGAGACCGGCGTGCTGCTGCTGGACGAACCCACCACCTACCTCGACCTCCGCTACCAGGTCGAACTCCTCGACCTCATCCGCGACCTGGCCGACGTCCACGGGATCGCCGTCGGCGTCGTGCTGCACGACCTCGACCAGGCGGCGGCCGTCGCCGACCGGATCACGCTCCTCGAAGCGGGCCGGATCGTCGCCGACGGCCCGCCCGAGGACGTACTGACGCCGGAACGGCTGAGTGCCGTCTACGGCATCCGGATCGACGTCGACACCGACCCCCTCACCGGCCGGCTGCGCACCCGCCCGATCGGCCGCCACCACATACGAACCGAAAGGCTCGGCACCACCTCATGAGACGCCTCCTGCTCACCGCGGCCGCCACCACCGCCGCGGCGCTCACCCTCGCCGCCTGCGGCACCACCGAACCGGCCGCCGACAAGTCCGAGAAGAAGGCCTCCGAGGCCATCACGCTCAAGGACGGCAAGGGCACCGAGGTGAAGCTCGACGGCCCGGCCACCAAGGTCGTCGCCACCGAGTGGAACGTCGTCGAGAGCCTGGTCTCCCTGGGCGTGGACCCGGTCGGCGTCGCGGACGTCAAGGGCTACAAGACCTGGGACAGCGCCGTGCCGCTGAAGAACGAGCCCAAGGACATCGGCACCCGCGGCGAGCCGAGCATGGACACCGTCGCCTCCCTCGCCCCCGACCTCATCGTGGCCACCACGGACCTCACCCCGGCCGCGGTGAAGCAGCTGCGCGAGGTCGCCCCGGTCATCGAGGTCACCTCCGCCGACGGCACCGGTCAGATCGACCAGATGCTGGAGAACATCGACCTCATCGCCAAGGCCACCGGAAAGACGGACGAGGCGAAGACGCTGCGCACCGGCTTCGAGGCCAAGGTCGCCGAGGGCAAGAAGGCCCTGGCCGACGCCGGGATCGCCGGCCGGAACTACGCCTTCGCGGACGGCTACGTCGCCTCCAACCAGGTCTCGATCCGCCCCTACACCGCGACCTCCCTCATCGGTGAGGTCAACGAGGCGATCGGTCTGAAGAACGCCTGGACGGTGAAGGGCGACCCCGCCTACGGTCTCGGCACCACCGACGTCGAGGGTCTCACCAAGCTGCCCGAGGACACGCAGTTCGCCTACATCGGCAACGAGGACGACCCGTCCGCCACCCCGTTCACCGGTGAGCTGGCCAAGAACTCGGTGTGGAAGTCCCTGCCGTTCGTGAAGTCCGGCGACGTGCACCGGCTGGACGACGGCATCTGGATGTTCGGTGGTCCCGGGTCGATGGAGGCGTACATCGACGCCGTCGTCGGCGCGCTGACGAAGTAGCGAGGCCATGGCCGTCACCGCAACCGAACCCGCGACCCGTCCGTCGACGGTCCCCACGTCCCGGTCGGGCGCGGCCGCGGTGACGGCCGGGATCGTCCTGCTGGTCGTCGTCCTCGCCGTCGTCGACATCACGCAGGGCACCGCCGCCGTCGGACCGTCCGAGGTCTTCAAGGCCCTCACCGGCCGGGCCGACCCGGACGACGCGTCGGTCGTCGTCGCCTCGCGGCTGCCCCGGATGGCCGCCGGCCTGCTGGTCGGCGTCGTCCTCGGGATGGCCGGCGCCGTGCTCCAGTCGGTCAGCCGCAACGTGCTGGCCTCCCCCGACACCCTGGCCGTCAACGCGGGCGCGTACCTGGCCCTCGGGGTGGCCGGCGCCACCGGCCTCTCGCTGCCGATGATCGCCTCCTCCGGCGTCGCCTTCGTGGGCGGCCTGGCGGCGGCGGCCGTCGTACTCGGACTGTCCGGCCTCGGCACCGGCACCGTCCGTCTGGTGCTGGCCGGTACCGCGCTCATGCTGGGCCTGCATTCCATGACGGAGGGACTGCTCCTGCTCTTCCCCGAGCAGACCGAGGGCCTCTACGCGTGGAACCAGGGCAGCATCTCCCAGAACGGCTTCGACGGCGTAGTCCAAATGCTGCCGATCGCGCTGGCCGGGCTGGTGGGCCTGATGCTGACCGCCCGTCGGGTGGACGCGCTGGCGCTCGGCGACGACGCCGCGCGCGGGGTCGGCGTGCCGGTCCGGGCGACCCGGGTCACGGTCGTCGTGCTGGCGGCGATGCTGTCCGCGGCGGCCGTCACGCTCGCCGGTCCGATCGGCTTCGTCGGCCTGTGCGCACCCGCCCTGGTCCGCCCGCTGGCCCGCCGCTTCCGCGGCTTCGCCCGCTCCCGTACGTCGATGCCGGCGGCCGGGCTCACCGGCGCGGCCCTGGTGCTCGGTTCGGACGTGCTGCTGCGCACCCTGGTGCCGGCGAACCGCGCGGTGGGCGTGCCCACGGGCGTGGTCACCAGCCTCGTCGGGGCCGTGTTCCTCGTCGTCATGGCGATGCGGCTGCGGGACACCGCCGGGGCCGGCGCCCCGGACCGGCTGCGCATCCCGAGCCGGGCGGTGTTCCTGGCCACGGTCGCCGTCCTGGTGGCCGCTCTGGTGGGCCTGGTCGTCGCCTCGGTGCTGATCGGCGACAGCAAGCTGCTCCTCGGCGACGTCGTCAACTGGGCGCAGGGCAGGGCCGGCCGGACCGTGTCCTTCGTGCTGGACACCCGGGTGCCCCGGGTGCTCGCCGCGCTCGGCGCGGGTGCGGCGCTCGCCCTGGCCGGCACGCTCGTGCAGGCCGTGACGCGCAACCCGCTCGCGGAACCGAACGTCCTCGGCGTCACCGGCGGTGGCGCGCTGGGCGCGGTGATCCTGGTGACCACCGTGCCGGCCGCCGGGACGTGGGGCGTCGCCGGCGCCGCGTTCGCCGGGTCCGCCGTCACCGCGGTCCTCGTCTTCGGGCTGGCCGCCCGGGGCGGCTACCGGCAGAACCGGCTGGTCCTCGTCGGCATCGGCGTGGCCTCGGGGACGGCGGCCATGATCAGCCTGCTGATCGTGCTCACCGACCCGTTCAACGCGAACAAGGCGCTGACCTGGCTGTCGGGTTCGACCTACGGGCGGACCATGCCGGACGTCGTGCCGGTCGCCCTAGCGCTGGCCGTCGGCATCGGCGTGGCGGTCGCGCGGCGCACCGAGCTGGACCTGATCTCGCTGGACGAGGACACGCCGCGGCTGCTGGGCCTGCGGCTGGCGCCGGGGCGGCTCGGGTTCCTCGTGCTGAGCGTCGTACTCAGCTCCAGCGCGGTGGCCTGTGCGGGCACCATCGGGTTCGTGGGGCTGGTCGCCCCGCACGCGGCACGGGCCCTGGTGGGCCGACGGCACGTCCGGGTCGTGCCGGTCTCCATCCTGCTGGGCGCCGCCCTGGTCTGCGCGGCCGACCTGATCGGCCGCACGGTGATCGCCCCGGCCCAGCTCGGCGCGGGACTCATGACGGCCGTGATCGGAACGCCGTACTTCCTGTACCTGCTGGTACGCGGCCGCCGGTAGCGACGGCCCGGTCCGGCGGGGGCGTGGATCCCGCCGGACCGACACCTTGCCCGGCGCAGCTTGTTAGACGCAGCGTCAAGTTACTGAACCGTAATAAGCATGGTGCTACCCCCGGTAACTCCTGTCCGGGTACGGTCCCGTCACCCCACAGGAGCAGTGCGGCCCGGTCCTCCCCCAACGGACCGCGGACGACCGGTTCCGGCCCTTCCCCAGGAGGTTCGCCATGCCCGCACGTCCCCGCATGCTCGCCGCGGCGATCACCGCCGCGCTCGCCCTCGGCGCCCAGGCGGTGCCCGCCGCCGCGGCCGGCACCGCCGGCGACACGGCCAACGGCCCCGCCTCGGAAGTGTCCCGCGGCGTGGAGATACCCGCCTTCTACACGCCGCCGGCCGAACTCCCGTCCGCCGACGGCACACTGATCCGCAGCGAGCACCTGCCGCTCGCCCTGAGCCTGCCCGGCCTCGACGGTCCCCTCCCCGGGCGGGCGACCCGCCTGATGTACAAGTCCACCGACGCGAACGGCCAGGCGGTCGCCGTCACCGGCGCCTACATCGAACCCGCCGCGAAGTGGCGCGGCGACGGACCGCGGCCCCTGGTCGCCGTCGCCCCCGGCACCATGGGGCAGGGCGACCAGTGCGCCGCCTCCATGGCCCTGGAGAACCCGCTGCGGCTGGGCGACGGAACGGTCTCGGTGGGATACGAGAACCTGTCGGTCTACCGGCTGCTGCTGCGCGGCGTCGCCGTCGTCGTCACCGACTACGTCGGCCTGGGCACCACCGACCGGCTGCACACCTACGTCAACCGCGTCGACGGAGCCCACGCCGTACTGGACGCCGTACGCGCCGCGCGCTCGCTCGGCTCGGCCTCGGTCACCGCCGGCTCCCGGGTCGGCCTGTTCGGATACAGCCAGGGCGGCGGCGCCACGGCGGCCGCGGCCGAACTCCAGCCGGCCTACGCCCCGGACGTTCCGCTGGCGGGCACCTACGCGGGGGCGCCGCCCGCGGACCTGACCGAGGTGACCGAGGCGATCGACGGCGGCGACCTGGCGGGCGCGCTGGGCTGGTCGCTCAACGGCTTCCTGCAGACGGAGCCCGCCCTGCGTCCCATCGCCGACCGGTACATCAACGCGGAGGGCCGGGAGGCGCTCAAGGAGCTGTCGACCATGTGCGTCGGCGACGCCCTCTTCGGGTACGGCGGCGCGAGCAGCGAGGACTGGACGACGACCGGGCAGTCCATCAGCGACATCATCCGCGCCGAGCCCGTACTGCGGGACTTCCTCGCCGAGCAGCGCATCGGCTCGCTGAAGCCCGGCAGCCCGGTCCGCGTGGCGACCGGCGTCAGCGACGACCTGGTCCCCCACGGCCAGTCCCGTCAACTCGCCGTCGACTGGTGCCGCAAGGGCGCCACAGTCACCTACGCCCCCGTCCTGCTGCCGGGCGTCGGAAGCGGCCTGCTCAACCACTTCGCCCCGCTCCTCGCCGACCAGGGCAGTGCCATCTCCTGGCTCACCGACCGGCTCTCCGGGGAGCAGGCCCGTTCCAACTGCGGCAGCATGCCCCTGCAGCCCTGAGCCACCGGGCCCGCCCGCGGGCGGGCGGCCTCTCCGGCTCCGAGGGCATCTACAGCTTCTCGGCCGGGCGGGACTCGAAGGACCTCTGCCGCGCCGTCCGGGCCTCACCCGGGCGGGCGGACGGGGGACCGCCCCGGCGGGCGAAGGAGAGCGACACCCCCGACCCGACGGCGACCCCCGCGCAGACCAGGACGCTGCCCACGGCCTGCGCGGCGCCGTAGGAACCGGTGCCGACCAGGGGCGCGGTGCAGGCCGCCGCGACCGGGATCAGGCCGGAGAACAGGGTGGCGCGCTCCGCCCCGATCCGCTGCATGCCCATGTACCAGCAGACGAAGCCGACGACGGTGACCACCGCCGCCTGCCACAGCAGCGCGCCCGCCTCCACCGCGTCCGGCGCCCGCAGCCAGCCCGCGCCGTCGGCCAGGACACCCGCCACCGCCGACTGGAGCGCCGCGATCCCGCACACCGTGGTGGACAGCAACCGCGGGCCCAGGGGCCGCAGGACGGGCACGGCCAGGACCGCGAAGCCGACCTCGCCCAGCAGCGCGCACACGGAGAACGCGATGCCCGCGCCGTCGGTCCGCCCCCAGCCCTGGACGGTGAAGGCGCCCGCGGCCACCAGCGACGCCCCGTGGAGCACGGCCCGTCGCGGCCGGCGTCCGTCGAGGAGCGGCACGAGGACGGCGACCACGACCGGCGCGCAGCCCACGAAGACGCCGGGGACGGCCGGTTCCGCGGTGCGCTCCGCGGCGAGGACGGCCAGGTTGAAGCCGACCATGCCGACGGCGGCCAGCAGGGCCAGACGCAGCCACGGGCCGGGGCCCAGCGCGCGCAGCCGGGCCGTCGCGCCGGGCCCGGCGAGGGGGACGAGCAGCAGGAAGGCCAGCCCGTAGCGCAGGAACTGGCCCCCTGCGTACGGGTAGTCGCCGAGGAGGCTGTTGGCGGTGAAGGATCCTCCGACGAGGACGCAGGCGAGGGCGGCGAGCAGGGAGCCGCGTGCGGTGGTCGCGTTCATGGAACCGACGTTAGGAAGCCGGCCGGTCTCTCACGGGGTCCACTTCCCAAGCGGTATGGGGGACCAATCGGTACCGTGACGGCCGCACGGGCGCCACCGGTCCCCCGTCGGGTGCGGGGCGCGGAAATCGGGGTATTCGGAACGTCCGGCACCAACAGGCCGGTAGGACACGTGACTTGACGGTTTCGAACGGACACGGGAAGGAACTGCCAGTGCGCACCCGCAATGTGACAACCGCCGTGGCGACCGCGAGCGCCTCCGTCGCACTGCTGGCCGGTTGCGGCGGCGGCTCCGGTGACGGGAGCAAGCCCTTCGAGGGCCAGAGCGCCGACTCGGTCGCGGCGAAGGCGGTCGAGGCCACCCGGGAAGCGAAGTCCATGCACGTGAAGGGGGACACCCGCCAGGAGGGCGGCTCCACGGTCACCATCGACGTCTCGGTCGACCGGGCGAAGAACTGCGAGGGCACCATCGGCGCCGGCGACACCGAGGCCGAGGTCCGCTACACCGGCTCGACCCTGTACCTGCGCGGCGACCGGCAGTACTGGGAGAACGCCCTGAAGCAACAGCCCGACGAGGCAAAGGAGATGGTGCCCAAGCTGTCGGACAAGTGGGTGCGGATGCCGGGAAACGACGCCACGACCGCCGGGGTCTGCGACAAGCAGGGCTTCGTCGCGGCGATGGACGAGGACAAGTCCCAGCGCCAGGGCATGAAGCGCGGCGAGACCTCCGAGGTGAACGGCGAGGAGGCGCTCAAGCTCACCAAGGAGGGCGACGGCGGCGAGACGCTCGCGATGTACGTGGCCACGGAGGGCGAGCCCTACATCCTCAGGACCACCACGGAGGGCGGCGAGAACCCGGGCAGCGTCACCTTCAGCGACTACGGCGAGCCGGTCAACCCCGAACAGCCCCCGGCCGGCGAGACGGTGGACCTGAAGGGGCTCGGCGCGCGGAGCTCCTGACGCCGCCCATGACCTGCTACGTGCCGCTCGCCGGCTCCACTCCCGACCGGTCCGAGGCCGGCCACACATAGGGAAGGTCGTCCGGCACGCCGCGGAACAGCCCGCCGTAGGCTTCGGGGTCCTTGCGCAGCAGTGCCGACCTGTGGCTGCGGTGGAAGGCCTCGTCACCGAGCCACGGCGGCAGCTCCCCCGCGCGGGCCAGGGCGGTCTGGTCCCGTACGGGCTCGTGCGGGCGGCGGGCGGCCAGGCCGGCCACGAGCGAGGCGGCGCAGCTGTCCTGGTGGCCCTGGTCGCGCCAGACCCGGCACACCTCGAGGCCGTACCGCACCAGTGCCTCCTCGTAGCCGGCCCACATGCGCACCGCCGGGTGCCGGCGCCAGCCGTAGCCGGGCACGGTCAGGCCGCGCAGTACCTGGAGCGCCTCGACCCGCTGCTTGCCCAGCCGGCGGCGGTCCAGCGTGAGCGCCGACTCCCGGAACCCGGGGAGGGGGAGAAACGTCTGCATGCCGTCCTCTCAGCAGCGGAACCGGTGTCCGGGCCCGGTGGACTACGCACCCGGCTCCGGCCCGTCCCGGTCGGCCAGTCCGCCCGCGCCGAGCGGGCCGGTGGCGCGCAGGGGTCCGTCGGCCTCCAGCCGGGGCAGCTCGTGGCGGGAGAGCCGCAGGACCACGGGCGGCAGCATGGTGCGCCCCAGTTGGGCCAGGCGCAGCCAGCCGGGGACGTAGACCGCGGTACGGCGGCGCTCCACGGCGCGGACCAGCCGGGCGGCGACCTCGTCCGCCGGGAAGGTGCGGCGGGCCGGCGGCGGCATGTGCCCGCGGAGCTCGCGCAGGACCGGGTGCTGGTCGGCGTCACGGATCATGTCGGTGTCGACCCAGTTCAGGTAGGCGATGCCCACGGCGACGCCGTGGTGGGCCACCTCGGCGCGCAGCGAGTGGTTGAACGCCTCGACGCCCGCCTTTGAGGCGCAGTAGGCGCTCATCATGGGGGCGGCGCCGAGCGAGGCCAGCGAGGCGATCTGGAGGTGATAGCCGGCGGTGCGCAGCAGGTCCGGCAGGAAGGCGCGGGCCGTGTGGGCGCTGCCGGTCAGGTTGACGTCGACGACGCGGCGCCACAGGGCGGGGTCCGAGGTGACGAACGGTCCGCCCTCCGCGATGCCCGCGTTGGCCACCACGACCGAGGGCGGGCCCAGGCCCCGGCGCACCGCACCGGCCGCCTCGGCCAGTGCGGCGGGGTCGGTGACGTCGGCCTCGACGGCGAGCGCCTCGGTGGGCAGCTGGGACGCCACCGTCCGCAGGTGCGACCTCTCACGACCGAGCAGGGCGACCCGGGCGCCGCGGCGGGCGAAGGCGTGGGCCAGGGCGGCGCCGAGTCCGCGGGCGGCACCCGTCACCACGACGGTGCGGTTCTGAAGGGGGCTGTCTGTCACCGGTCGGGCCTTTCCTCTGGGGGCTGCGCGGAGGGTCACCGTCTGTCGCCGGTCCGGTCGCGGCGGGCCAGGGCCCGTTGCACCCGGGTGAGGCCCGCGAAGCGGTGCCGGCGCAGTGCGGCGTGGGCGGCGTTGGCGCCGGGGGCGCCGTGCACGCCGCCGCCGGGATGGGCGGCGGCGGAGGCGAGGTAGAGCCCGGCCACGGGGGTCTCCGGCCGCCCGGTGCCGGGCACGGGCCGGAAGACCAGTTGCTGGTGCATGGCGGCGGTTCCGCCGTTGATGGCGCCGCCCGTCAGGTTGGCGTCCAGTGCCTGGAGCGTCGGCGGGGCCAGCACCCGGCGGGCCCGGATCAGGGCACGGAAGCCGGGCGCGAAGCGTTCCACCTGGCGTTCGACCCGGTCTGCCATCAGCTCCCGCTCCCCTGCGTCCCAGCTCCCGGTGATGCCCGCGTCGCCCGCGTCGCCCCGGACGTCGTGGGGGACGTGGGTGTAGGCCCAGGCGGACTCGGTGCCGCGGGGGGAGCGGGTCGGGTCGGACGTCGTCATCTGGCCGAACAGGGAGAAGGGGCGGTCGGGGACGCGGCCCATGGCGATCTGGGCGGCGAACCGGGTCAGTTCGTCGAGACCGTCGGCCAGGTGCACGGTCCCGGCTCCCGCCGCCTGCGCGCACCGCCAGGGCACGGGTCCGTCCAGCGCCCAGTCCACCTTGAAGGTGGCGAAGTCCCACTCGAAGCGCCGCAGGTCGGCGAGGACCTGTTCGGGAAGGTCCTCGGGGGAGACCAGGCCGCCGTACAGGGCGGACACGGAGACGTCGGCGAGGACGGCGCGGCGCGCGGGGATCAGCTCCCCGCCGGCCGTGCGGACGCCGACCGCGCGCCGGTCGCGGACCACGACTTGCTCGACCCGGTGCCCGCAGCTCACGGTGGCGCCACGGGAGCGCAGCCGGTGGACCAGGGCCGCGGTGAGCGCTCCGGCGCCGCCGACGGGCACGGGGAAGCCGTAGGTCTGCCCGAGCATCGACATCAGCCAGCCGAAGCCGCCGCTGCCGGCGGCCTCGGGCGCGAGGTCGGCGTGCAGGGCGTTGCCGGCCAGGAGCAGTCTGCCGCCCTCGCCCCGGAACTCCTCCGCTCCCATGCGGCGCACCGGCAGCACCAGGGTGCGGGCCAGCCTGAGCCCGCCCGCGCCGCGCAGCCGCAGGGCCAGCCGGGCACCTGCGCGGACCGGCGGGAAGGGGGTGAACAGGAGGTCCAGGATGTCGGTCCGGTAGCGGTCCCACACGTCGTACAGGCACTCCCAGGCGGCACCGTCCCCGGCCGCGAAGGTGTCGAGGGAGGCGGCGGTGACGGCGACGTCGCGGTCGAGGACGGCGCACGTGCCGTCGCCCAGCGGGTGGGCCAGCACGTGGGGGGCGTGGGCCCAGCGCAGTCCGTGGTCCTCGAGCCGCATCCCGGCGAGCACCGGGGAGGCTGCGGCGAGCGGGTAGAAGGAGCTGAAGAGGTCGCTGACGAAACCGGGGGCGACCCCGGAGTCGTGACGTACCGCGCCGCCCGGCTCGGACTGCTCCTCCAGGACCCGCACGCTCCAGCCGGCGTCCGCCAGCAGGTTGGCCGCGACGAGTCCGTTGGGGCCGGACCCGATCACGACGGCGTCAGGCATGGCCGGTTCCCGGACGGTACTCCACGGACCCGGCCGTGTCCGGCGGATCGGGGCGGCACCGCTCACCGGCCCGGGACTCGCACAGCCTGGCCAGCCGGGCCAGCATCGCGCGGTGCCGCACCTGGATCAGCGCCTCGACGCCGGTGTTGTGCAGGATGCCGCCGGGGCCGCGCAGCGGGTGCTCGTCCACGATGACCAGGCACTGCTCGCCCCACGGGCGCAGTTCGACGGAGATCCGGGCGGTGCCGAGCCGGCCCGCCTTCGCCTCGATCTCCAGCAGGCGGCCGTCGGCCTTGTGCCGGACGACGGACTCGTTGTCGAGCCGCAGGGGCCCCAGCCGCACCTCGTAGGCGATGGTGGCGCCGACCTCCGGCCAGTGTCCGGACTTGGGGGTGGAGTCCGAGGGCCCCACCACCCACTCCACGTACAGGTCGCCGTCCGCCAGGACGTCCCACACGGCCTGCGGGGTCGCCTGGATCAACCGATGCCGAACCGCCACGCCTGCCTCCTGGTTCCGGTCGTCACTGCACGACGCAGCACTGAGTGCCCCGTCCGCGGGCGGCCAACCGGGGCGGAAGGATCCCCACCGCCCTGACACCTCTCAGGTACCGGGCACCGCGAGGCCCGCCTAACGTCGCCGGCGGGGGTGGTCGCCGGTCCGGCTCACCGCCGACACAGTCGTCGCCGACACAGGAAACGAGGGCTCATGAGCCGTCGATCATCGCTCACCACTCTGCTGGCCGCGGGAGGCACAGCCGCCGCGCTGGCGCTGTCCGCCGTACCGGCCCAGGCCGCACCGCACTCGGGCGGGAACTACGGCGCCTACGGCATGGAGGGGCAGTACCCGACCGTGTCCAGCTGCGCGGGGACGTTCCGGCAGGTCGGCGCCACCCGGTACGCGGAGGGCATGGCGCTGAAGTACTTCTACTCCTCCCGCTGCGGTTCGTTCGCCCGGATCGAGAACTCCCGGGCCAACTGCGCCGCCGTGCTGGAACGCTCGAACTCGGGCGCCGGGCGGGCCGACGGCTGGGTCTCGGAGACCGTCGACCCGGGCATCAACTACGCCTACTCGAAGATCGGCAGCAATCTGAACGGCCGCGTCTCCCGCGCCCTGCTCACCTGCGACGGCCACGTCTGGGCGCAGACCGGCTGGTACTGACCGACACGTCACGCACACCGTGCCGGCCGCCCCGCCCGGAGTGGCCGGCACGGCGCTGTCCGACGCCGGCTCCGCGGAAAGGCCGTGCATTGGCATGGACCTGATAACGCTGGCTGGCTAAGCTCGAAGCAACCCGATGAGAGCGCTCTCAGCACGCGGCTGTTCCACCCCCACCTTGCTGGAACGACGAAGGGCAACTCCTGTGAGACGCAGCAGACTCAGGCACCTCGGCCTGGCCGGCCTCCTCGTACTCGGCAGCCTCACCGCGGTCGGCACCCTGCCGGCCGCGGCGGCCGACGCCCCCTCCCCCGCCACCGATCAGCCGGCCTCCGCCGGCCTCCTGGACGCCATGCAGCGGGACTTCGGTCTCACCCGGGCCGAGGCCGAGGACCGGCTCGCGGCCGAACGCCGGGCCGGCGACCTCGCGCCCGAGGCACGAAGGGCCGCCGGAAAGGCCTTCGGCGGCTCGTGGTTCGACGCCGCCTCCGGACGGCTGACCGTCGCCGTCACCTCGGACGCGGCACCGTCCACGGCGGCGGCGGTCCGCGCCACCGGCGCGCAGGTGCGCACCGTCGAACACAGCGCCAGAACGCTCGACGCGGCCAAGGCGCGCGTCGACCGCCTCGACGCGCCCGCCGGGGTGAGCAGTTGGCGCGTCGACACGGCGGCGAACACCGTGGTCGTCGACGTGGTCCGGTCCGAGCGGGCTGACAACGATGTCCAGCGCTTCGTGAAGCAGGCCCGCGAGGCCGGTCCGGTCACGGTGCGGACGGTGGCCTCGGCCCCGCAGACCTTCGCGGCGGGCACCGTCGGCGGCGACCCCTACTACACGGGCAACGTCCGCTGCTCCATCGGCTTCTCCGTGCACGGCGGGTTCGTCACCGCCGGGCACTGCGGCGGGACGGGCGCCGGGGTGAGCGGCTGGGACCGGTCGTACATCGGCACGTTCCAGGGCTCGTCGTTCCCCGGCAACGACTACGCCTGGGTCAGCGTGGGCAGCGGCTGGTGGACCGTGCCGGTCGTGCTCGGCTGGGGCACCGTCTCCGACCAGCTGGTGCGCGGCTCCAACGAGGCACCCGTCGGCGCCTCGATCTGCCGCTCCGGCTCCACGACCCACTGGCACTGCGGCACCGTGCTCGCCAAGAACGAGACGGTCAACTACAGCCAGGGCGCGGTGCACCAGATGACCAAGACCAGCGTGTGCGCCGAGGGCGGCGACTCCGGCGGTTCCTTCATCAGTGGCGACCAGGCGCAGGGCGTCACCTCGGGCGGCTGGGGCAACTGCTCCAGCGGCGGGGAGACCTGGTTCCAGCCCGTCAACGAGATCCTGAACCGCTACGGGCTGACGCTGCACACGGCCTGACCCCGTGACAGGTGGGGAGGGCCGCGCCGGGTGTCCGGCGGGCCCTTCCCGGACCACCGTCCGGACGCGGGGCGGCGGTCGGGACGGTCAGCAGTCGCCGGGGCCCGGTTCCGGCGACTCGGGCCCCGTGGCCGCGCCGAGCCGTCGGTAGGCGGCCCGCGCGTGCACCACGCGGGCCAGCGCCGTGCCGACGAGGGCGGCGCCGAGCAGGCAGGCGAGCCACAGCGCGTCCCGCCGGCCGGTCCACGTCAGGACGCCGGCCGGCGGGATCGCGAAACCGTTGAGGGACAGCCAGCACAGCACGGCCGTCCCGGGAGCGGCGGTGAAGCGGGCGCAGAGCCCGAGCAGCGCCGCCAGCACGGAGAGCACGAGGAGGGCGAGTCCGGGACGGCCGGAACCCACCGTGCCGTTGAGGAGTGCCACCAGGGCGAGGGCGCCGCCGAAGGCTCCCGCCCACACCAGGGGAGCCGCGATCGGCCGGGGAACGGGTCTCGCACCGCTGGCCAGGGGCACCCACTCGATCATGCTGACGGCTCCTTCCGGTCCCGGACGGCTCCGACCACGGCGTCGGACACCGGCCCTGTGGGCAGATTGTCCCACCGGAAGGAAGGGGACCGTGCCGGGCGGGTGACCGACCGGGGAGCACGGCGGCGGCCCGATCGCCGTACAGCGCCCGCCCCGTGAGCCGGATCCCGCGCTTCTGCCTGCGGTCACGGGCCCGGCCTAGCGTTCGGCCTCCGTGCGCTCCGAGGCGGGCGGGGACGAGGCCGCCCCCGAAGACAGCGCCACGGACTCCGACGGCCCGTCCTCGCCCTTCCCCTCCCCCGGCGCCGCGGCCGGTGAACTGGTCCCGGGCAGCAGCCCGGCGGCCGTCCGCAGGGCACCGGCGAGCAGGTGCGCCCGCGCCGCCACGATGGGACCGAGGACGGCGAGCACGAGGACGTACCCGGCGATGAAGGGGGCGAGCCGCTCGTCGAGTCCGGCGCCCGCGGCCATCGCGGCGAGGATCAGCGCGAACTCCCCGCGGGCGACCAGGGTGGTGGCGATCTCCGCGGCGGGCTGCGCGCCGTAGGTGTACAGCCGGGCGACGCAGAGTCCGGCGGCGATGTTCATGACGACGGTCAGGACGGCCGCCGCGGCGACCGGACCGGCGACGGAGGCGATGTCACCGGGGTCGATGGCGAGACCGAACGCGAAGAAGAAGATGGCCGCGAAGGCGTCACGGAGCGGGTGCACCAACTCGCGTATCCGGGGCCCGGAAGGGGTGCCCGCCAGGATCAGGCCGACCATGAAGGCGCCGATGGCGTCCGCCACCCCGAGGACCTCGGAGACGCCGGCGACCAGCACGGCCGCGCCGAGGAAGCTGATGACGAGGAGTTCGTTGTCCCGGGTCTCGATCAGGCGGCCGACCAGCCGGGTGCCGTAGCGGGCCGCGGCGGCCAGCACCAGCAGGAAGCCGAAGGCCTTGCCGGCCTGCAGGGCGATCTCCGCGAAGCCCTGGGCGCCCGCGATGATCGGTTGCAGGGCGGCCAGGTACAGCGCGAGGAAGATGTCCTCCACCACGATGACGCCCAGGATCAGACGTGTCTCGGGGCGGCCGATCCGGCCCAGGTCGATGAGGATCTTGGTGACGATCGCGGAGGAGGAGATGCCGAGCACCCCCGCCAGCACCAGCGCCTCACGCAGCCCCCAGCCGAGGACGAACCCGAAGCCGAGCCCGGCCCCGACGTTGAGGAGCAGATAGATGCCGCCCGCGGCGAGCAGCCGCCTGCCGCCGGTCCTGAGGTCGTCGAGATGGAACTCCAGGCCCAGGTAGAACAGCAGCAGCACCAGTCCGAGCGCCGAGAGCATCTCGAAGTCGTGCGCGTCCTCGACCAGGACGAAGCCGGGGGTGTGCGGGCCGAGCAGGATGCCGGCGAGCATGAACAGGGGAATCGTCGGAAGTCCGATCCTGCCGCCGAGGCGCGCGAGGAACGCGGCGGCGAGGAAGGCGCCGCCCATGGCGAGCAGGGTGTCAGCGTGTCCCACGGGTCACCGCCTTCCGCCGTGCGGAGAGTGGGGAGGGCTTCACTTGACGGGGATGGATGCGGGTTCTCCTTCATCTGTGGTGCGTCGTCCGTGGTGCGTCGTCGTCGGGCGGACGGCCGGACGCCGCCGACCGGCGCCGGTGCCGTGACACCGCTCCCGGAACCGAACGGGGCACCGGCCGCCCCGGCTACTCGGGGTGCGAACGGCACACCCGGAACGGACCACGCGGCAACGCCCGCGAACGGGCTGAATGAGGCTTCCCTGCAACGTCCCCCGGCCCCCGAAAAGGCCCCCGGGCGCGGCGTCGGTCCACGGTCACACGCCGGGGGGCGGCGCCGCCATCGGGGACGACACCCAAATGTTCCGGTGGCCGACACCCATCCACGGGCGATGCGGCGGGGGCCTGCGCGCGGTGCGAGGAGGATGCGCCGCGGCCGACTCGGGGATCCCGGCCGCGGCGCGTCCCACCGCCCCGGACGCGGGAGGACGTCGCGCCCCGGGGCATGCTCGGCGAATTCCCCCGGACCCCGTCATGACACTGCCCCGACCGGGTGATCGTCGGCCGACGGCCCCGGGCACGGGAAAGCCGTCCGCCCCGCCGCGTGGAGCGACGGGGCGGACGGCTCGCGGACGGTCCGTCAGCACGGTGAGGTTGCCATCAGCTTCTCGAAGGAAGCCATGCAGTCCGGGCAGTGACGTGCCCGTTCACCGTCGGATGCCTCGATACGTTCGCGGAGCTGCTGTCCGCACAGCGTGGCCGCGGCCTGTTTGGCCAACACGTGCCACACCAACGCTCCGCCCGCCTTCTCCGGGCCCACGCACATTTCGTACATGATCGGCCTCCCAGCCTGGACGCCGCTGACACCCTCAAGGAGACACCGGTTCGGCCGTGACCAGTAGCGCGCGGGGGCCATTCGGGTGACGGCCGCTTCGGCCGCCCGGGGCGCCGGCCCACCCGGACGGCTACAAACGATCAGCCAACCGGCCGTACCTCGGTGGTTGCGTGACGTGGCATCGACGCGGGCAGGCGGGGCTCGGTTGCCCTGGTCGGATGGTGACAGAGACCGGACCCACCGAACCGACCCGAACGACCGCCGCGGTCCCGGCGGCGGAACGCCACGGCAGGGGGCGGGTGCTGGTCTCCTGGCTCACCACGACCGACCACAAGCGGATCGGTCATCTGTACCTCGTCACGTCGTTCGCGTTCTTCCTGATCGCCGGGGCGCTGGCGATGCTGCTGCGGGCCGAGTTGGCCCGGCCCGGCATCCAGGTGCTCTCCCACGAGCAGTACAACCAGGCGTTCACGATGCACGGCACCGTCATGCTGCTGCTGTTCGCCACCCCGACGTTCGCGGGGTTCACGAACGCCGTCATGCCGTTGCAGATCGGCGCGCCGGACGTGGCGTTCCCGCGCCTCAACATGCTGGCGTACTGGCTGTTCCTGTTCGGCGGGCTCATCGTGCTCGGCGGATTCCTCACGCCGCAGGGCGCGGCCGACTTCGGCTGGACCGCCTACACGCCGCTCAGCGGCCCGTTGCGCGCCCCCTACCTCGGCGGCGACCTGTGGATCATGGGGCTGGCGCTGTCCGGGTTCGGCACCATTCTGGGCGCGGTCAACTTCATCACCACGATCGTCTGCATGCGCGCTCCCGGACTGACCATCTTCCGCATGCCGATCTTCGTCTGGAACGTGCTGCTGACCTCGGTCCTGGTGCTGCTGGCCTTCCCGGTGCTGGCGGCCGCGCTGCTGGTGCTGGAGGCCGACCGGCACTTCGGCGCCCACGTGTTCGACGCCGAGAACGGCGGGGCGCTCCTGTGGCAGCACCTGTTCTGGTTCTTCGGCCACCCCGAGGTGTACATCCTCGCGCTGCCGTTCTTCGGGGTGGTCACCGAGATCATCCCGGTCTTCGCCCGCAAGCCGGTCTTCGGCTACACGGGGCTGGTGGGCGCCACCATCGCCATCGCGGGGCTCTCGGCCACCGTGTGGGCGCATCACATGTTCGCCACCGGTGCCGTACTGCTGCCGTTCTTCTCGTTCCTGACGTATCTCATCGCCGTCCCCACCGGAGTGAAGTTCTTCAACTGGATCGGCACGATGTGGCGGGGTTCGCTGTCCTTCGAGCCGCCGATGCTGTGGGCGGCCGGCTTCCTGGTGACGTTCCTCCTCGGCGGACTGACCGGGGTGATCCTCGGCTCGCCGCCGCTGGACTGGCACGTCACCGACTCGTACTTCGTCGTCGCCCACTTCCACTACGTGCTGTTCGGCACGATCGTGTTCGCGATGTTCGGCGGATTCAGCTTCTGGTGGCCGAAGATGACCGGCCGCATGCTCGACCACCGCCTGGAGAAGGTGCACTTCTGGACGCTGTTCGCCGGCTTCCACACCACGTTCCTGGTGCAGCACTGGCTCGGCGTGGAGGGCATGCCCCGCCGGTACGCCGACTACCTGGCGGCGGACGGCTTCACGGCGCTCAACACCGTCTCCTCCGTCGGCGCCTTCCTGCTCGGTCTGTCGACGCTGCCGTTCCTGTACAACGTGTGGAAGACCGCGAAGTACGGGCGTCCGGTGGAGGTCGACGACCCCTGGGGCTACGGGCGTTCCCTGGAGTGGGCCACGTCCTGTCCCCCGCCGCGGCACAACTTCCACGCGCTGCCGCGCGTACGCTCCGAGTCGCCGGCCTTCGACCTCCACCACCCCGAACTCGTCGCGCTCGAGGAAGCGGTGCGCACCGGTCCCTGACACTTGTCAGGGACCCCCGGGCCCTGAGCGTCCCTAGAGTGCCGAGTGCGGGCCGGGTGCCGCCCGGCCGCGGATCGGCACAGGGGGAAATCACACATGCAGCGACTGATGCGTCACTCCGTCACCGCGCTGGCGGCGGCCGCGTTCGCCGTGGGCGGGCTCGCCGGCACGGCCCAGGCCGCCCCGGCGGCGCCGAGCGGCGGTGACCCGGCCCTCACCGACGTCTACATCTGGGCGACAGGCGTCAACCTGCGCCAGCACCCCACCAGGAACTCCAACGTGCTCGCGGTCCGCTCCACCTACTGGCTGGACGCGGTCTGCCAGAAGCGGGGCGAGTACGTGAACGACCCGGCGGTGGGCGGCAACAGCTGGTGGACCGCCGTGCAGGAGTTCTCGGGCAGCGACATCGCCTGGGTCAACAACCTGTATCTGAGGGGCGGCGAGAAGATCGCGGGCGTTCCGGACTGCTGACCGGCGCCGGGGCACACCGCGGGGGCGGGCCGGAGCACCGGCCCGCCCCCCGTGCGTTCAGTTCAGCTTGTCGACGGCCGTGACGGTGGTGGCCCTGAAGTCGGCCACCTGCGCGTGCTCGAAGGTGCCCATCTGGCCCCACTGCACGACGGTCACGGTCCTGCCGTCCCGGCCGACCGAGAACAGGCCGATGTCGGAGGCGCCCCACTCGGCCACCGTGTGGACGCCGTAGACGTGGGCGCCCTCCTCCACGTCGAGGCGGCCGTAGTACTTCTGTGTGGCGGTGATGTCGGGATACCGCTCCATCACCTCACGCGCGCAGTCGGCCAGGTCCTCTCGCAGCAGCGCGGCGAGCTTCACGGCGTGCCGTGCGCTGCGCTCGACGACCGTGACCTGGAGGGCGCCGGTGTCGTACTCCGTCCAGTACCGGCGGTGGGAGGCGGTGGACGGCAGCGCGTCACCGACGCACATGGGCAGCGGGTCGGGCTGCCCGGCGGTGACGGGTCCGGCGTACCAGTCGGAGGAGGGGTGCGGCGGCAGTTCGGCCGGCTTCAGGAAGGCGGGCGAGGCGGATCGCGGTGGTGCGGCGTTCGCCGGGACGACGGTCACGGCCAGCGCGGCGCCGGCCGCCAGCGCGGTCGCCACGACACGGACCCCTCGGGCGCGGACGTACATGTTTCCCCCATGTCGGATCATCTGAGTGTGTGTCGGTCTCGGTACTGCTTGTCCAGTACGACTCGTTACGGCCGCGATGGGTTGCACGCCTTGGCCGTCCGTGTCGGCCGGTCGCCCTTGTCCGCCCGACGGGCGGGGCCGGGCACGCGGTGCCAGACTGCTGCGCAACGTCCCCGCCGCCGCGGGACCGCCGACGAGAGGAGCCGAGGTGTCCACGTCGGAGCCGGGCGAGGCCACGCTCCAGGAGTTCCTCGCCGATCCGGCCCACCTCACCCTGGACCTGCCCACCTCGGTGGCCCGCTGCTCCCACGCCCTCGGACTGCGGCACACCGTGGTCTACCTCGTCGACCTCCAGCAGCGGCACCTCGTCCCGCAGACCGGTATGGCCTCGGCCCTCCCCGTCGACGGGTCGCTGGCCGGATGGGCGTACCGCACCCAGGCGCTGCGCGTGGAGGAGTCGGGGGCGGACGGTGTCACCGCCTGGTTCCCGCTGCTGGACGGCGCGGAGCGGCTCGGCGTGCTGGCCGTGAACGACACCGCGCTCACCTCGTCGTCGCTCACCCGGGGCCGGGCGCTCGCCTCGCTGACCGCCATGATGATCACCTCGAAGCGGGCCTACGAGGACTCCTACGTCCGCAGCACCCGCACCGAACGGATGCAGTTGCCCGCCGAGATGCTCCGCGCCTTCCTGCCGCCGCGCACCATCGGCAACGCGCAGGTCGTGTCGACGGCCGTCCTGGAGCCGGCGTACGAGATCGGCGGCGATGCCTTCGACCACTCGCTCACCGAGACGACCCTGCACGTGGCCGTCATGGACGCCATGGGGCACGACCTGGCCTCCGGGCTCACCAGCGCGGTCGCCCTGGCCGCCTGCCGCAACGCCCGGCGCACGGGCGCGGAGCTGCCCGAACTGGTGACGGCCGTGGACGAGGCGCTGTCCGCCTGGCTGCCGGACCAGTTCTGCACGGCGGTCGTCTGCCAGCTCGACCTGGCCACGGGGGTGCTGCGCTGGGCCAACTGCGGTCACCCCGCGCCCATCCTCATCCGCGACCAGCGGTTGGTGATCGACGCCATGGAGCGCGAGGCCGATCCACCGATGGGCCTCCCGGCGCAGCTCACCGCACGGCCGCGCCGGACCCACGAGATCTCGCTGGAGCCCGGGGACCGGGTGCTGATGTACACCGACGGTGTCGTGGAGGCGCGGACCCCGGAGGCGACCCTCCTCGGCCTGGAGCGGTTCGCCGACTACGTCATCCGGGCCACGGCCGGCGGCGAGCTGGCGCCGGAGTCGCTGCGCCGGCTGATCCACTCGATCCTGGCCGTGCAGGAGGACCGGCTGCGGGACGACGCGACACTGCTCATGTTCGAGTGGCGGCCCCCGTCCGGCTGACGTCGCGCGGAGGGGCCGGTCATCCCGTCACACGCGGTGTCCCCGTGCGCGCAGCCAGGCGTGCACGGTGTCCTTGTCCGACGGCGTGATCCGGACGGGGCCCGCCACGTAGGGGCCCTCGTCCTCGGTGAATCCGGTGTCGGTGATCCGGGCGGTGACCCAGGTGGCCAGGTCCTGGGCGGCCGGTTCGGAGAGGGTGCCCCTTTCCCATCCGGTGCGGGCCTCGTCGGCCGCGCCGGCGTCGTGCCGTTCGGTCTCCGCCAGCCACGCCGCCACCAGCCGTTCCACGGTCCGGCGGTCCTCGGGGGCGGTCCGCTGTCGCATCCGCTTGTCGTTCATGCCGTCCGAGTGCCCGCGATCCCCCGGCCCCACCTCGGGGGGCGCCGCGGTGTCGCGGGGAGCGCGCCGGGTACCCGCGTTCGCAGGGGAGGGCCGGTCCGCTCCGGTCCGACGACGGTGACCGCCCGGAAAGGGACGACGATGAGGCAGTCCGCCGACGAGAACGCTTTCGAACAGCGCGCCGGCGTTTCCGAGCTCCGTCCGGCGACGGGGGACCCCGGGCCGGCACCTCCGAGCGAGCCGGGCCACGAGGATCTGCCGGTCGACCGCAACCAGGCGATCCTCCAGGCCGCCAAGCAGGTCGGTTCGACCCTCAAGAAGGCGGAGCACCCGTTCGCGCTGGCCGGCAGTGTCGCCGTGTACGCGCACGGCGGCACCCAGAACCTCCAGCACGACGTGGACTTCTGCATCCGGCCCGACGACGCGGACGCCGTCGCCGCGACGCTGCGGGCGGCGGGCCTGGTGGTGTACACGCCGCCCGAGGACTGGCTGCTGAAGGCGAGCTGCCTGGGCCAGCAGGTCGACCTGATCTTCGAGCTGGCGCACGAGCCGGTCACGACGGAGCTGCTGGACCGGGCACAGGACCTCTCCGTGGACTCGGTGCTGATGCCGGTCCTGTCCCCCACCGACCTGCTGCGCGGCCTGCTGGCGGCCTTCTCCGAGCACCACTGCGACTTCGGTGCGGTGCTGCCGATCGCCCGCACACTGCGCGAGAAGATCGACTGGGCGGAATTGCGCCGCGACTGCGCGGACGCCCCGATGCCGGCCGCGTTCTTCTTCATCCTGGAACGGCTGGAGATCATCCCGCCGGCCGGCCACCCTGCGGACGCACCGCCCGCCCCCGCGAAGGAGGAGCAGCCATGAGCGAGCCCACGCCCCACGGGCCGCCGGCGCCCGGCAGCGGTTCCCCGGCGGGCGAGAACATCGAATACCGCATCGCCCACCTGCACGACCGGCTCGCCGCGGAGGAACTGGGCGAGCTGGGCGTACGTGCCGAGGTCCGGGCCGACGCCGTCGCGATCACCGGCACGGTGCCGTCCGCACGCTGCCGCGAGACGCTGCTGCGGATCGCCCGTCAGGAACTGGCCGGGCTCACCGTGCACGCGGACGTCGTGGTGGTGGAGACCGCCGGCCCCGACCACGCCGAGGAGCTGTGATGATCCGCGTCGCCGCCGTCGGGGACATCCACATGGGGCCCGACAGCCAGGGGCTGCTGCGGCCCGCCTTCGAGACCCTGCCCGACTGCGCCGACCTGCTGCTGCTGGCCGGCGACCTCACCCGGCACGGCACTCCGGAGGAGGCGCGGGTGGTCGCCGAGGAGGTGCGCGGTCTGCCGGTGCCGGTCGTGGCCGTCCTCGGCAACCACGACCACCACGACGAGCGGCCCGACAAGGTCGCCGCGCTCCTGCGGGACGCCGGCGTGACCGTGCTGGAGGGTGAGGGCGTGGTCGTGGAGTGCGCCGGGGCCAGGGTCGGCATCGCCGGGGCCAAGGGCTTCTGCGGGGGCTTCGTGGGCCGCAGCGCCGGGGAGTTCGGCGAGCCGCTGATGAAGGAGTTCGTCCGCACCACCCGCCGCTCGGCGGACAGTCTGCGCCGCGCCCTGGAGGAACTGGCCGGCCGGGACTGCGCCGTGCGGATCGCGCTCACCCACTTCTCCCCCGTCGCCGACACGCTCGCCGGTGAACCGCTGGAGATCTACCCGTTCCTCGGCAGCTACCTGCTCGCCGAGGCGATCGACACGGCCGGCGCGGACCTCGCCGTCCACGGCCACGCCCACCTGGGGACGGAGCACGGTATGACGGCGGGCGGGGTACGGGTGCGCAACGTCGCCCAGCCGGTGATCCGCCGCGCCTTCAACGTCTACCAGCTGAACGCGGCCTGACGCGCCGACCGGACCGGGCGTCGTCAGGCGTCGTCCTCCGTCGCCCGTCCCAGGCAGGTGACGTCCGCGGGATCCATGCCCGCCACCTCGATCTCCTGGAAGCCCATCCGGTCGTAGAAGGCCCTGGCCTGCGTGTTGGCGGTGGCCATGACCAGGTGGACGGCCGGTACGCCGCGCTCCCGCAGCGCCCGCCAGAACTCCCGCATCAGCGCCCGGCCGTACCCGCGCCCCTGCCAGCCGGGCAGCAGGTCGATGTGCAGATGCGCCGGGTAGGCGGCCAGTTCGGGGACGATCATCCGCTCGGGATCGTGCAGCAGCCCGGCCATCACCGCGTCCGGGCCGTCGGGCGGACCCTGCGGCGCCGGATAGCGGTCCGCGACCCGCGGCAGCCACGTGGAGCGGAACTCCGCGGCGAAGCGCGGTGTGTCCGCCGTACCGAGGATGTAGCCGACCGCCCGCCCCTCCCCGTCGTCCAGCACGAAGGCCAGGCCGGGGTCCAGATGGACGTACGGGGCGGCGAAGATTGCGGGCAGTACGGAGGGGTCGGCGTACACGGGCCGGCTGTCGCGGCCGTTGTGCGCGGTGCGGACGCAGATGTCGTCGAGCGCGGCGGCGTCGGCGGGACGGTAGGGACGTACGGCGGCAGTCTGGATCACCATGCCATTCTCCCGCCCTGGGAGCGCTCCCACAAGTAGTGGCCGAATGGCGCCGGACGAACCGGGCATTCGATGATCTGAGTGAGCGACACCTTGCGACACCCTCGAAGAGAGCGAGAACGCGTCATGAGTCTTCTGCGTACGGCCGGCCGCCCGATGCTCGCCTCGATGTTCGTCGCGGGCGGTCTGCATTCCCTGCGCAGGCCCCAGGACGTCGCACCGGCGGCCGAGCCGGTCGTGCGGCCGGTGACCGAGCGGGTGTCGGCGCTGCCGGACGGCACCGAACAACTCGTACGGCTCAACGGGGCCGTGCACGTCGTGGGCGGGATCATGCTGGGGCTGGGCCGCTGCCCCCGGGTGGCCGCGCTGGCCCTGGCCGCGACGCTGGTGCCCACCACGCTGGCGGGGCACCGCTTCTGGGAGGCGGAGGACCCGGGGGACCGTGCGCAGCAGCGCATCCACTTCCTCAAGAACCTCGCCATGATGGGCGGCCTGCTGATCGCGGCCGACGACACCGCGGGCCGGCCGTCCCTCCTGTGGCGGGGGCGGCACGCCACCAAGGGGGTGCGGCACGACGCCCACCTGGTCCAGCGTTCGGTGCGGGCCACGGCCCGCCCGGCCGCGACCGTGGGCGGCGTCCGGGCGAAGCTGGGCCACTGACAGAATCGGCAGCTCCAGCCAGGCCGCACCGGCCGCAGAGGCCGTCGCGGGCATCCGAGGAGAGAAGTCCTGAGTACCACCGTCCTCTCCGAGGCCGTCCCCCTCGTCCTGCTGCTGGGCGTCCTGGCCTTCGCCGTGCTGCGTCCGCGCGGGCTGCCGGAGGCGGTGGCCGCCGTACCCGCCGCCGTGTTCGCCGTGGCGCTCGGCTTGGTGACCCCGCAGCAGGCGTGGGAGGAGACACGCACGCTGCTGCCGGTGGTCGTCTTCCTCGCGCTGGTGCTGATGCTGGCCTACCTGTGCGCGAAGGAGGGCCTGTTCGAGGCCGTCGGCGCGGCCGTGGCCCGCCGCTGCGGGGGCAGCCCGCGGCGTCTGCTGACCGGCGTGTTCGGCGTGGCCTGCGCGGTCACGGCCGTGCTGAGCCTGGACGCCACCGCGGTCCTGCTCACCCCCGTGGTCCTCGCCACCGCGTCCCGGGCGGGTGCCCGCGCCCGCCCGCACGTGTACGCCACGGCGCACCTGTCGAACTCCGCCTCGCTGCTGCTGCCGGTCTCGAACCTGACCAACCTGCTGGCGTTCACGGCCAGCGGCCTGAGCTTCACCCGGTTCGCCGCGCTGATGACGCTGCCCTGGCTGGCCGCGATCGCCGTGGAGTACGCCGTCTTCCGTCGCTTCTTCCGCGCGGACCTGAACGAGCCGGCGGCCGCGCCGGGGGCGGCCGCCAGTGTCACGCCGACAGTCCCCCGGTTCACCGTCGTCGTCGTGGCCCTGACCCTGGCGGGGTTCGCCCTCTCCTCCCCCGTCGGGCTCGACCCCGCGTGGGCGGCCCTGGGCGGCGTTCTGGTGCTCGGTCTGCGGGCGCTGGCCCGACGGCATGTCACGCCGCGGGAGATGGTGGGCGCCGCGTCGCCGCTGTTCTGCGTGTTCGTGCTGGCCCTCGGTGTCGTGGTGGAGGCGGTGGTGACGGGCGGCCCGGCGTCCGGGCTCGGGCGGCTGCTGCCGGACGGGGACTCGCTGCCGGCGCTGCTCGGGGTGGCGGCGGTGGCCGCGGTGCTGGCCAACGTCGTCAACAACCTGCCGGCCGTCCTCGCCCTGCTCCCGCTGGCCGCGCCCGCCGGTCCGGCGCACGTGCTCGCGGTGCTGATCGGCGTGAACCTGGGCCCGAATCTCACCTACGTAGGCTCGCTCGCCACCCTGCTCTGGCGGCGGATCCTGCACCGGCACGGCATCGAGGTGAGCCTCGCCCGGTTCACGCTGCTGGGGCTGCTCACCGTGCCGGCCACGGTCGCGGCGTCGACCGTGGCCCTGTGGGGGGCGCTGCGCCTCATCGGCACCTGACGCCGCCCCCGGGTCTCACTGGGTCGCGACGACGATGCAGCGCCGCAGTTCCTCGACGGCCTCGGGAGCGCCCTCGACGCGCACGCCGTCGTCGTCCTGGGTGCCCGTCCGGTTCCAGAGCCGGCGCAATACCGCCTCCGGGGCGCCGCTCAGCGTCACGTCGGCCGTGCCGTCACCGGCGCCGTCCGTCACGGCGAACTCCCCCGGCCCGGTGCGCACCCGCCAGACCGCGTCACCGGCCCGCACGAGGAACGTGCGACCCGGTGAGCCGTCCAGGATCCCGGTGAAGTACTCGGCCCACTCGGCGACGGCGAACGAGACGAAGACCTTGAGCAGTTCGTCGATCCCGTCGACGGCGAGGTCGTCCGGTACGGGGGTGACGGGCCGGCCGGTGGCGAGTTCGGCGTCGATGCGGTGGACGACGGTCTCCTGGGCCATCCGCCGGATCCAGAAGCCGACGCTCTGGTCGGGGCCGTACCAGCCGGCGGCCGCGTCCCCGGGGGCGCGAGTGGCGAACTCGGCGCGCAGCGCCGTGTATCCCCGGTCGAGCAGCGCGGCCGGCTCCTCCTCGGCGAACTCCTTCGGCGGCCAGGGCTCGGGCTCGACGCCCTCGCGCATGGCGACGGTCTTGTGCAGGTAGACCTCGCCGACGTGGCGGGTCAGATCGGCGACCGTCCAGCCGGGGCAGGTCGGCACCGCGGCGTCGGCGTCGGTCCCGACGACGGTCCGCATACGGTCGTAGTCGGCCGCGAGGCAGTCGAGGAAGCGCGTGAACTCCATGCCGCAGAGCCAAACACATGTTCAGGAGCGCGGTACGGTCTTTTGGTTGCCCGGGTGCGCTCCGGTGTTCACCAGGCCCCGGTGGGCAGCGCGGGGCGGCGGACGGCCTCGGCGGCGTCCCGCAGGTGCAGCGCGACGGTGATCAGGGCGCGCAGCGCGGAGGGGCGCAGGCTCTGGGCGCTCTCGGCGGCCAGCACCAGCAGGCAGCCCGCGGCCTGCTCGACGACCGGCACCGAGAACGCGAAGTCGTCGCCGTCGGCGGTGCGGAAGGCACGCCAGGGCGTCGCGGCACCGTCGATGGCCTTCTGCACCGCGTGTTCGAGGTGCTGTGCGGCCTGCCGGCACACGGGGGCGGGCAGGATGATGGTGCGTTGGAACGCTGAACTGGTCATAGTCCCACTGCTCCCCCGCCCCGCCCGTCTTCGATCGGCGTACCGCGCGTTTTTCACCGGGTCGGCGGCAGTCGGGGGCGGGCAGGGCGGAGCGGCCCTAGGCTGGCGGCCGTGGGCTCCGACTCCTCGTACTCGGACGTCGCGGCGCGGTTCACCGGCCGGCCGGCGACCGCGGAGCGCCGGCTGTCCGGTTCGCTCGGCGAGGTCGTCCTGGACGACGGCCGCACGGTGGTGGTCAAGGTCGTGGACGGCCCGGGTGCCGTGCGGGCCGAGGCCGCCGGGCTGCGCTGGCTGGCAGCGGCCGGTGCGGCGCGGGTCCCGGTGGTGCACGGGCACGACGAGCGCCGGCTGGTCGTCGACCGGGTGGCGCAGGGCCCGCCGGGGGTGGCGGCGGCGGACCGGTTCGGCCGGGAGCTGGCCGCCCTGCACGCCGCCGGTGCGCCCGCGTTCGGGGCCGCCCCGCCCGGCGGGCCCGAGGAGGCGTACATCGGGCTCGCCCCGATGCGCAACGCCGTCGGGAGCGACTGGCCGTCCTGGTACGCCGAGCACCGCGTCCTGCCGTATCTGCGCCGTGCGGTGGACGACGGCACCGTCACGGGGGACGAAGCGGCCGATGTCGAGCGGGTCTGCGAGCGGCTGCCCGGCCTCGCGGGTCCCGCGGAGCCGCCGGCCCGGCTGCACGGCGACCTGTGGAACGGCAACGTGCTCTGGGGCGAGGACGGGCACGTCCACCTGATCGACCCGGCGGCGCACGGCGGGCACCGGGAGACCGACCTGGCGATGCTGCGCCTGTTCGGCTGCCCGCACCTGGAGCGCATCACGGCGGCGTACGAGGAGAGCGCGCCGCTCGCCGACGGCTGGGCCGGCCGCGTCGGCCTGCACCAGTTGTTCCCGCTGCTGGTGCACGCCGTCCTGTTCGGACGCGGGTACGCCGAACAGGCCCTCGCGGTGGCACGCGCGGCGGGCTGAGGGCCGGGCGGATCCGGCGCTCCTGGACCTGTCATGTCTCGCCGGGTCACGTGTCCCGCTGAGCCAAATGTCCCAATGGGACATTACTGGGTGTACGCTCGAACGCATGACGGCAACGAAGCCCTCCCCCGCCACCGAGGACCGACGGCAGCGCAAGGCCCGGCAGACCCGGGACGCGCTGGCCACCGCCGCCTGCGACCTGCTCCTGGAGCGCGGTTCGGCGGCGACCACGGTGGAGGCCATCGCCGAGCGCGCGGACGTCACGCGCCGCACGTTCAGCCGGCACTTCGCCGGGAAGGAGGACGCAGCCCTCGACTTCGTCCGCCGGGACGGCGCCCGCATCAACGAGCTGCTGCGCGCCCGCCCCGCCGACGAGCCGCCGCTGCTCGCCTACCGCCGGGCGGTGCGCGACTGGCTGGCCGACGGGGAGGACCCGGCCTGGCACGTCCGCCCCCGGATGCGCCGGCTGGTGGCCCTGGCCGACACCGAGCCCGACCTGTTCGCCGCCTACCAGCGCATCCGGGTCGACGCCCAGGAGGAGTCGATCCGCATCGTCGCCGAAAGACTCGGCACCGACGACGCCCGGGACGTGCGCCCGGCCGCCCTCGTCGACGCCGCCGCCGGAGTCCTGATCGCCGCCCTGCGCCTGTGGGCGCGCGGTGACGCGCCGGACTCGGGAGCCGCAGACCTCGCCGCCCTCGTGGAGCGGGCCTACGACGCCCTGATCTCGGAGGCCGCGGCCGCGACCCCCGCCAGCACAGAGGAAGACAGAGAACAAGCACCATGAGCACCACCGGCACCACCACCGCGACACCGCCCACCGGCTCCGCCCCCGAGTTCGCCGGCCGCACCGCCCTCGTCACCGGCGCCGCCTCAGGCATCGGCCTGGCCACCGCCCACCGCCTCGGCGCGGCCGGCGCCCGCGTCGTCGTCGCCGACCACAACGCCGAGGGCGCCCGCAAGGCCGTCGCCGAACTGACCGCGGAGGGCGTCGAGGCCGCCGCCGTCGAACTGGACGTGACCAGCCCGGAGTCCGTCGAGGCCGCCGTGCGGTTCACCGTCGACACGTTCGGCACCCTGGACCTGGCCGTGAACAACGCGGGCATCGGCGGCCCGAGCGCCCCGACCGGCGCGTACGACGTCGACGCCTACCAGCGGGTCGTCCGCACCAACCTGGACGGCGTCTTCTACTCGATGCGCTACGAACTGCCCGTCATGGAGGCCGCGGGCAGGGGCGGCGCCATCGTCAACGTCGCCTCCATCCTCGGTTCCGTCGGCTTCGCGGGCTCTCCCGCCTACGTCGCCGCCAAGCACGGCGTCGTCGGGCTGACCAGGACCGCCGGCGCCGAATACGCCGCCAAGGGCATCCGGGTCAACGCGGTCGGCCCCGGCTTCATCGACACGCCGCTGCTGAAGTCCATGGACGAGGCCGCCTACGAGGGCCTGGTCGCCCTGCACCCGGCCGGGCGGCTCGGGCGTTCCGAGGAGGTCGCCGAGCTGATCGCCTTCCTGCTGTCGGACCGGGCGTCCTTCGTGGCGGGCGGCTACCACCTGGTCGACGGCGCCTACACGGCCGTCTGAGCGTCCGTCACACAACCCGGGGGGAGAGAGAAGGAGTTCGACCATGAGGGCACTGCAGTACCGCACCATCGGGGCACCGCCCGAGGTCGTCACGGTCCCCGACCCGGAACCCGGCCCCGGCCAGGTGCTGCTGAAGGTGACCGCGGCCGGCGTCTGCCACTCCGACATCGCGGTGATGGGCTGGCCTGCCGAGGCCTTCCCCTACGAGCTTCCCCTCACCCTCGGCCACGAGGGCGTCGGCACGGTGGCCGCGCTCGGCGCCGGGGTGACCGGGCTGACCGAGGGCGACGCGGTGGCCGTGTACGGGCCCTGGGGCTGCGGCAGCTGCGCCAAGTGCGCGGAGGGCAAGGAGAACTACTGCCTGCGGGCCGACGCACTGGGCATCCGCCCGCCGGGACTGGGGCGGCCGGGGTCGATGGCCGAGTATCTGCTGGTCGACGACGCCCGGCACCTGGTGCCCCTGGACGGGCTCGACCCCGTCGCGGCCGTTCCGCTGACCGACGCCGGGCTGACGCCGTACCACGCGATCAAGCGGTCGCTGCCCAAGCTGGTGCCCGGCTCGACCGCGGTGGTCATCGGGGCCGGCGGTCTCGGTCACGTCGCCGTCCAGCTGCTGCGGGCGCTGACGTCCGCCCGGGTCGTCGCCCTCGACGTCGGCGAGGACAAGCTGCGCCTCGCCCGCGAGGTGGGCGCCCACGAGGTGGTGCTGTCGGACGCGAAGGCCGCGGACGCGGTGCGCGAACTGACCGGCGGTCTGGGCGCGGAGGCCGTGTTCGACTTCGTCGGTGTGGCGCCGACCGTGCGGACCGCGGGCGCCGTCGCCGCCGTCGAGGGCGATGTCACGCTGGTCGGCATCGGCGGCGGCACGCTCCCCGTCGGGTTCGGCGTGCTGCCGTTCGAGGTGTCGGTCACCGCGCCCTACTGGGGCAGCCGGAGCGAACTGATCGAGGTGCTGGACCTGGCCCGCTCGGGCGCCGTGTCGGTGCACACCGAGACGTACACGCTGGACGACGCGCCCCTCGCGTACGAGCGGCTGCACGCGGGCGAGGTCAACGGCCGCGCGGTGATCCTGCCGCACGGCTGACCGGCCCCCCCCGGTACCCGGCCGTCCGCGCGACGGGGTCGGGGGCGCGACCGGTCCCCCGTTCCGGTCGTGCCCCCGGTGCGGTCGAACCTACGTGAACGGCTCCGGCGTTGTGAATCGTGCCGGTGCCCGCTGGCGGGCCCGGAGGACTCACCCGTGCACAGGTGAGTCCGGATGGCCCGGTTTCGTCCCGGGCAGCGGCGGTCCGCCGAGGTCTCCCTCGGCGAGGTGGGCCAGTACGACCTCGTACAGGTCGCTGCCGGCGGCGAGCAGCTGGCGTTCGAGAACCGGCTCCGCGCTGCGGACGTGCTCGCGGACGGTCTGGGCGTGCATCCCGAGCCGCTGGGCGGCCCGCTCGGCGTTGCCGCCGACCGCGATCCAGGTGCGCAGCGTGCGCCGCAGGTCCCGGCCGTCCGGCGCCAGGCGGCCGAGCAGGTCCGCGGCCCAGGTACGCAGCGCGGGCCCGGACAGCAGGTCGGTGAGGCCCGCCCCGGGCCGTTCGGGGGCGGTCCCATCCGGCGGCTCGGCGAGGCCGACCTGCGAGTTCAGGGCGAGGTGGACGGCGGCGCGGACGGTCAGGTCGGTGAAGTCGGTGCGCAGCAGACCCTCGACGCGGTCCATGCGGGCCCGGACCGTGTTGCGGCTGACCCCGAGGATCTTCGCCGTGTTGACGGCGGTGAACTCCAGGCCGAGCCGGGTGGTGGCCAGCAGTTCGGCTCGGGTGTGGTGCGGCAGGCCGTCGAGCGGGCTCAGCACCCGGGCCGTCCAGCCGTACAGGGAGGCGGGCTCCATGAGCAGCTCGGGGCGGGTCCGCTCGGCGTACACGGCCGTCTGCTCCGGCCGGAACCGGGCGACGGCCAGGGCGCTCACCGCCTGCCCGTACGCGGCGGCGGTGCGGGCGAGCCCCTGCCGGGCACTTCCCCCGAGGAACACGCCGGGCAGCCCGCCGACGAGCGTGCGCAGCTCCCGGCCGGCCGAGTCCCGGGGGGCGAGGACGATGACGTGTCCGTCCATCGCCGGGCAGCGCACGACCAGCGCCCCTTCCGCCGTCGCCGACACGCACTCCTCGGCCAGGCGGTCCCGCTCCCCGGGGCTGCTCTCCACTACGTACACACAGGCCGTGTCGGTGTCGAGGAGGCCGGGCCAGAGTCCGGCGGCCACCCGGCGGGCGGAGACGGTGTCCTCCACCATCAGCAGTTGCAGGATGGCCAGGCGCAGGTCGGAGGTGGCCCGCCGCAGCCGGTGTCCGGCCGCGGCCGACTCGTTCCCGGCCAGCAGCAGCTCCAGTACCTGGGCGGTGTGCGTGACGATGTCGGAGGCCCGCCGGTCGAAGGGGGTCTCGCGGGCGACGGCGAGGACGGCGTCGGGCGCCGGGTGGGAGCGGGCCACGCGGACGAGCCGCATCCGGCGGCCCGCGTCCTCCAGGGCGGCGGAAGCGATGCGGCCGCCGGTGATGTCCGCGACCAGGCCCTCGTCCAGCGGGAGCCGGGCGCCGGCCAGCAGGCGGCCGGTGCCGTCCTGGAGCGAGACGGCGGCGTCCACGGCGCCGGCCAGCCAGGTCATGACCCTGTCCGGGTCGCGGCCGGCCGGCCGCAGGTGGTCGAGGAGTTCCTCGGCCCATCCCGCGTGCTCGGCGGCTCCCGCCGCCCGCTGTCCCGTCCCGTCCGCTCGGCCCGCCACGTCGGCCTTCTCCTCGTCCTCGCCTCGCCCTCGGCCCAGGCCGGGGACGTTACCTCATGGCCCCGCACGCGGGCCCGGTGCGAGGCCCCGCGGAAGGTTCGGGCGGGGCGGCCGACCGGGCCTGTCGGCCGTGGCACGCGGACGGGCATAAGCTCGGTGAATGGCGAAGTACTTCGACGTGCACCCCGAGAACCCCCAGCCGCGCAGCATCGCGCAGGTCGCCGACAGCGTCCGGTCCGACGCGCTGATCGCGTATCCGACGGACTCCTGCTACGCGCTGGGCTGCCGACTGGGCAGCCGCGACGGCATCGACCGCATCCGGTCGATCCGGCAACTGGACAACCGGCACCACTTCACCCTGGTGTGCCAGGACTTCGCGCAGCTCGGCCAGTTCGTGCAGATCGACAACGACGTGTTCCGGGCGATCAAGGCGTCCACCCCGGGCAGCTACACCTTCATCCTGCCGGCGACGCGTGAGGTGCCGCGCATGCTCCAGCACCCCAAGAAGAAGACCGTGGGCGTGCGCATCCCCGACCACGTCGTCACCCAGGCCCTGCTCACCGAACTGGGCGAGCCCCTGCTGTCCAGCACGCTGCTGCTGCCCGGCGAGGAGGAGCCGATGACGCAGGGCTGGGAGATCAAGGACCGGCTCGACCACGTGGTGGACGCGGTGATCGACTCCGGGGACTGCGGTACCGAACCGACGACGGTCGTCGACTTCTCCGGGGGCGAGGCGGAGATCGTGCGGTACGGCGCCGGAGACACCTCCCGCTTCGAGTAGGAGCGGGCGGCCGCCGAAGCGACCCGTCCGACAACGGAGTTGGGCGGGACTCCCCTCGTCGCGCCGCGGCTCGGGGCGTTGTTACCGTGCCGGGGTGTCTGACTCCTCACGCGATACCGCCGAAGGCGCCGGCTGGGGCTCCGCCGAGCCCGGCGCCTACCGAGACCTCATGCCGCGGCACACCGAGAAGCTGTCCTGGCTCGACCCGAGAACCCTGTGGGCCGCCCGCAACGGCGTGCTGGCCTCCTGGTTCGGGGACCCCACCGGCCGCACCCGGGACCGCTGGGTGGCGCAGCGGACGGCGGCCGGGGTGCCAGCCGACAAGGTGATCCGGCGGACGGACCCGGACCGGTTCTCGTTCCTCGTCATCGGCGACACCGGAGAGGGCGACGACCCCCAGTACGCCGTCGTGCCCGGCCTGCTGAAGGCCGGTCAGGACACCCGCTTCGCCGTCCTCGCCAGCGACGTGATCTACCCGGTGGGCAGCGCCGACGACTACGGCACGAAGTTCTTCCGCCCGTACCGCGACTACCCGGCGCCGATCTACGCGATACCGGGCAACCACGACTGGTACGAGGACCTGGGCGGCTTCATGCGGGTCTTCTGCGACGACGCGTCGCCCCCGCCGCCCGCTCCGGGGCCCCGTCCGCTCACCCCGGCGTGGCTGCGGTCGCTGCTGTGGCACCGGGCCGACCCGGACGACGGACGGCACCTGGACGAGGCGCGCAAGCTGCGGTCCGCGCCCGAACAGTGGGCCGACCAGCCCGGACCGTACTGGGCGATCGACGCCGGACCGGTGCGGATCGTCGGCATCGACACCGGGCTGCTCGGCACGGTCGACGCCGCGCAGGGCGCCTGGCTGCGGGAGGTGTCCGCGGGGCCCCGGCCGAAGATCCTGGTGACCGGCTCGCCGCTCTACGTCGACGGCGAGCGGCAGCCCTGCGCCATCGAGGGCGGCGGCACGGTCGACGACATCGTCCGCGACCCGGCCCACCACTACGTCGCGGCGATCGGCGGCGACATCCACAACTACCAGCGCTACCCCGTCGACGTGGACGGCCGCACCATCCAGTACGTCGTCGCGGGCGGCGGCGGCGCGTTCATGCACGCCACCCACACGATCCCGCGCGTCTCGGTGGGCGGCGTCACCGAGGACGACTTCCGCTCCTACCCGCTGCGCGGCGACTCGCTGGCCTTCTACAGCGCGCTCTACGGGCGCCGGCTGCGGATGCGCCGCTTCTTCACGCTCACGGAGGCCGAGGCGACGGCCGTGATCGCCGAACGCCTCGGCATCCGCACGGGCCGCGCCCCGGGCGAGGGCGCACGCGTCACCCGGCGCACCCGGCTGGTCGCCGGGCTGCTCGGCACCGCACGGCGGCCGGAGCACAAGAAGCGGTTCCGGCTGCCGGTTCGCAAGGTCTACACGCAGGTGTTCTCACCGGGTTCGGCGACCTACAGCCCGCCGTTCTTCAAGTGCTTCCTGCGCCTGGACGTCTCCCCGGAGGCGGTGCGGCTGCGCTGCCACGCCGCCACCGGCAACCGGGCGCAGGAGCTGGACCCGCCGGTGGAGGACGAGGTGACGATCCCGCTCGTCTGACCCGAGGGTCACCAGCGGCCCGGTTCGCTGCCGGTGAGGGGCTCGGACGGGGTGCCGTCGACCCCGGCGGGCACGTCTCCGGCGAGCATCACGCGGTGCATGGTCCTGGGGTGGTCGAGGTGGGCGTTGTCGCTCGGGGCCAGGTGGATGGTGGCCCGGTTGTCCCAGAAGGCGACGCTGCCGGGCTCCCAGCGGAAGCGGACCGTGTACTCGGGGCGGGTGGCCTGTTCGAGGAGCAGGTCCAGGACGGCGGCGCTCTCGGGCCGGGAAAGTCCGGTGATCTGCTCGACGTAGTAGCCGTTGACGAACAGCACCCGCTCGCCCGTCTCCGGATGGACGCGGACCAGCGGGTGCACGGTCGCCGTCTGGTGGTCGAGCAGGTGCCGGACGTAGGCGTCGTCGCCGGGCCGGGGCTGGTAGCCGACGCCGAGGCGGTGTTCGGCGCGCAGGGTGTCGGCGAAGGCGCGCATCGGGGCGGACAGTCCGGCGTAGGCGGCGGCGAGGTTCGCCCAAGTGGTGTCGCCGCCGTACGGCGGTACCGTCTCGGCCCGCAGGATCGTCGCGGCCGGGGGGTCGACGCGGGCTCCGTGGTCGCAGTGCCAGCCGCGCAGCAGGGTGTGGCGCCGGCGGCGCAGCCACTCGTCGTGCTCCATGCCGAACCGTCCGCCCAGCTCCAGCCGGTCGGCGGTCGTCTCGATCTCCGGGAATCCGGCCGGTGACGCCTTGCCGCGCCGGGGCAGGACGACCGGCTCGCCGAAGAGGCGCGCGAGGGCGACGTGGCCGGCGTGGTCGAGGCGCTGGTCCCGGAAGAACACCACCTTCCAGCGCAGCACCGCCGCCCGGACCGCGGCGACCTGCGCCGCGTCGAGGCCGGCCGCCAGGTCGACGCCGTGGATCTCGGCGCCGATGTGCCCCGCGACGGGCTTCACCTCGACTTGCCCCGCCCCTGCCGTCGCGCGGTCCGCCGTCGTCCTGTCCGTCGTCATGCGTGCTCCGTTGGTCGGTGTGGTCCGTCCGTTCCGGCTTCGGCACCGATCGTGGCAGACCCGCCCGCACGCCGTCCGGTTGATCACCGGTCCCCCGGTGGGCGAGGCTGGACGGGTGGCAACCGCCGCGCACGGTCGAGGGAAGGTCTCACGGTGATCAGCATCCCGGCGTACACGCTCAACGACGGCACCACGCTCCCCGCACTGGGCCTCGGCACCTGGCCGATGAAGGACGACGAGGCCGAGGAGGCGGTCCGTACGGCCCTGGAGACGGGGTACCGGCTGATCGACACGGCGACGAACTACCGCAACGAGATCGGCGTCGGCCGCGGGGTGGCCGCCGGCGGGGTCCCCCGCGAGGAGATCGTCGTGACGACCAAGCTGCCCGGCCGGCACCACGGCTACGAGGAGACGCTCGCCTCGTTCGAGGAGTCCCGGGCCCGGCTGGGCCTGGAGTACGTCGACCTGTACCTGATCCACTGGCCGCTGCCGCGGGTGGACAAGTACGTCGACTCCTGGAAGGCCATGATCAAGCTGCGCGAGGACGGCCTGGTGCGCTCCGTGGGCGTCTCCAACTTCACCGCGGAGCACATCGAGCGGCTGGAGAAGGAGACCGGCGTCCT
Organism: Streptomyces sp. NPDC048171; assembly: GCF_043202655.1. Classification (NCBI taxonomy): domain Bacteria; kingdom Bacillati; phylum Actinomycetota; class Actinomycetes; order Kitasatosporales; family Streptomycetaceae; genus Streptomyces; species Streptomyces sp. NPDC048171. The sequence continues at coordinate 208,591 of NZ_JBIDAU010000007.1, forward strand.
GCCGTCCGTCAACCAGATCGAGCTGCACCCGCTGTTCCCGCAGGACGAGCTGCGCGCCTTCCACGAGCGCAAGGGCATCCGCACCGAGAGCTGGAGCCCGCTGGGCCGCGGCAGCGACCTGCTGGACGACCCCGCCGTCGCCGCGGTCGCCGACGCGCACGGGGTGACGCCGGCCCAGGCCGTCCTGCGGTGGCACACCCAGCTGGGCGCGGTGCCCATCCCGAAGTCGGGCGACCCGGCGCGGCAGCGGGCCAACCTGGACGTCTTCGGCTTCGAACTGGACGCGGAGCAGATGCGGGCCGTGGCCGACCGGGCGCGCCGGCGGATCGGCGGCGACCCGGAGGTGCACGAGGAGTTCTGACCGGGGTACCCGGTCCCGGTCGGTGTCGGTCTCCCGGGAAGGAGCGGCAGGTGGGCGACGCGAACGGGCTGCGGGAGTACCGCGGCAAACGGGACTTCGGCCGGACCGGTGAGCCCGCGGGGCGCGGAGCGGCCGCCGGGGACGGGCGGCCGCGCTTCGTCGTGCAGATCCACGACGCGAGCACCCTCCACTTCGACTTCCGGCTGCAGGTGGGCGACGTACTGAAGTCCTGGTCGGTACCGAAGGGCCCGCCGGCGGATCCGAGCGACAAACGGCTCGCGGTGCCGACCGAGGACCACCCGCTGGAGTACGAGGAGTTCGAGGGCGTGATCCCGGCGGGCGAGTACGGGGGCGGCACGGTCATCGTGTGGGACCGCGGCGGCTACGAGCCGCTGAGCCACGACCGCCGGGGCCGGCCGGTCGACTTCGCCGAGTCGCTGGCGCACGGCCACGCCAGGTTCCGGCTGCACGGCTCGAAGCTGCGCGGGGAGTACGCGCTGACCCGGTTCCGCGGCGGGCCGGACGGTGGCGCGGGCGACGGGGAGGTGGCGTGGCTGCTGGTGCGGACGGCCGGCGGCGGGCGCGGGCGAGGAGCCCCGGATCCCCGGCGGGCCCGGTCCGCGCGCACCGGCCGCACACTGGCCCGGGTCGCGGCCGAGGACGGGTAGGCGGCGGCGCGTTCCGGCCGCCGGGGCGGGTGCCGGGCGGGTCACCGCGCGGGCAGGGGCTGTTCCGCCCAGATGGTCTTGCCGGTGTCCGTCTGCCGGCTGCCCCAGCGCTGGGTGAGCTGGGCGACCAGGAGCAGGCCCCGGCCGCCCTCGTCGTAGGCGTGGGCCCGGCGCAGGTGGGGGGAGGTGGAACTGGCGTCGGAGACCTCGCAGATGAGCGCGGTGTGCCGGATGAGGCGCAGCTGGATGGGGGGTTCGCCGTAGCGGATGGCGTTGGTGACCAGTTCGCTGACGACGAGTTCGGTGACGAAGGCCGTCTCGTCGAGCCCCCACTCCGTCAGCTGCTCGATGACGGAGCGCCGGGTCGCCGCGACGTGGGCGGGGTCGGGGTGGACGTCCCAGGTGCGGATCCGGTCCTCGCCCAGGGCCCGGGTGCGCGCCAGCAGCAGCGCGACGTCGTCGGCGGGCTCCTCGGGCAGCACGGCCTTGAGCACGCCGTCGCACAGGGCGTCGAGGGAGTGCGCGGGCGCGGCCAGGGCTCGGCACAGTTCCGCCGTGGCGTGGTCGACGTCGCGGTCGCGTTCCCGGTCCTCGACCAGACCGTCGGTGTAGAGGGCGACCACGGAGCCCTCGGGCAGTTCCAGCTCGGTCGCCTCGAAGGGCAGCCCGCCGACGCCGAGCGGTGGTCCGGCGCTCACGGGGACGAGCCGCGTGGTGCCGTCGGGCAGCAGGATCGCGGGCGCGGGGTGGCCGGCGGCCGCGAGGGCCAGGCGGCGGGAGACGGGGTCGTAGACGGCGTAGAGGCAGGTGGCGCCGAGTTCGGCGACCTCGCCGCCGTCGTCCGTCTCACGGACGGCCGCGAGGTGGGTCACCAGGTCGTCGAGGTGGGTGAGGAGCTCGTCGGGCGGCAGGTCCACGTCGGCGAGGGTGCGGACGGCCGTGCACAGGCGGCCCATCGTCGCCGTGGACGGGATGCCGTGGCCCACGACGTCGCCGACGACGAGGCCGACGCGGGTGCCGGACAGCGGGATCACGTCGAACCAGTCGCCGCCGATGCCGGCCGCCGACGCGGTGGGGAGATAGCGGTGGGCCACCTCGACCGCCGCCTGACCGGGCAGGCCCCGGGGCAGCAGGCTGCGCTGGATCGCCAGGGCGGTGGCGCGTTCGCGGGCGAAGCGGCGGGCGTTGTCCACGGAGACGGCCGCCCGGCCGACCAGTTCCTCGGCCAGTACGGCGTCCTCGGCGGCGTACGGCTCCCTGGGCGCGGTCCGGGCGGCGACGGCCACGCCGAGTGTGGTGCCGCGGGCCCGCAGCGGGACGGACAGCAGCGAGCAGACGGCTTCGCGGAACGGCCGGTTGTGCGGGGCCTCGGCCGCGCGCGTCCGCATCCAGCGGTCGAAGTCGGGGTCGCCGGGCCCGCTGAGGACGACGCGGCCCTCCCGCATCGCGCGGGCGGGCGGGGCGTAGGGCGGGTAGACCTCGTTTCCGCCCAGGTGCACGGCGGGGGTGGGGAAGCCCTCGGTCGCCCAGGCGTGGGCCACCCGGCGCAGCTCACCGTCCTCGGTGGCCACCGCGACGGGCTCGTCGCTGCCGAGGGTCCAGTCGAGCAGGTCGACGGTGGCGAAGCCGGCGAACCGCGGGACGAGCAGGTTGACGAGCTCCTCGGCGGTGCGCACGACGTCGAGGGTGCTGCCGACCGCGCCGGCGGCGTTGAGCAGCGCCAGCCGCTCCCGCGCCCGGTGCTGCTCGGTGCTCTCCAGCGCGGCCACGGCGACGGCGGCGAGCGCGCCGGACGCGTCGTGGACCGGCCAGATCTCGACGGTCCAGGCGTGCGGGCGGGTGCCGGCGGGGGCCCGCGAGTAGCTCTCGTACTGGACGGGCCGGCCGCGCTCGGCGGCGAGCCGCAGGTGGTGCAGGAAGGTCCCCCGGCCGGTCCCGGACCGGGCCAGGGTCTCGGGGAGGCTGCGGCCGATCAGCTCTTCGGCGGGGCGGCCCATCATGCGGCACGTGGTGTCGTTGGCGTGCAGGAAGCGCAGCTCGAGGTCGAGGACGGCCATCGAAACGGACGCCTGCTGGACGGCCTGTTCGATCAGGCCGTGCCCCGGGCCCTCGGGGGCGGCGGTCACGGCGTGGCCGAGCGGTTCGCCGCCGGCGCCCAGCAGCGGGCAGGAGCGCAGCCGCAGGAGCACCGTGCAGCCGTCCCGGTGCCGGATCTCGGCGGTGCCGGACAGGGTGCCGCCGGGGGGCACGTCCCGCGCGAGCAGCTCCCGCGCGGCGCGTCCCACGACCTCTTCGGCCCGGTACCCCGTGAGCCGCCGCGCGCCGTCGCTCCACCCCGTCACCCTTCCGCGGGCGTCGACGGTCATCGCGGCGGAGAGTTCCTCCATCCGTCCAGGATCATCCCTGGACGGAGCGGTATCAACCGGGACGGGGTGTGACCGGCCCCGTCAGGCCCCGTGCGCCCGGAGGGCGGCGAGGGCGCGGTCGGCGTGCGTGTTCATCCTGATCTCGCTGCGCACGACCTCCAGCAGGGTGCGGTCCCGGCCGATCACGAAGGTGACCCGCTTGGTCGGGGCCATGCTGAACCCCCGCTTCACCCCGAACCGCTCGCGGACGGCGCCGTCGGTGTCGGAGAGCAGCGGCATCCCGAGGGTGTGGCGTCCGGTGAATTCCTGCTGCTTCTCGACGGTGTCGCCGCTGACGCCGACGGGGCGGGCGCCGACGGCCGCGAACTCGGCGGCGAGATCGCGGAAGTGACAGGCTTCCGCGGTGCAGCCGGCGGTCAGGGCGGCGGGATAGAAGAAGAGGACGACCGGGCCGTCGGCGAGCAGTTCGGACAGGCTGCGCGGTGTGCCGGTCTCGTCGGGCAGCGTGAAGTCCTCGACGGTGTCGCCGACGGCGGGCGTACGGCTCATGACCGGCCCTCGCTGCTCTTGGCGACGCTGCGGGCCCACAGCACCAGCGGCACCTGCACGGGGAGCCGGCCGTAGGCGGCGGCCCTCAGGGGTGCGGGGCGGTGCCGCCAGTCCCAGGCCATCTTGGCGTTGGCGGGGAACACCCCGACGAAGAAGGCGGCCGCGGTCAGCGCGGCCGCCTTGCGGGTGCGCGGGAGGGCGACACCGGCGGCCAGCGCGAGTTCGGCGACGCCGCTGGCGTACGTCCACGCCCGGGGCGAGCCGGGCAGGGAGCGCGGGACGATCGCGTCGAAGGTGCGGGGCTGGGCGAAGTGGGCGGCGCCCGCGGTGGCCAGCAGACCGGCGAGCAGCAGGGGTGAGCGTTCGGACCGGGACACGGTTCCTCCTCTGGGGGCCTGCCGCGGGATATTACTCGACGGTAAGGAGCGGCGGCGAGGCCGACCGCCGGTCATGCCCCGCCGCGGGGCGTGACGGGCGCCAGCCACATGCCCACGATCGCGTCGACCAGCCCGTCGGCGGCCTCCTGCCAGCCGGCCCGCGGCGTGGGGCGCCCCTCGGCGAGGGCGCGTTCCCGCTCGGCCGCCACGTGCACGATGAGATGGCGCGCCATGTCGCCCCGCTCGGCGCGAACCTCGTCCGGCAGCGCGGGCATGCAGCGGTTGCGTCCGGCGATGATCTCGCGCAGCGAGGGGGAGGCGCGGGACTCCTCGACCAGGATCTCCCGCAGCGCCGGGTCGGTCATGACCTGGGCGCAGAACCGCGCGTACCAGGTGGGGCCGCCCAGTGCCGCGAGGTGGTCGAACTGCGGCCGGACCAGGCAGTCCACCCAGTCGCGCAGGTCCGTCGAGTCGCCGAGGGCGGCGAGCTGGCGGGCCCGCAGTTCCTCGACGCGGGCCGAGTGGCGCTTGGCCACCGCGCGGACGAGGTCGGACTTGGTGCCGAAGTGGTAGCCGACCGCGGCGTTGTTGCCCTGGCCCGCGGCCTCGCTGACCTGCCGGTTGGAGACGGCGTAGACGCCGTGTTCAGCGAACAGCCGCTCGGCGGTGGTCAGGATCAGCTCCCGGGTCGCGCTGACCTGTTCCGTCCGGACCGTTCTGCCCGCCATGATCACCACCGCGCCGGGACTCTCCTTACGGCCGGCGGCGACCGGTCCCTCGAGTCGTCGCAGGTCCGCCGCCGTGCGGCGCGTTCTGACGGAAGCCTACGGGGCGCCGGCGCCGGGCCGTCGCGCGACCTGGACGGGCGGGCCCTCTCTCCACCGCGTACGATACTTCAAGCGACTGACTTAAAACATCGCTCCCAGGCTCTCGCGCTCATCGCCCGAAAGGCTCATCCATGCCCGCTTCCCCCGCCGCACCGCGGCCGAACGCCGTGGTGGCGGTGCTGGCGCTGGCCGGCATCGTCGTCTCGCTCATGCAGACGCTGGTCATCCCGATCGTCCCGGAGCTGCCCAAGCTGCTGGACGCACCCGCCTCGGACGCGGCCTGGGCGGTGACCGCCACGCTGCTCGCCGCCGCGGTGGCCACCCCGGTCGTCGGGCGGCTCGGCGACATGGCGGGCAAGCGGCGCATGCTGCTGCTCAGCCTGGTGCTGCTGATCGCCGGCTCGGCCGTCTGCGGACTGAGCGACACCCTGGTCCCGATGGTCGTCGGACGCGCCATGCAGGGACTCTCCGCCGCCGTGATCCCGCTGGGCATCAGCATCATGCGCGACGAACTGCCCGCCGAGCGGCTGGCCGGCGCCACGGCCCTGATGAGCGCCTCGCTCGGGGTGGGCGGCGCGCTCGGCCTGCCCGCCGCCGCGCTGATCGCGGACAACCTCGACTGGCACATGCTGTTCTGGGTCTCCGGCGCGCTCGGCGCCGTCGCCCTGGTGCTGGTGCTGGCCCTGGTTCCGGAGTCGGCGGTGCGCACCGGCGGCCGCTTCGACGTGCCCGGCGCCATCGGCATGGCGGCCGGTCTGGTCTGCCTGCTGCTGGCGATCTCCAAGGGCGCCGACTGGGGCTGGAGCAGCGGCACCACCCTCGGCCTGTTCGCGGCGGCCGTGGTGATCCTGCTGGTGTGGGGCCGGTGGGAGCTGCGCACCCCGCGACCGCTGGTCGACCTGCGCACCACCGCTCGCCGCCAGGTGCTGTTCACCAACCTGGCGTCGATAGCCGTCGGCTTCTCCATGTTCGCGATGTCCCTGGTGCTTCCGCAGCTCCTCCAGTTGCCCGAGGCCACCGGTTACGGTCTGGGCCGGTCCCTGCTGACCGCGGGCCTGGTGATGGCGCCGTCCGGGCTGGTGATGATGGCGTTCGCCCCGGTCTCCGCGAAGGTCTCCAAGTCCCGGGGCCCCAAGGTGACCCTGATGATCGGCGCCCTGATCGTCGCGGGCGGCTACGGGCTCAACATCGTGCTGATGTCCGAGGTCTGGCACCTGGTGCTGGTCTCCTGCGTCATCGGCGCGGGCATCGGCTTCACCTACGGCGCCATGCCGGCCCTGATCATGGGTGCGGTGCCGGCCAGTGAGACGGCCGCCGCGAACAGCCTCAACACGCTCATGCGGTCCATCGGCACCTCGGTGGCCAGCGCCATCGCCGGCGTGATCCTGGCCCAGCTGACGGTCTCCGTCGGCGGCTTCGCCCTGCCCTCCGAGAACGCGTTCAAGGTGGTCATGGGCATCGGCGCGGGCGCCGCCGTGCTCGCCTTCGCGCTCGCGTCGTTCATCCCCCGCCACCGCTCCTCCGCCGGGTCGGCGCACCCGGCACCGGCCGACGGGGCCGCGGCGCGGGTCGCCTCCGCCCACTGACGGCGACGGCGCCGGCCCCGCCGTGGGGACCGGCGCCGTTCAGGCGAACCTGGCGGGCGGGGCGCGTGACGGCGGCCCGGCGCGTCGAGAACTGACCCGTGGAGCTGCCTCGGATCCCGCCCATGCTCGCCACCCCCGGCGTCCTGCCGCCCGCCGCGCTGGACGGGCGCTGGGCCTACGAGACGAAGCAGGACGGCCAGCGGGTGCTGGTCTACCTGCCCGGCGACGGCAGCCTGCTGCTGCGCGCCCGCTCCGGCCACGACATCACCGCCGCCTATCCCGAACTGGCACCGCTCGCCACCGCCCTCGGTGCCACCCCCGCGATCCTGGACGGCGAGGTGCTGGCCCTGGACGAACAGGGCCGCGCGGACTTCCAGTTGCTCCAGTCCCGGATGGGCCTCGCACACGCCCCCGCACGAGCGGCGCACCGGGCGGCCAGGGTCCCCGTCCACCTGGTGCTGTTCGACGCGCTGCACCTGGCGGGCGAGTCCCTGCTGCGCCTGCCCTACACCGGCCGCCGCGAGCGGCTGACGGACCTCGGCCTGGCCGGTCCCGCCTGGTCCACCCCCGCCGCCCTGGTCGGCCACGGCGCACAGGCCCTGCGCGCCACCCGCGAGCACGGCCTGGAGGGGCTGGTGTGCAAGCGGCTGGACTCGGTGTACGAACCGGGGATCCGCTCCCGTGCCTGGATCAAGATCCGCAACATGCGCAGCGAGGACGTCGTGGTCGGCGGCTGGCTGCCCGGCAAGGGGCACCTCACGGGCCTGCCCGGCGCCCTCCTGGTCGGCCAGCGCGCCGGGGGCCGGCTGCGCTACGTCGGCGGCGTCGGCACCGGCTGGAGCGCGGCCGAGCGTGCCGAACTGGCGGCCCTGCTCGGGGCGGCGGCCACGGACGTCTGCCCCTTCGACCCGGTGCCGGCGGTGCCGGGAGCCCGCTGGGTCGTTCCCCGGCTGGTCGGCGAGGTCCGCTACAGCACCCGCACCCGGGACGGCATGCTGCGCCAGCCGTCCTGGCTCAGGCTCCGCCCGGACCTGGCACCCGAGGAGTCGGCGGCCGACATTCCGGACGACCCGGGATGAACGCGTGACGGAGCATCATCCATTGGGCAGCACTTCACCGCGGTGACGCCCGGGCGCCCTTGGCGCGGGAGTGAAAAGACGGGACCCTGAACGCCCCTTCCCCCCACAGCCGTTGGGCTGCGCCCGCAGAGGAGAACGCGATGCCCTCGCGTACCGCCACCCCCCGTCGCCTGAGATGGCTCACCGCGCCGCTCGGCGCCCTCGCCCTCGTCGTCGCCTTCCCCACCAGCGCGTTCGCCGCCCCGCCGCCCGGACTGCCCGCCAACGCGGACGGCCCGGAACAGACGTACCAGCCGGCCTACGACTACGACACCGACGGCTGCTACCCCACGCCGGCCATCGGCGCCGACGGCACGGTCAACGGCGGGCTCAACCCGACCGGGGCGCTCAACGGCAACTGCCGGGACGCCGCCGACCTGGACAACACCAACGGCTACTCGCGCGCCAAGTGCAACAACGGGTGGTGCGCCTACATGTACGGCCTGTACTTCGAGAAGGACCAGGCACTGCCCGGCAGCAGCCTCGGCGGCCACCGGCACGACTGGGAGCACGTCGTGGTGTGGGTGCGGGACGGCGTGGCGCAGTACGTCTCGACCTCCAACCACGGCTCGTTCAGCGTGCACGCGCGTGAGGCGGTCCGCTTCGACGGCACCCACCCGAAGATCGTCTACCACAAGGACGGCATCAGCACCCACTGCTTCCGCCTGGCGACCGCTGGCGACGAGCCGCCGGAGAACCACGAGGGCGGCTGGCAGTACCCGGCGCTGGTGGGCTGGAACGGCTATCCGGCGGGTGTGCGCGACAAGTTGGCCTCCCACGACTTCGGCAGTGCCCACTTCGGCCTGAAGGACGGCAGCTTCGCCTCCCACCTGGCGGCCGCCAAGCCCTCCGGCATCCCCTTCGACCCGAACGCCTGACGGACGGACACCCGAACGGGACGCCCAAGGAGACGGACGGCACCCGGCCGGCCGGGCGAACCACGCGACCCGGGCACCCCGGTGAGCACTATCGTGTCCGCATGTCCGATGCCGAACTGATCCGTATCGTCTCGCGCGACTCCCCCATGGCCCTCGCTCAGGTCGAGCGCGTCCGGGGGGAGCTGGCGGCCCTCCACCCCGGCGTGCGCACCGAGGTCGTCCCGGTGAAGACCACCGGCGACAAGTGGCTCGGCGACCTGTCGCTGGTGGAGGGCAAGGGCGCGTTCACCAAGGAGGTGGACGCCGCCCTGCTGTCGGGCGAGGCCGATCTCGCCGTGCACTGCGTCAAGGACGTACCCGCCGACCGGCCCCTGCCCGCCGGCACGGTGTTCGCCGCCTTCCTGGAGCGCGACGACATCAGGGACGCGCTCGTCCACCCGGAGGGGCTCACCCTGGACGAGTTGCCGGCCGGTACCCGGGTCGGCACCTCCTCGGTGCGCCGCGTCGCGCAACTGGCCGCCACCCACCCGCAGCTGCGGTGCGTGCCGTTCCGGGGCAACGCCAACCGGCGGCTGGCGAAGCTCGCCGCCGGCGAGGCGGACGCGCTGCTGCTCGCGGTCTCCGGCCTGGAGCGCATCGGCCGCCGGGACGTGGTCAGCGAGGTCCTCTCCCCCGAGACGATGATGCCGCCGATCGGCGCGGGCATCCTCGCCCTCCAGTGCCGCGAGGACGACACCGCGCTGATCGACGCGGTCAGCGGCCTGGGCCATCCGCGAACGCACCGGGAGGCGACGGCGGAGCGCATGTTCCTGCACGTTCTCCAGGGGCACTGCAACAGCCCGATCGCCGGGTACGCCCGCGTGGACCGGAGCGGGGAACTCTCGCTGCGGGCCTGTGTGTTCACCCCGGACGGCAAGACGCGGCTGAACGCCCACGAGTGGGCCGGCCGGCTCGACCCGGCCACCCTGGGCACCTCGGTCGCCGTGGCGCTGCTGCGTCAGGGCGCCCGCGAGATCATCGACGGCATCGCGCACTGAGGCGCCGCGGCCCGGCCGCGCCCGCCCCGCGGATCAGGCGGAGCCCTCCTCCGCCTGCCCCCGCAGGAAGGCGCTCACCTGGTGCGCCAGCTCCTCGCCCCGCACCGCGCCCGGGGCCGCCCCGGCGGCCGGGTCGGGCAGACCGAGGCCGCCGCTCCACAGCCGGCGGTCGGCCCACTCCTCGTCCACCCGCAGCTGGACCTGGACGTCCACCTGCCCGAGGCTCGGCTCCGGGCCGGCCGCGTACAGCACGGCGGTGGCCCGGCGCAGCGGGTAGACGTCGAAGCCCTCGATGAACTGGGAGTTGCGCCAGTCCAGGAAGGCGCTCTCACCGTCGGGGCCGATCCGGACGTCGATCTGGCCGTCCTCCAGGTGGATGCCGAGGTGCCCGGCGCCCCGGTTCTCGACGGTCACCCGGACACAGAAGTACGTCAGCCCCTCGGCGGCGTCGTCGCGCCCACGCGGCGGCTCGGCCGGCTCAAGACGGTGGACACGGACCCGCAGGCCGGCGTGCTCGTCGTACTCCTGCCAGTCCCCGACCACGTTCGGCTCGTACACGGTGCCCCTCTCGACCTCTCGACGCTGCTTCCTATCTGTGCGCTCAGTGCACTGTCAAATGAGCGGAATGCGCTGTGGCCAGGGATTTCGTGCCTTTTGATCGGTGATCAAGCGCTGCCCAGGAAGGATCCGCCGGGGCCCGCGCCGGACGATCACGGGGAGCGTGCCGCACATCACTTCCGGCCCGTCCGCCGCGCCGATCACCGGCCCGCGGCCGTTCGAGTGGCCGTTCGGCCCAATCGCGCTCAGTATCCATATGTACGAGGACTTGCCAGCACCCCTGCCGAGGGAGGTGCGCGTGATGCGTGTCGCCGGCCGTACCAAGCCCCACCCGCACGACGACGCCCCCGACACCGCCGCCGCGTTCGACCGGCTCGCCGGGCTGCCCGAGGGACCCGAGCGCCGGGCGCTGCGGGACGAACTGATCCGGAGCTGGCTCCCGATGGCGGAGCGGATCGCCGTACGCTTCCGGGGCCGCGGCGAGAATCTGGAGGACCTCTACCAGGTGGCCGCCCTCGGGCTGGTCAAGGCCGTGGACCACTACGACCCGGAACGCGGCCACGCCTTCGAGGCGTACGCCGTGCCGACCGTGACCGGCGAGATCAAGCGGCACTTCCGCGACCACATGTGGACCCTGCACGTGCCGCGGCGGATCCAGGACCTGCGCAACCGGGTGCGCCGCTCGGCCAAGGAGCTGGCGCAGACCACGCCGGGCCGCGCGCCGACGGTGGAGGAGATCGCCGAGCACGCGCAGCTGACCGTGGTCGAGGTCAGGACCGGCATGGAGGCCCTGGAGTGCTTCACCGCCCTGTCGCTGGAGGCGGAGATGCCCGGCACCGACGGGTACGCCCTCGGGGACGCGCTCGGCGGTCCCGATCCGGCGTTCGACGCGGTGGTGGACCGGGTGGCCGTCCGGCCGTGCCTTGAGGCGCTGCCCGAGCGCGAGCGCACCATCCTCTACCTGCGCTTCTTCGGCGGGATGACCCAGAGCCGCATCGCGCAGCAGCTCGGCATCTCCCAGATGCACGTCTCCCGGCTGCTCACCGGCTGCTTCGACCGGATCCGCGAGGAGATCCTGACGGAGGCCCGCTGAGGGGTGTCAGCGCTCCGGCGGGGCGCCGGGGACACGCGTGGGGCACTGGCGGTCCAGGGTGTCCTCCAGCGCGGCCCGTATCCGCGGCGGCATCACTCCGGTGCGTCCCCAGACGAGGATCGTCTCCGCGACGTCGCGGAGTTTGACGTTCGTGTGCTGGGACACCTCGCGCAGGATGATCCACCCCTGGTCGGGTGCCACCCGGCCCAGGACGACGATCATCCCGATGGCCTGGTCCACGACGGCGTGCGAGACGACCGCCTCCTTCAGCTGCCGGACCTGCTCCTGCAGCTGGAAGACCTGGTCCGAGCCCGTGTCCGTGGACATGGTCACCTCCGGATCCGGCGGGTCACCGCCGCCTGTGCCGCGCGGGACCGCTGCGCCGCCTCTATCGTCGCGACCCCCGGGGCGTCCCGCCACTGGGCCGTACGGGGCTCCCCCGCCACCGTTTCGGCGTCGCCGCCGGGGTACTCGGCAGGCGCCCGCCGCACTCCCGGCCGGACACTGGTGTGGAGCCGGTGGCTGCCGGTGGACGAGACCAGGACGCGACTGCCATGAACCACGACATGACCCACCCCGCCGGCGCGGAGAGCCTGATGTCCACGCGCTCCGTGTACGGGGCGCCCTGCTGGGTGAGTCTCACCAGCCGTGACCTGAAGGCCACCGAGGAGTTCTACTCCGCCGTGCTGGGCTGGCAGTGGCGGCCGGGCAAGCTGGGCGAGCCCTTCCGCATCGCGCTGGCCGACGACGTGCCGGTCGCAGGGATCGCCGCGGTGGCCGCGATGTGGCAGATGGCGGTGGCGTGGACGCCGTACTTCGCCGTGCGCAGCGCGGACGAGGCCGTGTCGCGGGCGCAGGAGCGCGGCGGGACCGCCGCGGTCGGGCCGATCTCCCTGCCGCCCGGGCGGGCGGCGCTGCTCGCCGACCGGGACGGCGCGACCTTCGGGATCTGGGAGGGCGAGCTGCTCACCGACTGGGACGCCTGGCGCAGGTCGCGCCCCGCGTTCATCCGGCTGCACACGCGTGACGCCTTCGACGCCGCCATCTTCTACGGCGAGATCTTCGACTGGGCGTCGGGCGAGGGCTGCTGCGAGGTCCGGTACGAGGGCGACGAGGTGGTCCTGCGCCATCAGGGCGAGGTCGTGGCCCTGATCGAGTCCGGCGCCCTGGAAGCGGCCCCGGACCCGGCCGTGCGGCCGCACTGGCAGATCCACTTCGCGGTGGACGACGTCGGGGCGTGCGCCCGGGCGGCGGAGCTGCACGGCGGCAGCGTGCTCTCCCTGAGCGGCGACGAGGGCGTGCTCCGGGACGCCGACGGCGCGCAGTTCACGGTGACCGCGCGCCGCCTCGGCAACTGACCCCACCGGCCGGCTCACCGGCCGGTGCGGGACGGCCGGGAGAGCAGCACCAGACTGCGCTGCTCCACGGTCACCACCGTGGCCGCCTTGTGCTCCGCCTCGTCGGGGACGCCCTCGGGGTCGGCGGTGTCGACCAGGGCCGTCCAGCGCTCCCCGTAGGCCGCGCCGGGCAGCCTGAAGTCGGCGGCCTCCCAGTGGCTGTTGAACAGCAGCAGGAAGGAGTCGTCGACCACCGGCCGTCCGCACGGGTCGGGTTCGGCGATGGCGTCGCCGTTGAGGAAGACGCCGACGGCGTGCGCGTCGGAGCGCTGCCAGTCGGCACCGGTCATCTCCGTGGCGTCCGGCCGCAGCCAGACCAGGTCGGGCAGCGGCTGGTCCGCGCGGGTGACCGTGTCGCCGAGGAAGAACCGGCGCCGGCGCAGCACGGGGTGGTCGGCGCGCAGCGCGATGACCCGCCGGGAGAAGTCCAGGAGGGCGCGCTGCTCGTCGTCCAGCCGCCAGTCGATCCAGGAGATCTCGTTGTCCTGGCAGTAGGCGTTGTTGTTGCCGTGCTGGGTGCGGCCCAGTTCGTCGCCGTGGCAGAGCATCGGGATGCCCTGGGAGAACAGCAGTGTGGCGAGGAAGTTGCGCTGCTGGCGGCCGCGCAGTTCCCGGACGGCCGGGTCCTTGGTCGCGCCCTCCGCCCCGCAGTTCCAGGACCGGTTGTGGCTCTCGCCGTCCTGGTTGTCCTCGCCGTTGGCCTCGTTGTGCTTGTCGTTGTAGGAGACGAGGTCGCGCAGGGTGAACCCGTCGTGCGCGGTGACGAAGTTGACGCTGGCGCGGGGGCGGCGCCGGCTGTGCTGGTACAGGTCGGACGAGCCGGTCAGCCGGGAGGCGAACTCGCCGAGGGTGTGTTCCTCGGAGCGCCAGAAGTCCCGTACGGCGTCACGGTACTTGCCGTTCCACTCCGACCACAGCGACGGGAAGTTGCCGACCTGGTAGCCGCCCTCGCCGACGTCCCAGGGCTCGGCGATCAGTTTGACGCGGCTGATCACCGGGTCCTGCTGGATGAGGTCGAAGAACGCCGACAGCCGGTCCACCTCGTGGAACTGCCGGGCCAGGGTGGCCGCGAGGTCGAAGCGGAAGCCGTCGACGTGCATCTCGGTCACCCAGTAGCGCAGCGAGTCCATGATGAGCTGGAGGACGTAGGGGTGCCGCATCAGCAGGCTGTTGCCGGTGCCGGTGGTGTCGTAGTAGTGCTGCCAGTCGCCGTCCACCAGGCGGTAGTACGAGGCGTTGTCGATGCCCCGGAAGGAGAGGCTGGGGCCCTGCTCGTTGCCCTCGGCGGTGTGGTTGTAGACCACGTCGAGGATCACTTCGAGGCCGGCCTCGTGCAGCGCCTTGACCATCGACTTGAACTCGGTGACCTGCTGGCCGCGGGTGCCGAGGGCGGCGTAGCCGTTGTGGGGCGCGAAGAAGCCGATGGTGTTGTAGCCCCAGTAGTTGGACAGGCCCCGGTCCTGGAGCACTCCGTCGTGCACGAACTGGTGCACCGGCATCAGCTCCACGGCGGTCACGCCGAGGGACGTCAGGTGCTCCACGACCGCCGGGTGCGCCAGCCCGGCGTAGGTGCCGCGCAGTTCCGGCGGGACGTCGGGGTGGGTGCGGCTGATCCCGCGGACGTGCGCCTCGTAGATCACGGACTCCGCGTACCGGCGCCTGGGCGGGCGGTCGTCGCCCCAGTCGAAGAAGGGGTCGGTGACGACGCCGAGCATGGTGTGCCCGGCGCTGTCGCCCGGGTCGGCCCTGCCCTGTGCCCGCTCGAAGAGGGAGGCGTGGTTGTCCACCCGCCCGTCCACCGCGCGGGTGTAGGGGTCGAGGAGGAGCTTCGCGGGGTTGCAGCGGTGACCGACGGCGGGGGCCCACGGACCGTGGACCCGGTAGCCGTACCGCTGCCCCGGGCCGACGCCGGGCAGGTAGCAGTGCCAGACGAAGCCGTCGACGTCGGGCAGCGCGATCGTGCTGTGGGTGCCGTCGTCGTCGACGAGCACCAGGTCGACGCGTTCGGCGACCTCGCTGAACAGCGCGAAGTTGGTGCCCTGTCCGTCGAAGGCGGCGCCCAGCGGATAGGGGAGCCCGCTCCACACGGGCGACCCCTTCCAGTCCGGCCTCGCGCGGGTCACCGGGCCTCCTCCAGTACGCCGGCCGCCGGGCGGGCCAGCCGGGCCACCGGCATGACCTCGCGCGGCACTTCCAGGCCCTCCTGGGTGATCGGCTCCGGTGACGTGGCCACCAGCGGGACGCGTTCGGCGGACCGGGCGCGCCGGGAGA
This sequence comes from Streptomyces sp. NPDC048171, assembly GCF_043202655.1. Classification (NCBI taxonomy): domain Bacteria; kingdom Bacillati; phylum Actinomycetota; class Actinomycetes; order Kitasatosporales; family Streptomycetaceae; genus Streptomyces; species Streptomyces sp. NPDC048171. Next base: position 223,677 of record NZ_JBIDAU010000007.1, read on the forward strand.
ACCAGATGACCTTCGCCCCGGTGTCGGTGGCGCAGCAGCCCCAGCCGTCGCTGTGCGCGGCGAGGTGCTGGAGGCAGGTGCGCAGGTCCTGGTCGGGGCGGAGGGCGTGGTCGTTGCCCGCTACGGCCGTGATGAGGTGCTGGTGGTTCCACCACATCTCGATCGACGTGTTCTTGTCGCTCGCGTGCTCGTCGATCGCCCGAAGCAGCATCTCGGCACCCGAACAGACGGGGTCGACGAGGTTCTCCAGGTTCCAGAACCGGAGGTGAGCGGCCAGGATGCGCCTGACCTGTCCGACCCGTTCGGGGCTCACTTCCACGTCGAGGTGGTAGTAGCAGGGCACTGCGGTCTTCATCGTCGTGGCTCCTCACCGCGAAGGCTCCCGCTCCTCCCGTCCCTTGGGGGACGGGCTCCCCGATCACGAAGCGTGAGCGCTGATCGCTTCTGAGTCACTCCAGAGTGGGAGCGGTAGTCCATTCGTGCAACACGAGCACCGAACCGCGGCAAACGGAGGGAAAGCGGAGCGTCGACGACCGAAGGGAAAGTTGAAGATCCAACAAGACGGCGCGTCACCACCCGTGCACCATGTGTGAAGAACTCGATCGTCCGTACCACCGGACCGTCCGGAAGGTGACCGGCCATGCTGCTCCCCGCGAAGAGCGAAGTCGCCCGGCAGCTGCGGCATTACCGCGCCTGGGAACGCTCGATGCTGGTGTCCCCCTCGGACGTCACGGTCCGCACCACCTTCGAGGACTCCGGCTACACCCTCTGCGTGCTGATGGGAAAGCGGTGCGCGCGCGAGGCCGCCGACGCCGCCGAGAGGTATCTGCGGACGAACCTGGTCACCCATGCGCAGGAGCAGCCGGAACGTTTCGCCCCGTCGGGGCCGATGACCCCCTCCGGCGCGGCCTGACCCATCGGCCGGGCACACGCCCGGCCCCGAGCACGGCGGAGGTGAGAACGGATGACTACGACCGTGGGCATCGGACGTATCCCGGTACGGGACGTCCACCCGGTGGTGGAGCACGGCAGGCGGCCGGCGAAGGCGGTGACGGGGGAGACGTTCGAGGTCTCCGCCTCCGTGTTCCGGGAGGGACACGACGCGGTCGCCGCCAACGTCGTGCTGAAGGACCCGGAGGGACGGCCGGGCCCGTGGACGCCGATGCGGGAGCTGGCGCCCGGCACCGACCGCTGGGGCGCCGAGGTCACCCCGGGCGCACCGGGCAACTGGACCTACCGGGTGGAGGCGTGGAGCGACCCCGTCTCCACCTGGCGGCACCACGCGCGCATCAAGATCCCGGCCGGCATCGACGCCGGCCTCGTGCTCGAGGAGGGGGCCGAGCTGTACCGGCGGGCCGCGGCGGGCGTGCCGGGGACCTCGGGGCGCTCGGTGCTGCTGGCCGCCTCGGAGGCCCTGCTCGACGACACGCTGCCCGTGGCCACCCGGCTGGCGGCGGCGTTGACGCCGGAGGTGGACGCGGTGCTGGCCCGCCATCCGCTGCGGGAACTGGTCACCTCCTCCGACCCGCTGCCCCTGCTGGTCGAACGCGAACGCGCCCTGTACGGCGCCTGGTACGAGTTCTTCCCCCGCTCCGAGGGCACCCCCGAGCAGCCCCACGGCACCTTCCGCACCGCCGCCCGCCGGCTGCCCGCCATCGCCGCGATGGGCTTCGACGTCGTCTACCTCCCCCCGGTCCACCCGATCGGCACCACCTACCGCAAGGGCCGCAACAACACCCTCTCCGCCACCCCCGACGACGTCGGCGTCCCCTGGGCCATCGGCTCCCCCGAGGGCGGCCACGACAGCATCCACCCCGCCCTGGGCACCCTCGACGACTTCGACCACTTCGTACGCACCGCCGCCCAGCACGGCCTCGAAGTCGCCCTCGACTTCGCCCTCCAGTGCTCCCCCGACCACCCCTGGGTCCACAAACACCCCGACTGGTTCCACCACCGCCCCGACGGCACCATCGCCTACGCCGAGAACCCGCCCAAGAAGTACCAGGACATCTACCCCGTCGCCTTCGACGCCGACCTCGACGGCCTGATCACCGAGACGGTCCGCGTCCTGCGCCTGTGGATGGACCACGGGGTGCGCATCTTCCGCGTCGACAACCCCCACACCAAACCCGTCGTGTTCTGGGAACGCGTCATCGGCGAGATCAACCGCGCCGACCCCGACGTCATCTTCCTGGCCGAGGCCTTCACCCGCCCCGCGATGATGCACACCCTCGCCCAGATCGGCTTCCAGCAGTCCTACACCTACTTCACCTGGCGCAACACCAAGCAGGAACTGACCGAGTACCTCACCGAACTGACGGGGGACGCCGCCTCCTACATGCGGCCCAACTTCTTCGCCAACACCCCCGACATCCTGCACGCCTACCTCCAGACCGGCGGCCGCCCCGCCTTCGAGGTCCGCGCCGTCCTCGCCGCCACCCTCTCCCCCACCTGGGGTATCTACAGCGGCTACGAACTGTGCGAGCACACCCCCCTGCGCGAGGGCAGCGAGGAGTACCTCGACTCCGAGAAGTACCAGCTCAAACCCCGCGACTGGGCCGCCGCCGCCCGCGAGGGCCGCACCATCGCCCCCCTCATCACCAAGCTCAACACCATCCGGCGCGACCATCCCGCGCTGCACCGGCTGCGCAACCTCCGCTTCCACCGGACCGACAACGACGCGCTGATCGCGTACAGCAAGCGCCTGGGGTCCGACGCCGTCCTGGTGGTCGCCAATCTCGATCCACATCGCACCCAGGAGGCCACGATCTCCCTCGACATGCCGCAGCTCGGCCTGGACTGGCACGAGACCGTGCCCGTCCACGACGAACTCACGGGTCGGACCTACCACTGGGGCCGGACGAACTACGTGCGCCTGGAGCCCGGCGGGGCTCCCGCCCACGTCTTCCACGTCCGCCTGCCGTCCACCGCCGCGCCCCAGAACGGAGGGTCAGGAGCCTCATGACCGTCAACGAGCCCGTGCCGGACACCTTCGAGGACACCCCGGCCAAGGACCGCGACCCCGACTGGTTCAAGCGAGCCGTCTTCTACGAGGTCCTCGTCCGCTCCTTCCAGGACAGCAACGGCGACGGCGTCGGCGACCTCAAGGGCCTCACCGCCAAGCTGGACTACCTGCAATGGCTGGGCGTGGACTGCCTCTGGCTCCCGCCCTTCTTCAAGTCGCCCCTGCGCGACGGCGGCTACGACGTCTCGGACTACACCGCGGTGCTCCCCGAGTTCGGCGACCTCGCCGACTTCGTGGAGTTCGTCGACGCCGCCCACCAGCGCGGCATGCGCGTCATCATCGACTTCGTCATGAACCACACCAGCGACCAGCACCCGTGGTTCCAGGAGTCCCGCAAGAACCCCGACGGCCCCTACGGCGACTACTACGTCTGGGCCGACGACGACACCCAGTACGCGGACGCCCGCATCATCTTCGTCGACACCGAGGCGTCCAACTGGACCTACGACCCGGTGCGCGGCCAGTACTTCTGGCACCGGTTCTTCTCCCACCAGCCGGACCTCAACTACGAGAACCCGGCCGTGCAGGAGGAGATGCTGGCCGCGCTGAAGTTCTGGCTCGACCTGGGCGTCGACGGCTACCGCCTCGACGCCGTTCCCTATCTGTACGCCGAAGAGGGCACCAACTGCGAGAACCTGCCCGCCTCGCACGCCTTCCTCAAGCGCGTCCGCCGCGAGATCGACGCCCAGTACCCGGACACCGTCCTGCTGGCCGAGGCCAACCAGTGGCCCGAGGACGTGGTCGACTACTTCGGCGACTACTCCGCGGGCGGCGACGAGTGCCACATGGCGTTCCACTTCCCGGTCATGCCGCGCATCTTCATGGCGGTGCGCCGCGAGTCCCGCTACCCGGTCTCCGAGATCCTCGCCAAGACCCCGGCCATCCCGTCGGGCTGCCAGTGGGGCATCTTCCTGCGCAACCACGACGAGCTGACCCTCGAGATGGTCACCGACGAAGAGCGCGACTACATGTACGCGGAGTACGCCAAGGACCCGCGGATGCGCGCCAACATCGGCATCCGGCGGCGGCTCGCGACCCTGCTGGACAACGACCGCGACCAGATCGAGCTGTTCACCGCGCTGCTGCTCGCCCTCCCGGGCTCGCCGATCCTCTACTACGGCGACGAGATCGGCATGGGCGACAACATCTGGCTCGGCGACCGCGACGCCGTGCGCACCCCCATGCAGTGGACCCCGGACCGCAACGCCGGCTTCTCGACCTGTGACCCCGGGCGCCTCTACCTGCCGACGATCATGGACCCGGTCCACGGCTACCAGGTGACGAACGTCGAGGCGGCCATGGCCTCGCCCTCGTCGCTGCTGCACTGGACCCGGCGCATGATCGAGATCCGCAAGCAGAACCCGGCCTTCGGCCTGGGCACCTACACGGAACTGCCCTCCTCCAACCCCGCGGTACTCGCCTTCCTGCGGGAGTACGAGGACGACCTGGTGCTGTGCGTGAACAACTTCGCGCGGTTCGCGCAGCCCACCGAACTGGACCTGCGGGAGTTCGCCGGACGCCACCCGGTCGAGCTGTTCGGCGAAGTCCGCTTCCCCGCCATCGGCGAGCTGCCGTACCTGCTGACCCTCGGGGGCCACGGCTTCTACTGGTTCCGGCTCACCCGAGTCGCATCCCGCATCGGCCGCCGCGCTTGAGCCTGGGCCGAGGAAAGGACGCGTCACCATGCCGAAGACCGCACCCCTGCGCCCGAGACGCAGGCAACTCGCCGAGCCCATGGCGTCGCTCGGCGAGCTGCTGCGGGAGTGGCTGCCGCACCAGCGCTGGTTCGCCGGCAAGGACCGGCCCGTCGCCGAGCTGGGTCTGCTGTCGATGACCGAGCTGTTCCCGGGCTGTCTGCACCTCCTGGTGCACACCGGGCAGGGCTCCGTGCCCGCCCCGGGCGGCGCCCCCTCGGCCGGGGACTGCTACCAACTGCTGCTCGGCGTGCGCGAGCAGCCCTCGCCGCGTCTGGGCCGGGCGATCATCGGTCAGGTGCGGGACGGCCCGCTGGCCGGGCGCACGGTCTACGACGCCCTGCACGATCCGCGCACCGCACAGCTCCTCCTGGAACGGCTGCGGCACCCCGGCAAGGCGGGACCGCTGCGCTTCGAGTCCGACCCCGCGCGGCCGGTGCCCGGCGGACTCGCACCCCGCCTCCTGGACGCCGAGCAGTCCAACTCCTCGCTGATCTACGGCGACGAGTTCATCCTCAAGCTCTTCCGGCGCGTCCAGCCGGGCGTCAACCCCGACCTCGAGGTGCCGGACGCGCTGGCCCGCCAGGGCTGCGGGCGGGTCCCGGCGCCGGTGGCGTGGATGCGCACGACGCATCCCTACGAGGCAACCCTCGGTGTGCTCCAGCCGTTCCTGCACGACGCCTCCGACGGCTGGACCCTCTCCCTGGACGCGCTCGCGGCCGGGGACGACTTCACCGTGCAGGCCCACGAGCTGGGACAGGCCATGGGGGACGTGCACCTGGCGCTGGCCTCCGCCTTCCCGGCCGGGGCGCCCGGGGAGAACGGCCGCACCGCGGCGGCGATGACCGAGCGGCTGACGGCCGCCGCGCACTGCGTCCCGGCGCTCCAGCCCTTCGTCCCGGGACTGCGGGCCGCCTTCGCCGCGCTGTCCACCTGCGACTCCGGACCGCCCGCCCAGCGGATCCACGGCGACCTGCACCTCGGGCAGGTGCTGCGGGCCGGCCGGGACTGGTTCGTCATCGACTTCGAGGGCGAACCGTCCCGCCCCCTGGCCGAACGGCGCAGCGCCCACTCCCCCGTGCGGGACATCGCGGGCATGCTGCGCTCCTTCGACTACGCCGCCCGGCAGCGGCGCCCCTGGCGCCCCGAGTGGGCGCGCCGCTGCCGGGAGGCGTTCTGCGCGGGCTACGCCGCCCGCGCGGGCTGGGACCCCCGTAAGAAGCACGGCCTGCTGCGCGCCTACGAGACGGACCGGGCCGTGTACGAGGTGCTGTACGAGGCGCGGCACCGCCCCGACTGGCTTCCCGTACCCATGGCGGCGATCGAACGACTCGCCGTGAGAGGAGACTGACCCGTGGCACTCCGCGACACCTCACTCCCCGAGCCGTCCGCTCCCGTCCCGCCCACCCCCGGGGCGTGCGGTACCGCCCCGCCGCTGGACCCCGCCGACCGGGGGCGCCTGCTGGCGGGCGCCCACCACGATCCGCACGCCCTGCTCGGTGCCCACCCGGTCCCCGGCGGGGTCGCCTTCCGGGCGTTGCGGCCCTTCGCCCGCGAGGTGAGCGTGGTCGTGGACGGCGAGCGCCACGCCCTCGTCTCGGAGGAGGACGGCCTCTTCTCCGGTGTGCTGCCGACGGCCTCGATCCCGGCGTACACCCTCGTCGTGGCGTACGAGGAGGGGGAGCACGAGGTCCACGACCCGTACCGCTTCCTGCCCGCCCTCGGCGAGCTGGACCTGCACCTGATCGCGGAGGGCCGGCACGAGGAGCTGTGGCGGGCGCTCGGTGCGGAGCCGATGAGCCACGAGGGCGTCACCGGCACCCGGTTCACGGTGTGGGCGCCGAACGCCCAGGGCGTGCGGGTCGCCACCGACTTCACGCACTGGGACGGCACCGCGTTCCCGATGCGCTCACTGGGCTCGTCCGGGGTGTGGGAGCTGTTCCTGCCGGGCGTCGGTGAGGGCACCAGGTACAAGTTCGAGATCCACTCGCGCCACGGCCACCGGTTCCTCAAGGCCGACCCGATGGCCCGCGCGGCCGAGGAGCCGCCGAACACCGCGTCCGTGGTGACCGCCTCGCGGTACGAGTGGGGTGACGCGGAGTGGATGCGCACCCGGGCCGCCACCCCGGTGCACGAGGCGCCCTTCTCCGTGTACGAAGTGCACCTGGCGTCCTGGCGGCCGGGGCTCACGTACCGCGAGCTGGCCGAGGAGCTGCCCGCGTACGTCAAGGACCTGGGCTTCACCCATGTGGAGCTGATGCCGGTCGCCGAGCACCCCTACGGCCCGTCGTGGGGCTACCAGGTCACCGGCTTCTACGCGCCGACCGCGCGCCTCGGCTCCCCCGACGACTTCCGCTTCCTGGTCGACGCGCTGCACCGGGCCGGCCTCGGTGTGATCATGGACTGGGTGCCGGCGCACTTCCCGAAGGACGACTGGGCGCTGGGCCGCTTCGACGGGGAACCGCTGTACGAGCCCGGGGACTCCCGGCGCGCGGAGCACCCGGACTGGGGGACGTACACCTTCGACTTCGCCCGGACCGAGGTGCGCAACTTCCTCGTGGCGAACGCGGTGTACTGGTGCGAGGAGTTCCACATCGACGGGCTGCGGGTGGACGCGGTCGCCTCGATGCTCTACCTGGACTACTCGCGCGACTCCGGGCAGTGGGAGCCCAACCAGTACGGGGGCCGTGAGGACCTGGCGGCCATGGCGTTCCTCCAGGAGATGAACGCGACCGTCTACCGGCGCTGCCCCGGTGTGGTGACCATCGCCGAGGAGTCGACGGCATGGGGCGGGGTGACCCGGCCCACCGACACCGGCGGGCTCGGCTTCGGCCTGAAGTGGAACATGGGCTGGATGCACGACTCGCTGGAGTACGCCGCGCACGAGCCGGTGCACCGCAAGTACCACCACCACGAGATGACGTTCTCGATGGTGTACGCGTACAGCGAGAACTACGTCCTGCCGATCTCCCACGACGAGGTCGTGCACGGCAAGCAGGCGCTGGTGTCGAAGATGCCCGGCGACTGGTGGCAGCGGCGGGCCAACGTGCGGGCCTACCTCGGCTTCATGTGGGCCCACCCCGGCAAGCAGCTGCTGTTCATGGGCCAGGAGTTCGCGCAGGGCGCCGAGTGGTCGGAGAAGCACGGGCCGGAGTGGTGGCTGCTGGACGAGGGGTACCACTCGGCGGCCGACCACCGCGGCGTCCAGGACCTGGTCCGCGAGCTCAACACCCGCTACGCGCGCACCCCGGCCCTGTGGCAGCGCGACACCGACCCGGCCGGTTTCCGGTGGGTCGCGGTGGACGCGGCCGAGGACAACGTCTTCGCGTTCCTCCGGTTCGACGCGGCGGGCGCCCCGCTGCTGGCGGTGTCGAACTTCTCCCCCGTGGTGCGGCACGAGTACCGGCTGGCCGTCCCGGACGAGCCCGTCGCCTGGCAGGAAGTGCTCAACACCGACGCCGAGGCGTTCGGCGGCAGCGGGGTGACCAACCCCGACCCCGTCAAGCCCGAGGACGGCGGCATCCGCCTCACCCTGCCGCCGCTCGCCACGGTCTGGCTGGCGCCGTACGCGCTGTGAGACGACCAGGTGTCCGACCGGCTGCCCGGGGCAGTCGGTTGGTCCCGGGAGTTCACAGAGAGGCGGCACCAGGTGCGCACCGTCGGAGTGGAGGAGGAACTCCTCCTGGTCGACCCCGTGTCCGGAGAGCCACGGGCGCTGTCCGCCGCCGTGCTGGCCAGGGCGTCGCTCGACGACGCCGAACAGGACGTCTTCGAGAAGGAACTGCACGAGCAGATGCTCGAGTTCGCCACCCATCCGCAGGCGGACATGGGGCGGCTGCACACGGAGATCGTCCGCTGCCGTGAGGAGGCGGGCCGGCACGCCGGGAGCATCGGGTGCGCGGTCGCCGCGCTCGCCTCGTCGCCGCTGCCGGTCACCCCGTCGATCGGCGTGAACCGCCGCTACGAGTGGATGGCCGACCAGTACGGCGTCGTCGTCCAGGAGCAGCTGGTCCTCGGCTGCCACGTGCACGTCTCGGTCGGCTCCGACGAGGAGGGCGTCGCGGTCATAGACCGGGTGCGGCCCTGGCTGCCGCTGCTGACCGCGCTGAGCGCGAACTCCCCGTACTGGCAGGGGGAGGACTCCTCGTACAGCAGCTACCGCAGCCGGGTCTGGCAGCGGTGGCCGTCGGCCGGTCCGACGGAGCTGTTCGGTTCGGCCGAGCGCTACCACCGCCGGGTGGCGGACATGCTCGCCACGGGCACGATCCTCGACGACGGGATGGTCTACTTCGACGTCCGGCTCTCCCGGCGCTATCCGACGGTCGAGTTCCGGGTGGCGGACGTCTGCCTGGACGCGGGGACCGCGGTCGTCGTCGCCGCCCTGGCCCGCGCGCTGGTCGAGACGGCCGCCCGTCAGTGGCGCGCGGGCACCGAGCCGGACGGGCACAGCGTGAGCCTGCTCCGCCTGGCGGCCTGGCGGGCGGCCCGCTCCGGGCTGACGGAGGAGCTGCTGCACCCCGCGACGATGCGACGGATGCCCGCCGCGGTGGCCGTACGGGCGCTGGTGGAGCACGTCGAGGAGGCGCTGGCCGACCACGGCGACCTCGACCGGGTGCGCGAGGGCGTCGAGACGCTGCTGCGGCACGGCAACGGCGCCCGGGTGCAGCGCGAGCTCTTCGAGCGCACGGGCAGTCTGCGCGAGGTCGTCACCGCGTGCGTGCGCCGGACCCAGGCGGCCTGAACCGAGATCACCGCGCGGACACACTTCTGCCGTCCCGGCCCCCCGCAGCCTGCGGCTCGGCTAGATTCCGAGCACCGCCGGCCACGGTACTCGTGGGTGGTGTCACCGTCCGTACACGTCAGGAGCCAGCGTATGCGCGACCTCGCTCCCGCTCCCCGGGCCGCCGGGCCGCTGACCGGCGGGCTCGCCGACAGCCTCTTCGACACGGCCGCCCGCACGCCGACCCTGCCCATGCTCGCGCGCCGCCGCGGCCCCGACTCCGCGGTCTGGGACGAGGTGACGGCTGTGGAGGTCCGCGACGAGGTCGTCGACCTGGCCAAGGGGCTGATAGCGAGCGGGATCCAGCCGGGCGACCGGGTGGCGATCCTGGCCCGTACCCGGTACGAGTGGACGGTCTTCAGCCACGCCCTGTGGACGGTGGGCGCCGAGGTCGTGCCGATCTATCCGACCTCCTCGCGCGACCAGGTCGAGTACATCCTGCGAGACGCCGGCTGCGTGGGTGTGCTGGTCGAGGACGAGCAGAGCGTGATGACCGTCGGCTCGGTGTGCGCGTCACTGCCGGCCCTGCGGCACGTCTGGCAACTGGACGCGGGGGCGCTGGACGCGCTCGTGGCGCGCGGCGAGTACCTCCCGTTCGCCACCGTCGACTCCATGCGCCGCATCGTGCTGCCCGACTCCACGGCGGTCGTCGCCTACACCTCGGGGACGTCGGGCCGGGCCATGGGCTGTGCGCTCAGCCACCGCGGGCTGGCCCTCCCGTGCGACACGCTGATCGCGGGCTGGGGCCACACGGTGGCGCCGGAGGGGGAGCAGGGCGCGGTCCTCGCCTACCTCCCCTTCTCGCACGTGTACGGGCTGATGATCCAGACCCTGTGTGTGCGGGGCGGGCTCCTGATGGCCCACGAACCCGCGATGACCGGCGAGGCGCTCTCCTCGGCCCTGCGTTCCTTCCGTCCGACGTATCTGTACGCCGTCCCGTCGGTCCTGGAGAAGATCTACAAGAATTTCCTGCGCGCGGCCCAGCAGGCGGGGCGCGGGGCACTGTTCGAGCGGGCCGCCGGCACGGCGCGGGACTTCGCCGGGGCGCTGGAGCGCCAGCGGCTGGGCAGGGGGCCGGGGCCCGGCTTCGACCTGCGGCTCCAGCACGCCCTGTACGAGCGGACGGTGTACCGCCGGCTGCGGAACGCGCTGGGGGGCCGGGTGCTGCGGGCGACGTCCGGCGGTTCGCCGCTCAGCCGCGAGCTGTCCCTCTTCTGGGAAGGCATCGGGGTCTACGTCCACGACGGCTACGGTCTGACGGAGACGAGCGGCGGACTGACGATGCAGCCGCTGGGCCGGGAGAAGTCCGGCACCGTCGGGCAGCCGTTGCCCGGCATGGAGATCCGGCTGGCCGACGACGGGGAGATCCTGGTGCGCGGGCCGTCGCTGTTCCAGGGGTACGTCGGTGACGAGGCCGCCACCCGCCAGGTGATGCGCGGGGGCTGGCTGGCCACCGGCGACCTCGGGCACCTGGACGACGAGAACTATCTGGCGATCACCGGCCGCAAGAAGGACATCATCATCACCAGCGGCGGCAAGAGTGTCGCCCCGGCCGCCCTGGAGCAGCGGCTGCGGATGCACCCGCTGGTGCACCAGGCGGTGGTGGTCGGCGACAACCGGCCCTGTGTCGGTGCCCTGATCACGCTGGACCCGGAGTTCCTGACGCACTGGCGGGCGGCGCTGGCCGCGCAGGGCGACACCGCGGCCCGTGAGGCACGCGAGGAGAACGCGCTGCGGGAGGAGGTCGCGCGGGCCGTGGCCGCCGCCAACAGCGCGGTGTCCCGCTCGGAGTCCATCCGGGTCTTCCGCGTGCTGCCGGAGCCCTTCGACGTGGCCAACGGGCTGCTCACCCCGTCGATGAAGCTGCGGCGGGACGAGATCGTGCGGACCTACGCCCTGGAGATCGACGCGATGTACGAGGCGCGGTCGCACCGCCGGCCGCCGCAGCCGCCGCCCGAGGAGCCGGCCGGCTGGGAGGAGTCGGACAGCGTCTTCCTCCGCTGAACCGCGCCCGGGGTGACGGGACCGTCACCCCGGGTCGCACCGCGAGGGCCGGGCATACCGGCGCGACTAGCCTCGGCCGTCTCGGGAACTAACAAACGAAGGGAATGCGAAGGAAGGACGAGGCCCGGCCGGTGCCGGGCCGGGGAAGGCGAGATGGCAGCCGAGTCGCGTTGGGACAGGACACTGGCTTCCGAGGAGATCACGAACCGCACGGCAAGCTTCACCGGCGAACTGCACAACGTGACCGGTGCGCGGCTGGTCGCGGAGGAGTTCCTCTACGACCTGGCCCGTGCGGCGCCTCCCGCGGCGCCCGAGCACTGGGACGACATCCTTCTCGTGGTCACCGAACTGGCGGCGAACGCCGTGCAGTACGCCCCCGGGCCGTTCCAGCTGCGGCTGCGCCGTACCTTCGACGGCGTGCACGTGGTCATGCACGACACCAGCGCGACCGAGCCCGCACCGCGTCCCTTCCATCCGAGCCAGGGCGGCGGCGGCATCGGCTGGCATCTGATCCACACCTTGTCCGACCAGGTGAGCGTCGTCACCGGTGAGCGGGGCAAGGACATCCACGTCTTCCTGCCCTGGTGACCTCGCCGGCCGGGTCAGGTGCTCACGGGGCGCAGGGGCACCAGCACGCTGATCGTCTTGCCGCCGCCCTCCCGCAGGTCCACGGCGATGTCCCGGGCCAGCCGGGCGACCAGCGGCCAGCCGTAGCCGCCTCCGGGGTGCGTGGTGGGGAAGGCGTACACGGCCCGCGGCACCACCGCACTGTGGTCGTGCACGGCGATCCGCAGCCCCTCGGGCGTCGGCCGCACCTCGAAGCCGGCCAGTCCGTCACCGTGCCGGATCGCGTTGGTGACCAGCTCCGAGACCACCAGCAGCAGGTCGACGACGTCCTCGTCGCGGACCGTGCGGCCGGGGCCGCCCCACTGGGCGCGCGCCACCGACTCGGCGTACGCGCGTGCCGTCGCCGCGCTGTCCACCACGGCCGGCGCCTGCACCCCCGGGGGCGCGACGCCGGACGAGACCGTGATGGTCCCTTCGCTTGGTTCCATGTCCTGGGTCCCCGTTTTCAGCGTGTTCCGTGTGCTCTCTCCGGCGCCCGGTCAGGTCGCGGGAGTCTCCCGCGGTGGCAGCCGATGGTAGTAGTCGCCGACGGACGCCAGGTACGCGCGGTCCATCGTCTCGCTGTCGGTCCGGAACCGCGGCGCGGCCTTCACCTCGGCCCTGGCGCAGGTCAGCGTGACCGTGCGGGACTCGGGGTCGATGGAGCGGACCACGCCGACCGGCACCAGCACACTCCGGCCGAACACCCAGACTCCGGTGTCGACGACCAGGTGCTGCATGCCGAAGTGCTCGGCCTGCCGGTCCACGTGCCCGATGGTTCCGTCGTCGGCGACGACGGTGCAGCCCGTCAGGTCCTGTCCCTCCACGTGACCGCTGTCCGCCGCGTACGACCAGATGCTCTCCATCGGCACGCTGTCCCTTCCCTCCCGTTTCGGCGACCTCGCGGAGCCGGTCCGGCCCCACAGCAGCAGATACCCGGCCGGGGCCGCCGCATTCGGGCCGGCGGTCCGATCGGGGGTGGCGAAATGCCGCCGCGCACGGGGGCGGCCCCGCTTTGTCCGCACCCCGCACCTGGGTTAATCTCGGGCGTATTTTCTCATCGTGCGGATCCGTGAACAGCGGAAATGCCACGCAACAGCCCGGACCCACCCAATCGGTCCGGAGGGGGTCCGAGTCCTCGCTCCGAGGGCTCCTGGGGAGCGGAACGAGGGTGCAATGACCAACGACAGCGCCGGGGCCGTCGACGCGGTTCCGGCCGATCAGGAGTTGCGCCGCCTCCTGGCCGGCCTGACGGCCGTGCGGGACGGCGACTTCGGCACCCGTCTGCCGGACGACGCGGACGGCCTGATGGGCGACATCGCCAAGGTCTTCAACGGCATGGTCGACCAGTTGTCCGTGTTCACCTCCGAGGTCACCCGGGTGTCCCGCGAGGTCGGCACGGAGGGCACCCTCGGCGGACAGGCGAAGGTGCCGGGGGTCTCGGGCACCTGGGCCGACCTGACGGACTCGGTCAACGCGATGGCGGGCAACCTGACGACGCAGGTGCGTGACATCGCCCAGGTGGCCACCGCGGTGGCCAAGGGCGACCTCTCCCAGAAGATCGACGTCGACGCCCGCGGCGAGATCCTCGAACTCAAGAACACCATCAACACGATGGTCGACCAGCTCTCCGCCTTCGCCGACGAGGTCACCCGCGTCGCCCGCGAGGTCGGCACCGACGGACGCCTCGGCGGCCAGGCCGACGTCCAGGGCGTCAAGGGCACCTGGCGCGACCTCACCGACTCGGTGAACTTCATGGCGGGCAACCTGACCAACCAGGTCCGCAACGTCGCCCAGGTGGCCACCGCGGTGGCCAAGGGCGACCTCTCCCAGAAGATCACCGTGGACGCCCGCGGCGAGATCCTCGAACTCAAGAACACCATCAACACGATGGTCGACCAGCTCTCCGCCTTCGCCGACGAGGTCACCCGCGTCGCCCGCGAGGTCGGCACGGCCGGGAACCTGGGCGGCCAGGCCCGGGTGCGCGGGGTCTCGGGCACCTGGAAGGACCTCACCGACAACGTCAACGTGATGGCGTCGAACCTGACCGGTCAGGTCCGCTCCATCGCCCAGGTCGCCACCGCCGTGGCCCGGGGCGACCTGTCGCAGCGGATCACCGTCGACGCCAAGGGCGAGGTCGCGGCGCTGGCCGACGTCATCAACACGATGGTCGACACCCTGTCCGCCTTCGCCGACGAGGTCACCCGCGTCGCCCGCGAGGTCGGCACCGACGGACGCCTCGGCGGCCAGGCCAACGTGCCGAACGTAGCGGGCACCTGGAAGGACCTCACCGACAACGTCAACTCGATGGCCAACAACCTCACCGGCCAGGTGCGCAACATCGCGCTGGTGACGACCGCGGTGGCCCGGGGCGACCTGTCGAAGAAGATCGACGTCGACGCGCGCGGCGAGATCCTCGAACTGAAGACGACGATCAACACGATGGTCGACCAGCTGTCCGCCTTCGCCGACGAGGTCACCCGCGTCGCCCGCGAGGTCGGCACCGAGGGCCGCCTCGGCGGTCAGGCCGAGGTGGAGGGCGTCTCCGGCACCTGGAAGCGCCTCACGGAGAACGTCAACGAGCTGGCGGGCAACCTCACCCGCCAGGTCCGCTCGATCGCCCAGGTCACCTCCGCCGTCGCCGAGGGCGATCTGACCCGCTCCATCAACGTGGAGGCGTCCGGCGAGGTCGCCGAGCTCAAGGACAACATCAACTCCATGGTGGAGTCCCTGCGGCAGACCACCCGGGCCAACCAGGAGCAGGACTGGCTCAAGACCAACCTGGCCCGCATCTCCGGCCTGATGCAGGGCCACCGGGACCTGCCCGTGGTCGCCGAGCTGATCATGGACGAGCTGGTGCCGCTGGTGTCGGCACAGTACGGCGCGTTCTACCTGGCCGAGGACGGGGACCAGGGTCCCGAGCTGCGGCTGGTCGGCTCCTACGGCTACCCGGAGAACACGGCCAGGCCCACCCGCTTCGCCTTCGGCCGCACCCTGGTCGGCCAGGCGGCGCGCAGCCGGCGCACCATCCTGGTGGACGACCTGCCGGCCGGCTACCTGACCGTCTCCTCGGGGCTCGGCGAGATCGTGCCGACGGCCCTGGTACTGCTGCCCATCGTGGTCGAGGGACAGGTCCTCGGCGTCATCGAACTCGCCTCGGTCGCCCCGTTCACGCAGATCAACCAGGACTTCCTGCAAATGCTGATGGAGACCATCGGCGTGAACGTCAACACGATCGTGGCCAACGCCCGTACCGATGAACTCCTGGCCGAGTCGCAGCGCCTCACCGGCGAGCTCCAGGCCCGCTCGGCGGAGCTGCAGGCTCAGCAGGAGGAACTCCAGCACTCCAACGCCGAGCTGGAGGACAAGGCGTCCCTGCTGGCGACGCAGAACCGGGACATCGAGGCGAAGAACCTCCAGATCGAGCAGGCCCGGCAGGAGCTGGAGGCACGGGCCCAGCAGCTGTCGCTGGCCTCGAAGTACAAGTCCGAGTTCCTGGCCAACATGAGCCACGAACTGCGCACCCCGCTCAACAGCCTGCTGATCCTCGCCCAGTTGCTCGCCCAGAACCCCTCGCGCAACCTCACCCCGAAGCAGGTCGAGTACGCGGGCATCATCCACTCCGCCGGCTCGGACCTGCTCCAGTTGATCAACGACATCCTGGACCTGTCGAAGGTCGAGGCGGGGAAGATGGACGTCGCCCCGGAGCGGGTGACGCTGCGGCAGCTCATCGAGTACGTCGAGGCCACCTTCCGGCCCATGACGACGCAGAAGGGCCTGGAGTTCACGGTGGCGACGGCCGCCGGTGCGCCCGCGGACCTGCTGACCGACGACTCCCGGCTGCGTCAGGTGCTGCGCAACCTGCTGTCCAACGCGGTGAAGTTCACCGAGCGGGGCGGTGTGGAGCTGGCCGTCGAACCGGCACCGGACGACGAGGTGCCCGCGGGCGTGGTCCGGGGCGGTGCCGTGGTGGCCTTCCGGGTGAAGGACACGGGCATCGGCATCCCCGAGCAGAACCTGGAGTCGATCTTCGGAGCGTTCCAGCAGGCGGACGGCACGACGAGCCGCAAGTACGGCGGCACCGGGCTCGGCCTGTCCATCACGCGGGAGATCGCCCAGCTGCTCGGCGGCGCGGTCACCGTGGACAGCACGCCCGACCGGGGCAGCACCTTCACGCTGTTCCTGCCCGTGACCCGGCCCGACTTCGAGGAACTGCATCTCCGGGGCCCGGATCGGGTGCCGGACGAGGCGTCCGTCGACGTGCTCGACCGGCCGGCACCGGTGCCCGAGCTGACGAGCGGCGGTCACCGGCCGCGTCCGCGGCGGCTGCTGGTCGTGGAGGAGCGCCCGCGCGGTCTGCTCACCCTCGTCGCGGAGAGCGTGATCGCCGATCTGACGCACGGGCGGGACGAGGCGGGCGACCGGCCCCCGCTCGACGTGATCACCGCCGTGGGGGCGCAGGAGGCGGCGGGCGCGCTGGCGGCCGAGCCGTGCCACTGCGTCGTCCTGGAGCTGGGCATGCCGGACGAGGAGGCGTCGCGGTTCCTGCACGCGCTGCGGGGCGACTCCGCGCTGGCGAGCGTGCCCGTGCTGGTGCACAGCGGTCACCGCGCGGACGCGGCCCTGGAGGAGAACCTGCGCTCCGGCGCGGCGGGCGGGGTGCTGGAGTTCCTGTCCAGCCTCGACGAGCTGCGCGAGCGCATCGCCCTGCACCTCGCCGCCGAGGAGCCCGGGGACGTACTGACCCTGGTCCGGCCGGAGGAGCCCCGGCGCGCGAGTGCGTACCTCGGGGAGGACTCCCCCACCGGGCGCACCGTTCTCGTCGTCGACGACGACGCGCGCAACCTCTTCGCGCTCAGCGGGATCCTGGAACTGCACGGTTTCCGTGTCCTGCACGCGGAGAACGGCCGCCGGGGCATCGAGAAGCTGACGCACCACCCGGAGATCGCGCTGGTCCTGATGGACGTGATGATGCCGGAGATGGACGGCTACACGGCGACGGCGGAGATCCGCCGGATGCCCGAGTACGCCGAGCTGCCGATCATCGCGGTCACCGCCAAGGCGATGCCCGGCGACCGGGAGAAGAGCCTCGCCTCGGGCGCCAGCGACTACGTCACCAAGCCCGTCGACACCCAGGACCTCATCGCCTGCGTCCGACGGTGGCTGCCCGCATGACCACACCGGCCCCCGTCCCGTACCAGGGTGGGCCGGACGGAGCGCGGCGCGGCCCGTCGCGCTCCGTGGCCCTCGCCAGCCGAGGAGCGTCCCCGTCGTGAGCAAGTCCGAGCAGTCCCGCGAACCGGCCGCCGCCGCACCGCGGGAGGCGTCCGCCGCACCGCCCCCGGCACCCGGGCCGCCGCAGTCCTGCGCGCTCGACGGACCGGCCGTCGGCATGCGCGCCCTGACGCCGCTGTCGCCCGTGGGCCGGCTGGCGGCCACCGTCGACCGGCTCAGCAGCGAGGTACGGGCCGCCCAGGCGGAGGCCGAGGGCCGGGCCCTGATCGAGCTGGCCAAGGGCATCCTGGTGGCGCGGCTCGGCTGCGGTCCGGCCCAGGCGGCGCGGCAGCTCGCCGAACTGGCCGGACAGTCCCGGGTGACGCCGCTGGAGTTCGCGGTCGACGTCATCAACCAGGCGGCACGGGACCGGATGTCGGAGGTGACGGACGCCTTCCTCGCGGCGACCGCCGCCGTGCGCTCCGAGCCCGACCGGGACCCCGGGACCGACACGGACGGCCGGTACGGCGGGGACTCCCGGCGGGACGGGCGGCCCGGGGAGGCGGGGGCCGACTCCGCCGCCGTACGCCTGCGGGCCGCCGAGAGCGGGGCGCTGGCCGCGGGCGACACCCAGGCCGTGGCCGACTCACTGCTGGAGCAGGCGCTGCGCCCGCTCGGCGCGGTCGCGGTGGCCATCTGGGCGGCCGGGTACGACGGGTCGCTCACCCTGGCCGGCAGCGCGGGGTTCTCCCCGGCCGAGGCCACCCGCTGGCGCTACGTGCCGCCGGACGTGGCGACGGTCGCCCGGTCCGGACTGACCGAGCGGGCCGGGCAGTGGATCACGTCGCTGGCGGATACGGGGCTGCCCAGCGTGGGCCGGCACCAGTATCCGGACGGCGGCAGGGTCGCCGTGCCCGCCGGTACCGGAGGACGCCTGCACGGCGTGCTGGAGATCGCCTGGCCGGCGCCGCTGATGCCGCAGCCGCCGCAGGTGGTGCGCCAGGTGGAGGCCCTGGCGGAGCTGTGCGCCCACACCCTGGAGTCGTACACGCCGCCGAACGGCGCCGGGCAGCAGCCGAGGGTCCTGCCGGACGCGGTCGAGCTGATGGACCTGGCCGACGGACTGTACGACCCCGCCCTGGTGCTGGTGCCGCACCTGGACGCCGACGGCCACCTGGCGGACTTCCGCATCCAGCACGTGAACGAGAGCTTCATGGACCCCGCCGGACGGCCGCGTGCCGTGGTGAGCGGCGCCCTGCTGCTGGAGGCGTACCCGCTGGCCGCCGGGGACAGCGAGCTGTTCCGGCACGTCGAGCGGGTGTACGCGACGGGCGAGCCGTTCCGGGCCCGGCGGATGAACCTGACCGCGCTGGTGGACCAGGTGGCGCTGTCGGCGGTCGCGGACATAAGCGTCAGCCGGCACGGCAACGCCGTCCTGCTCATCTGGCGGATCGAGGACGAGACGGCCCGGCTGGCCAGCCTCCTCCAGCACGCCCAGCGCCTGGGCCGCATCGGCGGTTTCGAGGAGAACCTGCTGACCGGCGAGATCACCTGGAACGGGCAGCTCTTCGACCTCTACGGACGTCCGCGGACGAGCACCCCGGTACGGCTGGAGGAGCTGGCCGCCCACGCCCATCCGGACGACGCGGTGGCCATCGGACGCTTCCTGCGCACGCTGCTGCACCACCGGCGGCCGGCGTCGGCGGCGTTCCGGCTGCAGCGGCCGGACGGTGTGACCCGGCACGTGCGGGTGGTGGCCGAGCCGGTCCTGGACACCGACGACCGCCTGCTCGTCGTACGGGGGGCCTATCAGGACATCTCCGCCCAGCACTGGACCGAGGTGGCGCTCGCCGCGACGCGCGACCAGCTGGCCCACACCGAGCAGCAGGCCATCGAGCGCAACCGGCTGACCCTGCAGTTGCAGCACGCCATCATGCCGCCGGCGCAGACCCCGCTGAAGATGCCGGAACTCCAGGTGGCCGTCCGCTACCGGCCCGCGGAGACGGAACAGTTGGTCGGCGGCGACTGGTACGACGCCGTGAGGCTGCCGAACGGTCTTGTGCTGCTGTGCGTCGGCGACGTGGCCGGACACGGCATAGAGGCGGCGACCAGCATGGTGGTGCTGCGCAACGCGCTGCGCGGCCTGGCGGTGACCGGGGCCGGTCCGGGCCAGCTGCTGTCCTGGCTCAACATCGTCGCGCACCACCTGACGGGCGGTGTCACCGCGACCGCGGTGTGCGGGCTGTACGACCCGGCGCGGCGCACCCTGCGCTGGGCCAGGGCGGGCCATCTGCCGCCGGTGCTCGTGCGCGGCGTACGGGCGGAGCGGCTGCCGCTGGTCAGGGGGATGCTGCTGGGCGCGGTCGCGGAGGCGGCGTACGAGGAGGCCGAGGTGCAGCTGGCCGGCGAGGACACGCTGCTCATGTACACCGACGGCCTGATCGAGCGCCGGGACCGCTCCGTGGAGGAGGCGCTGGACCAGTTGCTGACCACTGTCAGCCCGACGCCGACCACCCTGGACCAGCATCTGGACCGGCTGCTCACCTACAGCCGCTCGGACACCGACGACGACACCTGTCTCGTGGGTATCCGGGTCGGCTGAACGGCGGTCCGCGAACCCGTCCCGGCGGCTGTGCATGGGACCGGGATTCGGGGGTAATCGCCGGGCGCGGCGGATCACCACGGTCCGCCGCGACGCCGCGTTGTTGGAGGTACACGTGCCCATCGCCCAGAACCCGTTGTCCGTCGAGGTGACGCTGCCGCGGGAGGAGATCGCGCTGCTGAAGGTGGCGGGCTACCTGGACGTCGACACCGCGACCGAACTGCAGCATCACCTGGCCAACCAGCTCCACCACGGCCGGCGGCACTTCCTGCTGGACCTGTCGGAGGTCCCGTTCATGGACTCCTCCGGTATGAACATCATCCTGCGGGTCTACCAGGAGGCCCGGGAGCTGCCGGGCAGTGTGCACATCATCGCCCCCGCCCCGGCGGTGCGGCGCGTCCTGGACCTGACCGGGGTGAGCATCACCGTGCCGGTCTCGGAGAGCACCGAGGAGGCGCTCTCCCGCGTCGACGCGCAGCCGGAGGGTCCCGACCTGCCGCAGGCCTGAGACCCCGGCCCCTCCGCGCGGACACCGGTCGCGCGGGAGCAGGTGTCGTACGAGGTCGGAGGGTGGTTACAGTTGTCGCCCGGCAGAGTCACATCACCGCCGCACCGCTTAGCGCGCTGCGGGCGGCAGGAGCGGATGAGGAGTGGAACAGGTGCCGGAAGAGGGAACCGCGGGATCGCCCACGCTTGAGATCAGGGACTTTCTGCGGCGCCGCCGGGAGCAGATCGCCCAGCGCTGGGCGGACGAGCCCCTGTTCCGCGCCGTGTTCACCGTCTCGCGCGACGAGGCGGTCGAGGCGGGCAAGGCCGTGGTCGACGCGCTGGCTCAAGTGGCGGACGCGGAACGGGTGGAGGATCCGGACGCCGCGGGATTCACGACAGTGCGCGAGCAGTTGGCGCGGATGGGCGCGGCCCGCTCCCGGGCGGGCCTGAGCAGCGCGCAGGTGTCGGGAGAACTGGCCACGCTGCGTACGCCGGTGGAGAACCTGCTCATTGCCGATCTGCCCGACGACTCCGTCGAGCACACCCGCTCCTGTCTCGCCACGCTGGGTGTGCTGATGGGCACCCTGCGCGTCGTGGTGATGCAGACGGCGCTCAGCGAGGGCCAGGCACTCATCGACCGGCAGCGGCTGCAGCTGATGGAGGTCGCCACTCCCGTCATCAAGCTGTGGGACGGCGTCGTGGCCGTGCCGCTGATCGGCACGCTGGACAGCGCCCGCAGCCAGGTGGTGATGGAGACGCTGCTGGAATCCATCGTGGAGCAGCAGGCGCGCTTCGCGATCCTGGACATCACCGGGGTCCCGACGGTCGATTCACTGGTGGCCCAGCACCTGATGAAGACGGTCGCGGCGGCCCGGCTGATGGGCGCCGAGTGCCTGGTCTCCGGCATCCGGCCGGCGATCGCGCAGACCATGGTCCACCTCGGTCTCGACCTGGGCAACGTGCCCACCCGTGCGAGCCTCGCCGACGCGCTGGCGTACGTGCTGCACCAGCTCGGGGTGGGCATCGTGGCGCCCGGCGCGAACGGAGCGGTCACGCGGTGAACGAGGGATTCCCGGGACCCGGCGGGGCTCCCCCGGCGGGTCGTCTTCCGGTCCTGCGGCTCGGTGACGTCCTGCTGGTCACCCTGCAGGGAGACCTGCACGACAGCACGGCGCAGCAGCTCCAGGAGGATCTCGCCGAGACCATCGTGGGCAGTGGCGCCACGGGTGTGATCATCGACATCTCCGGTGTGGAGATCGTCGACTCCTTCCTCGGCCGGGTGCTGGCCGAGATCGCCGGGCAGAGCGGCCTGCTCGCCGCCCGGACCGTCGTGGTCGGCATGCGGCCCGCGGTCGCCATCACGCTGGTGGAGCTGGGTCTGACGCTGCCGGGCATGCGGACGGCGCTCAACACCGAGGCGGCCATGGAGTTCCTCACGGGGCAGACCCCGTCGTCCCGCTCCGGCGGCCTGCGCCGGGAGACTTTGTGATGCACACTGCCGCGGGCTCCCAGGCCCGCCTGCCGATCCGTTCGGACATGGATCTGGTGTGGGTGCGACAGCATGTGCGACAGGCCGCCGCCCAGACCGGCTTCGGCCTGGTGGACCAGACCAAACTGGTCACGGCGGCCAGCGAACTGGCACGCAACACGCTCGTGTACGGCGGTGGCGGCACGATGGAGACGGAGCAGCTGACCGACGGGGGCACCCGGGGGCTGCGGCTCACCTTCGCCGACGAGGGACCGGGCATCGCGGATCTGGAGCAGGCGCTCAGCGACGGCTTCACCTCCGGTGAGGGACTGGGCCTGGGGCTGGGCGGGGCCCGGCGGCTCGTGCACGAGTTCGCGATCGAGAGCGCCCCGGGCACGGGCACGACGGTGCGGGTGACCTCCTGGGTGGGCAGACCGCCGCGCCCGCGCGAGGAGTCCTGATGCCACGCGTGTGGGACGTGCCGGTGCACGACTCGACCCGGGTGCGTGACGTCAGGGTGGCCGCGGAACAGGCGGCGGCGCTGGCCGGACTGGACGAGCGGCGCACCGCCACCGCGGCGCTGGTGGCGACCGAGCTGGCCACCAACCTGCTCAAGCACGCCGGGGGCGGCCGGGTCCTCATCGACGTGGTCGCTCCGCCCGTCCTCGCCGACGGCCGGGACGGAGCCCGGCTCGTGCAGGTCACCACGGTGGACCACGGCCCCGGGATCGCCGACGTGCCGGCCGCCCTGGGGGACGGCTTCACCACCACGCGCTCCCTCGGTGCCGGTCTGGGCACCTGTGCGCGTCTCTCGGACCACTTCGACCTGCACAGCGTTTCGGGACGGGGCACGGTGGTGGCCGCCCGGATCGGCGCCGTACCCGACGGCCCGGCCGGCGAGCCGGGCCCGGCGGACCGGGTGCGGGCCGGCGGCGTCAACCTCCCCTTCGGCGGAGCGGAGTACTCCGGCGACGCCTGGGCCTGGGTGCGCGCGGGCGACCTGGTCACGCTGATGCTGGCCGACGGTCTGGGCCACGGCCCGGAGGCGGCCCGTGCCTCGACCGCCGCCGTCGACGCCCTGCGCGACGCGGCCCACGTCACCCCCGCGGACGCGCTGCGGCGGCTGGACCGGGCGCTGACCGGCACCCGCGGCGCGGCGGTCGCGGTGGCCCAGGTCGACACGCGGGCCGGCGTGCTCAGGTTCGCCGGCGTCGGCAACATCGGGGCGCGGCTGTGCGAGGGCGGCACCTGGCGCCACCTGGTGTCCCGGCCCGGCATCATCGGCACCCACCGGCCCACGACCCTGCGTGAGGAGACGGCGGACTGGGCGGACGACCGGGTGCTGGTGCTGCACAGCGACGGTCTGCCGAGCCGCTGGACGCCGACGTCGGAGACCTGCCGTGCGACGGTCGACCCCGCGGTGACCGCCGCCGTCACCCTCCGCGACGCCAGCAGCCCGGCCCGCCCGGTGCGGGACGACACCGCGGTCGCCGTGCTGGCCCCCGTCCCGGCGGACCGCCCATGACCCGTACCTGGCAGATCAGCGACCTCACCGACGCGGCCCGCGCGCGCGTCGCCACCGCGCGGCTGGCCGCGGCCTGCGGCGTGCCGCCGCTGGAGCGCACCCGTCTGACGGCCGCGGTCGGCGCGCAGCTGCGGCTGTGCCTGACCAAGGGCGGCACCTGGCGGCTGACCCTCACGACCGGCCCCGCGGGCCGCGCAGCGGCGGGGACCGGGGCGGGCGCCCTGCACGCCGTGGTGACCTCGCCGGACGCCGCTGCCGCGGGCGAGCCGCCGTGGCAGGTCACGGTGGCCTGCCCCGAGCCGGCCACGGATCCCGGGGACGTCCCCGTGCCGGACGACGCGGCCGGGCTGGCGGAGGCCCTGCTCGGTGCCGACGAGGACACGGCGCTGGTCCTGGAGCGGCTCGGCGAGCAGGAGGACCTGGTCGACTTCCACCGCGAGGAGTTGCAGCAGACCAACCAGGGCGTCGTGGCGCTGCACGCGGAGCTGGACGCCGCCGGGCGGGCCCAGCGGGAGGCGTTCGCCGCCGAACGCAAGGCGCGCACGGAGGCGGAGAACGCCCGGCGCCGGCTGACCTTCCTGGCGGACGCGAGCGCGGTGCTCACGGCGTCCCTGGACCACCACGAGATCGTGCGGCGGCTGCCGGAGCTGCTGGTGCCCGAGTACGCTGCGAGCGTCGACGTCTGGCTGTTCGAGCAGGACGACGGGCGGCCGGGGCAGGCGCATCCGGCGGCGGCCGTGGTCGCGGCCCGCACCGGACGGGCGCAGTACGCCGCCACGCGCCCGGGGCACCTGCCCGGCGTCCAGGACCAGCCGCCCTCGGCGCTGGACCCGGACCGGCCCGCGCTGTGCATCCCGCTGCCGACCCGGCAGGCCCCCCAGGGCGTGGTGACCCTGTCACCGCCCGGGGAGCAGTGGGACCCGGACGACGCCGTCATGCTGGTGGAGCTGACCCGGCGGGCGAGCATCGCGATCGACCACGCCCGGCGCTACCAGCACAACCGCGACATCGCGGAGACGCTCCAGCGGGCCCTGCTGACGGAGCTGCCCTCCCCGGCGGGCCTCGGGCTGGCCGCCCGCTACCTGCCGGCCACCCACGGGCTGAACATCGGCGGCGACTGGTACGACGCCTTCCGCCAGCCCGACGGCGGGGTCATCACCGTGGTCGGCGACGTCACCGGGCACGGGCTGCGCGCCGCCGTGATGATGAGCCAGCTGCGTACCGCGCTGCGGGCGTACGCCGTGGACGGCGGCAGCCCGGGGCGGCTGCTGACCCGGCTGCACACGTTCCTGCACCACCTGCAGCCCGACCTGTTCGCCACCGCCGTCATCGCGCGTTTCCACCCCGACGACCCGACCCTGACGTGGGCCGCCGCCGGCCATCCGCCGCCGGTGCTGCGGACCCCGGACGGGCAGGTGCGGATCCTGGACGACAAGCCCGGCGCGATGCTCGGCATCCCGCTCCGCCAGGAGATCGCCGACCACACGGTGCCGCTGGCGCCCGGCTCCACGCTCGCGCTGTACACCGACGGTCTGGTGGAGCGCCGCGCCCAGGGCATAGACCCGGGCATCGGGCGACTGGCCGACGCGCTGGGCTCGTTCGCGCCGGCGGAGCTGGAGACGGACCTGGAGGGTGCGGCGGACGGGCTCCTGGATCCGCTGCTCAGCGACTCCGAGCGGGACGACGACGTGTGCCTGCTGCTCTGCCACCTCCGCGGCCCGGCCTGACCGGAGGCACCACTCCCCCGGCCGCGCCCGCCCGGCCGCACCCGCCTGCCGCACCCGGCTGGCCGCACCGGCGTGGGCGCGATGGGATTGTCGAGGTGCGAAGCAGCGATCCAGGGGCAGGCGAAGGGCGTTCGCGGCGGAACGTCCGACGCCGCAGAAAGGGATGAACACCGTGACACGACCCAGGATTCTGGTGGTCGGCGCAGGTTTCGCCGGCGTCGAGTGCGTCCGCCGACTGGAGCGGAAGCTCGCCCCCCGAGAAGCCGACGTCACCCTGGTGACACCGTTCTCCTACCAGCTCTACCTGCCGCTGCTGCCGCAGGTCGCCTCCGGGGTGCTGACCCCCCAGTCCATCGCGCTCTCCCTGCGCCGCAGCAGCCGCTACCGCACCCGGATCATCCCGGGCGGCGCCATCGGCGTGGACCTCAAGGCGAAGGTGTGCGTGGTGCGCACCATCACCGACCAGATCGTCAACGAGCCGTACGACTACATCGTCCTCGCGCCCGGAAGCATCACCCGCACGTTCGACATCCCGGGGCTCACCGACAACGCGTTCGGCATGAAGACGCTGGCGGAGGCCGCGTACGTCCGCGACCACGTCATCTCCCAGCTGGATCTCGCCGACGCCAGCCAGGATCCGGTCGAGCGCGCCTCCCGGCTGCAGTTCGTGGTCGTGGGCGGCGGCTACGCCGGTACCGAGACCGCGGCCTGCCTCCAGCGGCTCACGCACGCGGCCGTCAAGCGCTACAACCGGCTCGACCCGAGTCTGATCAAGTGGCACCTGATCGACATCGCTCCCAAGCTGATGCCCGAGCTGGGCGAGAAGCTCGGCCGCGACGCGCAGGAGGTCCTCGCCCGGCGCGGCATCGAGATCTCCCTGGGCGTGTCCATCGACAAGGCCGGTCCCGAGGAGGTCACCTTCACGGACGGCCGGGTGGTGCCGACCCGCACGCTGATCTGGACGGCGGGCGTGGTGGCGAGCCCGCTGATGGCCACGCTCGGCGCGGAGACGGTCAAGGGGCGGCTCGCGGTCACCGCCGAGATGTGCCTGCCGGACCACGACGGGGTGTTCGCGCTGGGCGACTCCGCCGCCGTGCCCGACCTCGCCAAGGGGCAGGACGGCGCGGTGTGCCCGCCCACCGCCCAGCACGCGATGCGACAGGGCCGGCACGTGGCCGAGAACCTCATCGCCACCCTGCGCAACCAGCCGATGCGGCCGTACGTGCACAAGGACCTCGGTCTGGTCGTGGACCTCGGCGGCACCGACGCGGTCTCCAAGCCGCTCGGCATCGAGCTCAAGGGTTTGCCGGCGCAGGCCGTGGCCCGCGGCTACCACTGGTCGGCGCTGCGCACGGGCGTGGCCAAGGCCCGGGTGGCGGCCAACTGGGCGATCAACGCGGTGGCCGGCGACGATTTCGTCCGCACCGGCTTCCAGGCCCGCAAACCGGCCAAGCTGAAGGACTTCGAGTACACCGACGCCTATCTGACCCCGGAGCAGGTGCGAGAGCGGGTCGAGGGGGCGGGTCTGAAGGAGCGGTGACCCCGCGGCCGGTTCCGGCCCGCGGCATGGCATGCTGAGAAGTGGATCTCGGCGTGAACCGGCCGGGAATCGGCTGTGAATCGGGAGAGTGTACGGCGGCGTGAAGGCAGCGGGGCGCTCGGTGCGGACACGGCTGCGGGACAGCGTCGCCGCGTCCGACCCCGGGCTGTTGCGGCTGACGGCGGGTCTGCGGACGGTGGGCGCCATCGCACTGACGCTGGGCGTGCTCGCCGCGTTCGGCGTGGACGTCAAGCATCTGGTGGCGGGCGCCATGGCGGCGATGGTCGCCACGTTCGCCATCCGGGAGAAGGAGCTGGGCCCGCAGGCCGTGACGCTGGCGCTGGGCCTGCCCGTCGCCCTGGCCTCGGTGTCGCTCAGCGCGCTGCTCACCTCGCGGGTGGTCATCGGCGACGCGATCTTCGTCGTTCTGATCTTCTGCGCGGTCTTCGTCCGCCGGTTCGGCGACCGCGGCACCGCGCTGGGGCTGATCGGGTTCCAGGTCTACTTCGTGTCGCTGTTCGTCGGCGCGAAGATGTCGGGGCTGCCGGCCCTGTGGGCCGCCTTCGCGGTGGCGTTCGCGTCCAGCGCGGTGGTGCGCTTCGGGATCGTACCGGCGACGCCGGCGCGGATCCTGCAACGGCTGCGGCAGGCGTTCCGGGCCCGTCTGGCGCAGCTGATCGCCACGCAGGCCGAGCTGCTGGACGCCGGTCCCGACGACATCGAAAAGACCCTGGAGCGGCTGCGGGAGGGCACCGCGCGGCTGCACGAGACGGCCCTGATGATCCAGTCCCGGCTGGAGGAGGGCACGCCCGACGAGTCCACCGCGCGGCTGGTGCAGCGGCGCATCGCGGACGCCGAGATCGCCGCCGAACGGCTGGGCCTGCTGCTGCTGACCGCGCGCAGCGCCGAGCGGGCGGACACCCTGACGCTGCATCTGCCGGGGGCGCCCGCGCCCTCGGTGGGCCACTCGCCGGCGCCCGGTGAGGCGACGGAGATACTGCGCCGGGACCTGGCGGCGCTGCGCACGCTGGTGCTGAAGCCGCCGGCCGAGGCGCGCGGGACCGCGCTGTCCCAGCTGCGCAACCGGCTCCTGGGCTACCGCGACGAGGAGAACCTGCCCGAGGCGACCCCGGCCGTCCAGGACGTGTTCCGCGGTATCGGTGAGAGCGCGCGGGCGGTCATGGGTCTGCGGATCGCGCTGGACGGCCCGCAGGACGAGTCGGACGACTCACCGGCGACGGCCCGTTCCCGGGAGGAGCTGGACGCCGAGGACGCGGCGATCGACGCGGGCGAGGAGGCGGCGGCCGAGGACGAGCCGACCGGGCTCAGGCGGCCCACGACGCGGGCCGCGGTGCAGGTGGCGGTGGGGTCGTCGCTGGCCATCGTGGGCGGTGAGTTCCTGTCGACGCAGCGCTGGTACTGGGCGGTGCTCACCTGCTGGATCGTCTTCATCAACACCGCGTCCACCGGCGAGATCCTGGTCAAGGGCTACCGCCGGCTGCTGGGCACCGTGCTGGGCGTGGTGGCCGGCATCGTGCTGGCCGGTCTGGTCGGCAACCACACCTGGACCGCGTTCGGGCTGGTGCTGGTGCTGATCTTCGCGATGTTCTACACGGCCCCGCTGTCGTACACCCTCATGTCGTTCTTCGTCACGGCGATGCTGGGGCTGCTGTACACCCTGCTGCACACGTACAGCATGTCGGTGCTGCTGCTGCGGGTGGAGGAGACGGCGCTGGGCGCGGCGTGCGGGATCGTCGCGGCGGCGCTGGTGCTGCCGATACGGACCGACCGGCGGACGAACGAACTGCTCGGCACGGTGCTGGAGCGGCTCACCGACGTCACCGAGGGCGCCGTCGACCAGCTCAGCGGCGGTCCCGCGGCCGACCTGCTGGACACGGCCCGGGAGCTGGACCAGGCGCTGGGCGATCTGCGGGCCGCCGTACAGCCGCTCACCCACCCGATCACGCCGCTGCGCTCGCGGCGCAACACGGCGCAGTACGTGGTTGCGCTGCTGGAGACCTGCGCCTACCACGCGCGGTCGCTGGCCGCGACGGCCGAGCTGCTGCCCACCCACCCCTCGATCGCGGCCGACCCGAGGCTGCGCGGGGCGGTGCGGCGCACGGTGCGCAACATCGAGGCGATCGCCGCCCACGTCGAGGACGAGGACACCGTGACCGAGGTGGAGACCGGCCCCAGCATCGCCTCGCTGCTGGAGCCGGACGCCGCCGGGACGCCCCGGTACGGCAGGATCACCGGCCGGGTACTGCGGCACCTGGAGCGGCTCGACGAGGCCGTGGTCGGCCTCGCCCGGCCACTGGGTGTGGCCGTGCGGACTCCGCAGCGCTGAGCTGCCGGAGGCGGGCGGTCAGAAGTCGCTGGGCAGACCGCTCGCCTCGGCGATGCCGCGCAGTTCCTCGTTCTGCCGGTGGCGTTCCTTGAGGTAGTCGGCTATCTCGCCGAGGCGTTCGGGGTCGGCGGCGGTGGTCGCGTCGGTGACGACCCGGACCGGGCCGGTCTCGTCGGTGCTGATCTCGACGACTTCGTTGTCCAGCCGCCCGGTCACCGCGGTGGCGATGACCAGGGCGGCCTCGTCCCTGATCTCCTGGGGCAGTGCCTCGGCGTTGTCGCCGTCCAGGGAGAAGTCGATGGTCGGCATCTGCTGCTCGTCGATCGCCTGGAGGACCGGTTCCACCACGCTGAGCAGCAGCTGGTAGTCGTCGTTCGGCATGCGGACGCGCAGAAGGTCGAGGTAGACGTCCACGGGACGTCCGTCCGGCGGAGGAATCTCGTGTTCGTTCATTCGCCCCGTGTTCCCCGTGCCGCCCGGCTCAGACGCGGCGCCAGCGTGCCAGCGCGAAGGAGAAGACCCCGAACAGCACCAGACCGGCGGCCACGAGGGCCAGCAGCCAGGGGCCGAGGGGCGTGTCGGCGAAGGAGCGGAGGGTGTCGTCGAGGCCCTTGGCCTGATCGGGCTTGTAGTCCACCGCGGCCCGCACCGCGAAGGCGCCCGCCGCCGCGAAGACGGCTCCGCGGGCCACTCCCCCGCCGACGCCGGTGACGTCGAGCAGCGTCCGGGCCCGGGAGCCGAGGGCGCCGAGCTTCAGCTTCTTGTGGTAACTGCGGCGGATGGCCTGTACGGCGATCACCACTCCGGCGACGACGATGCCGGCTCCGGCCAGTCCCACGATCCACTGCCCGGCGGGCATCTCCATGACCTTGGCCGTGACGTCCCGGGACTGCTGGTCGCTCGAGCCGCTGCCGCCCGCGCCGGCCGCGAAGGCCAGGACGGAGTAGGCGACGAAGGCGTAGAAGACGCAGCGGGCCGCGGCCGGCAGCCGCTTCTTGGCCTTGTGACCGTCCTTGCCGGTGGCGCCGAAGGCCGCCTCGGACAGCCGCCACAGCGCCATGCCGACGAGCCCGATGCCCAGCGCCCACAGCAGGACGGCGCCGAACGGCTTGTCCGCCAGCTCCTCCAGGGCGCCGCCGCGGTCCGCCTGCCGGCTTCCGGAGCCGAAGGCGATCTGCAGGGCCAGGATGCCGACCAGCAGGTAGATGACTCCGCGAGCGCTGAGCCCCGCCCTGGCGGCCCCCTCGGCGGCCGATCCGTTCGCGGCCCTCCGGGCGCTGCCGCGGCCTGTGCTTGCCATGACTCGTGCGTTCATGTGGACCTCCCCTCCGGGACACCGCATGCCCCGGCATCGGCCCCGCACGCACGGACCGGCCCGTACACCGCCCAGCGGTGTACGGGCCGGAGTTCACGCCGTCAGAGCTGCGGGGGACGGCCGCCGGCCGTCCGCTCGCCGAGCGCCTCGTCGCGCACCCGGGCGCAGCTGCGGCTGATGAGCCGTGAGACGTGCATCTGCGAGATGCCCAGCTTGTCGGCTATCCGGCTCTGCGTCATGTCCTCGAAGAAGCGCATGTAGAGGATGGCGCGTTCGCGTTCGGGCAGCCGGCGCAGGCCCGTCTTGGCGGACTCGCGGTCGATCACGGTGTCGTACGAGCCGTCCGCCGCGCCGAGGGTGTCCGCGAGGCTGTAGCCGTCGTCGCCGGCCGACAGCTCGGCGTCCAGTGACAGGGTGCTGAAGCTCTCCAGCGCCTCCATGCCGGCGCTCACCTCGTCCTCGGTGAGGCCGGTGTGCGCGGCGAGAGCGGTGAGCGAGGGTTCGGGACTGCCCGGACTCTGGGTGAGTTCGCGGCGCGCCACCCGCACCTTGTTCCGCAGCTCCTGGACCCGGCGGGGGACCCGCAGCGCCCACATCCGGTCCCGGAAGTGGCGCTTGACCTCGCCGGTGATGGTGGGCACGGCGTAACTCTCGAAGGCACCGCGCTCCGGGTCGAAGCGGTCGATGGCCTTCACCAGGCCGAGGGCCGCCACCTGGCGCAGGTCCTCCAGGGACTCGCCGCGGTCCCGGAACCGGCCGGCGATCCGGTGGGCCATGGGCAGCCAGGCGGTGACGAGCTCGTCGCGCAGGGCGTCCCGCTCGGGGCCGTCCGGCAGGCCCGCGAGGCGGCCGAAGAGGGCCATGGTGTCGGGGGCGTCGTCGTGGCGACGGCGGTTGGCGGTCGCGTTGGAGGTTCCCGGGGCGTCGGGGCGGCCGGTGGGCGTTTCTACGAGCATGCGGATTCGCTCCTGAACGGTGGTGTCAGGGGACTTGCCGCGAGAACGGAACCGTCCGGTCCCGCCCCGGTCGCGATCCGTCGCGATCCGGAGGGGCCGGAGCGGCCATACCGCTCCCGCTGCTGCGCCTCCGGTCCGAAGCACGATTCTGCGACTGCCCCTGCCCCGGTAGAACAAACTCCGCTTTGCGAAATGTACTCAGGACAGCGGAACGAGGACCGTGATGCACTTGCCGCCGGCGGGAAGATCTGCCACGCGTACGTCGTGGGCCAGTCGGCAGACGATCGGCCAGCCCCGGCCGCCGACGCGGCGGCGGCCCTGGTCGTCGGTGGCCGGTACGGCCACCGGCAGGTCGTGGCTGCGGTCGCTGACCGACAGGCGTACGCCGGGTCCCACGACGTCGACCCGGAAGTCGGTGATGCCGCCGCCGTGCAGGATCGCGTTGGTGGTCAGCTCCGAGGCGACCAGCACGGCGTCCGAGAGGGCGCGCGCGTCGTACCGGGCGGGGCCATCGGCGCCCCGGCCGGTGACGGCACGTTCGACGGCTCTGCGGGCGTCGGCGGGCCGGCACGGGCCGGACCGGTCCGAGCCGTAATGATCCACGACGGTTTCGGTCGTGTGCCTGTCGCGCATACGTCCGCTCCCTGATCGGTGACATGAGCCTTCGGTCCGGGCCGCGCCCGCTGGTGGGCGCCGTACGGACCCGTCACTTCCGGCTGACCTGTGGCCGCACCGGCAAACGTCGCGCCCTCCTTATGGCCCAACGGCCATCCGGGCGCCCTGCGCGGGTACGCGGAGTACATGACGGATGTTGTGGACTCGGACGAACTGCTCCGCCGGATGCACCGGGCGAGGACCTGTGCGCTGGAGGAGACACGGAGCTGGCGGGACCGGAGCGCGGAGCTGCGGCCGACCGATCCGGAGGGATCCCGGGAGGCCGCCGTACGGGCGGTGGCGTACGAGGCCGTCCTGCGGGTGCTGGACGAGGTGCTGACCCCGGGGCGCCACCCGCAGTGAGCGGCGCCGGGACGGACCGGCGCCGCCGGGCATGCGTGAGTCCGGTCACGTACGGCCACCCCGGTTTCCCCGCACACCCCAAGATGGTTTAGCGTTCATCCATACGTGGCGACGGAGTCGATCGAAAAGTCCTCCGCGGTCACCGCCAACGGCCCTGGCCGGCCTCCCCCGTCCGGCCAGGGCTTTTTCATGTCCGCGCGCCGCCGTCCCCGGATTCCGCACCGAATCCGTACGGGATCCGCCGTCCGCCGAATGGCCCAGCGGGCCGACAACGACTGAAATGGGCATAGGGAAAGCCCCGGAACCGAATCGCCGGCGAGGAGCCCCGCGCCATGACCAAAGCGATCAAACTCCTGACCGCGCTTCCCCCGGCCCAGCGCGAGCGGCTGATGGCCCTCGCGCGGGAGATCTCGTTTCCGGAGGACGCCCGGATCTTCGAGGCGGGCGACCGGGCCGACCGCTTCTGGGTCATCCGCTCCGGCGCGGTCTCCCTGACCCAGCAGGTGACGTCCATGCAGAAGGTCACCGTCGCCAGCCTCGGCGTGGGCGACCTGCTCGGCTGGTCCTGGCTGTTCCCGCCCTACGAGTGGGACTTCGGCGCCGAGGCGTTCAGCCAGGTGCGCGCCTACGAGTTCGACGCGGCCACGGTGCTCGACCTGTGCGAGCAGGACCCGCACCTGGGCATCGTGCTGGTGCGGTCGGTCGCCGAGATCCTCGCGCACCGGCTGGAGACCACCAGGGGCCGGCTCATGGACCACTACGCGCTGCACGGGCGCGGGTCCCTGTAGGCGGCTCAGACGCGGTAGCGGCGCAGCGCCGGCACCGCGGCCGCCAGGGCCAGCATGACCACCACGACGAGCAGCCCGCCGCCCGTCACCGCCTCGCGCGCGCCGAAGGCGGAGCCCGTCGTGCCGTGCAGGACGTCGGCCAGCCGCGGACCGCCCGCCACGACGACGGTGAACACACCCTGCATCCGCCCGCGCATCTCGTCGGTCGCGGCGGACAGCAGGATCGCCCCGCGGAACACCATGGACACCATGTCGGCGACTCCCGCCACCGCCAGGAACGCCACCGCGAGCCACAGACTCCCGCTCAGTCCGAACCCGGCGATGGCGGCACCCCAGACGACGACCGCGCCGATCACCATCCAGCCGTGCCGCCGTGCCCGGGAGAAGGTGCCCGAGAAGAGCCCGCCGGCCACCGCGCCGACCGGGATCGCCGCGAACAGCAGCCCCAGGGCGAGCCCCTCGCCGTACGGGGCGTAGGTCTCGGCGGCGAGCTGCGGGAACAGCGCGCGGGGCATGCCCAGGACCATGGCGACGATGTCGGCCAGGAAGGACAGCAGCAGCACCTTGTGTCCGGCGATGTAGCGGAAGCCGGCCGCGATCTCGCGCACGCCCGCGCGCCGCACCGCCGTGCCCGCGAGCGGCGGGAGGGCGGGCAGCCGGTAGACCGCCCACACCGTGACGCACAGGGCCAGCGCGTCGATCAGGTACAGCTCGGGCAGCCCGATCACCGGGATGAGCGCACCGGCGAGCAGCGGACCGACCACCTGCCCGGTCTGCATCACGGTCGAGCCGAGCGCGTTGGCCGCGGGCAGTTCGCCCTCGGGCACCAGCCGGGCGATGGAGGCGTTGCGGGCCGGGGCGTTGAGGCCCCAGAAGGCCTGCTGGAGCGCGAGCAGCAGCATCAGGGCGGCCACCGACTCCAGGCCGGTGACCGCCTGCACCCAGAACAGCAGCGAGGTGACGGCGATGCCGGTGTTGGTGATCAGCAGCAGCTTGCGGCGGTCCATGGTGTCGGCGACGGCGCCGCCCCAGAGCGCGAACACGATCAGCGGCAGCAGACCGGCGAGACTGGCGGCGCCCACCCAGGCCGAGGAACCGGTGATGTCGTAGATCTGCTTGGGCACCGCGACCGCGGTGAGCTGGCTGCCGACGGCCGTGACGATGGTCGAGGACCACAGCCTGCGGTAGGCGGGGCGGCGCAGCGGGCGGGTGTCCATCGCCCAGCGGCGCCACCCGCGCTGCTCCCCCTCGTCCGGGGCGGGGGTCTTCGCCGTCCCCTTCTCGGTCCCGCTCTCGCTGCTCTCGCTGGTGTCCACGCGCTTCCTACGTGCTCGATACATCTTTCGGCTGCGGAGATCAGTGTCGCAGCTCCGTCCGAGCGGGCGGTCAGGCGTCGGCGATGAGGCTGACGCCGAGGACGATCATGGTGGCGGCGACCAGTCCGTCCAGCACCCGCCAGGCCGCGGGCCGGGCCAGGAAGCGGCCGAGGTGGCGGGCGCCGAAGCCGAGGACCGCGAACCAGACCAGGCTGGCCGCGGCGGCGCCCAGACCGAAGGTCCAGCGCAGCGGGCCCCGGTCGGCGGCCACCGAGCCCAGCAGGAACACGGTGTCGAGGTAGACGTGCGGGTTGAGCCAGGTCAGCGCCAGGCAGGTGAGCACCGCCCGGCGGCGGGAGCCCGCGGTGTCGCCCTCCGCCCGCAGCGCGCCGGCCGGGCGGAACACGCGCCGGGCGGCGAGGGCGCCGTAGCAGAGCAGGAAGGCGCCGCCGATCCAGCCGACCACGGTCAGCGCGTCCGGCCACGCCACCACCACCGCGCCGACCCCGCCGACGCCCAGGGCGATGAGCAGGGCGTCGGACAGGGCGCAGATGCCGACCACGGCGAGGACCGCGTCGCGACGGATCCCCTGCCGCAGGACGAAGGCGTTCTGGGCGCCGATGGCGACGATGAGCGAGAGTCCGGTTCCGAAGCCGGCGGCCGCGGCGGTGAGGGCGTTGGTCATGCTCTCGACGCTAAGCGGACGATCACCGCAGGTACAGCTAAAGATTCTTACGTATCCTTAGCGCTTGTGATGACGGACCGGATGACGGAGCGGACCGCGGATCTGCCGCTCGACCAGGTGCGCACCCTGCTGGCCGTGGTGGACGAGGGCACCTTCGACGCGGCCGCCGCTGCGCTGCACGTGACGCCGTCCGCGGTCAGTCAGCGGGTGAAGGCCCTGGAACAGCGCACCGGCCGGGTCCTGCTGCTGCGCACCAAGCCGGTGCGGCCGACGGAGTCCGGCGCGGTGCTGGTGCGCCTCGCCCGCCAGGTCGCCCGGCTGGAGCGGGACGCCTACGGCGAGCTGGGGCTGAGCGGGGCGGCCGGCGAGCCCACCCGGGTGTCGGTCGCCGTCAACGCGGACTCGCTCGCCACCTGGTTCCTCGGCGCGCTCACCGAGTTGCCGCCGGAGCCCCGGCTCTGCTTCGAACTGCGGCGCGAGGACGAGGCCCACACGGCGGCCCTGCTGCGGGAGGGCGTGGTGATGGCCGCGGTGACCTCCTCGCCCGATCCCGTCCCGGGCTGCGCCGTCCGCTTCCTGGGACGGATGCGCTACCTGCCCTGCGCGGGGCCCGGATTCGCCGCGCGGCATCTGGGCGGGCCGCTGCGCAAGACGCTGGGAGTGGCACCCGTGGTGGTCTTCGACCGGCGGGACGACTTCCAGGACGGCTTCGCCCGGCGGTTCGGGCACGGCGGCGCGAGCAGCGCGCGGCACTACGTGCCCACCTCGGAGGGTTTCGTGGAGGCCGTCGCCGCCGGCCTCGGCTGGGGCATGGTGCCCGAGCCGCAGGCGGGGCCGCTGCTGCGCGCCGGGAGGCTGGTCGACTTCGCGCCGGACTCGCCGGTGGACGTCCCGCTCCACTGGCAGCAGTGGAAACTCGACTCCCCCGCGCTGGCCATGGTGGCCGACGCGGTGACGGCGGCGGCCCGGCGGGCACTGCGACGCTAGACACATCGCCGGGTCCGTGGCGTCGAGCCGGTTTCGGCCCGCCGCCGACAGGTCACCCGCATCGGAGCAATCCATGCACGAGGGCGCGAACGAAACCGATCGCAGGTGACTTTGATGGACAACTGGCGAGAGCACGCCGCGTGCCGTACGGAGGATCCCGACCTCTTCTTCCCCATCGGCACCACCGGCCCGGCCGCTTTGCAGACCGAGCAGGCGAAGGCGGTCTGCCGCGGCTGTCCGGTCCAGGAGCAGTGTCTGCGATGGGCGCTCGACACCGGGCAGTCCATCGGCGTCTGGGGCGGGACCGACGAGCTGGAACGCCGTGCGCTCAAGCGGCGCGAGGCCGTGCGCAGAAGGTCGGGCGCGTGACCGTCCGGGTGCGCCGCGTCTACGACCCGCCCGAGCCCGGCGACGGGGTGCGGGTCCTGGTGGACCGGCTGTGGCCGCGGGGCGTGTCGAAGGACGCGGCGCGGGTGGACGAGTGGCCCAAGGGCCTCACCCCGTCGACCGGGCTGCGCCGCTGGTACCACGCGGGCGAGGGCTCCTTCGCGGAGTTCACCGAGCGGTACGAGGCCGAGCTGGCCGCACCCGAGGAGGCGGAACTCCTCGACCACGTGCGGGAACTGGCGAGCGCGGGGGACGTGACGCTGCTGACCGCGTCCAAGTCGCCCGGGGAGAGCCACGCCGCCGTGCTGCTCCGCCTCCTCGACGGGAAGTGAGGAGGCGGAGCAGCACGCGGGCGGCCGCCGCCGGTCCGGTCAGGAGGTGCGGCGCGCCGCGTCGCGGCCCGCGGCCCGCCCGGAGAACAGGCAGCCGCCCAGGAAGGTGCCCTCCAGCGCGTTGTACCCGTGCACCCCTCCCCCGCCGAAGCCGGCCACCTCACCGGCCGCGTACAGCCCCTCGACGGGCGTGCCGTCGGCGGTCAGGGCGCGTGAGTCGAGGTCGGTCTGGACGCCGCCGAGGGTCTTGCGGGTGAGGATGTGCAGCTTGACGCCGATCAGCGGGCCCGCCGCGGGGTCGAGGATGCGGTGCGGTCCGGCGACCCGGCCGAGCCGGTCGCCGATGTAGCGGCGGGCGTTGCGGATGCCCTGGACCTGGGCGTCCTTGGCGTACGGGTTGGCCATCTGGAGGTCCCGGGCCTCGATCTGGCGCCGGATCAGGGCCGCGTCCAGGAGCGGCTTGTCGGTCAGCCCGTTCATCCTCTCGACCAGTTGCTCCAGGTTCGGAGCCGTGACGAAGTCGGCGCCCTTCCGCAGGAAGGCGTCCACCGGGGCCGGGGCGCCCTTGCCGAGGACGCGTTCGCGCAGGAAGCCGGCCCGGTCCTTGGCGGTGATGTCGGGGTTCTGCTCGGAGCCGGAGAGCGCGAACTCCTTCTCGATGATCTTCTGGGTGAGGATGAACCAGGAGTGGTCGTGCTCGGCGAGACCGTCCGCGGTGCGCAGGTGCCGCAGGGTGCCCAGGGTGTCGTAGCCGGGCAGGCAGGGCTCGGGCAGCCGGCGGCCGAGGGCGTCGAACCACAGGGACGAGGGTCCGGGCAGGATGCGGATGCCGTGGCCGGGCCAGATCGGGTCCCAGTTGCGCAGGCCCTCGGTGTAGTGCCACATGCGGTCGCGGTTGACCAGGCGGGCGCCGGCGTCGGCGCTGATGCCGAGCATCCGTCCGTCGACGTAGGCGGGGACGCCGGTGACCATCTCGGCGGGCGGGGTGCCGAGACGCTCGGGCCAGTGGCTGCGGACGATGTCGTGGTCGCCGCCGATGCCCCCGGAGGTGACGATCACGGCCTGGGCGGTGAGTTCGAACTCGCCGGTCGCGTCACGGTTGGAGGCGACTCCGCGGGGCGAGTCGTCCTCGGCGAGGACCGTGCCGCGCACGCCGCGCGCGGTGCCGTCCTCGACGATCAGGTGGTCGACGCGGTGGCGGTGGTGGAAGGTGAGCAGTCCGTCGCGCGCGGCCTGCTGTGCGTACCGCACGAAGGGCTCGACCACGCCCGTGCCGGTGCCCCAGGCGATGTGGAAACGGGGCACCGAGTTGCCGTGTCCGCCGGCCCTCAGGTCGCCGCGCTCGGCCCAGCCGACGGTGGGCAGGAAGGTGATGCCGTGCCCGGCGAGCCAGGACCGCTTCTCCCCCGCCGCCCACTCCACGTAGGCCCGGGCCCAGCGCACCGCCCAGGAGTCCTCGTCCTCGGTCCGGTCGAAGCCGGCGCTGCCCTGCCAGTCGTTCCAGGCCAGGTCGAAGGAGTCCTTGACGCCCAGGCGGCGCTGCTCCGGGGAGTCGACGAGGAAGAGACCGCCGAAGGACCAGAAGGCCTGGCCGCCGAGGTTGGCCGCGTTCTCCTGGTCGAGCAGGGCGACCTTCCGGCCCCGGCTGGTCAGCTCGTGGGCCGCGACCAGGCCCGCCAGGCCCGCTCCGACCACGATGACGTCGGCATCCATGACGACCGTCCCTTCCTTGTCCACAGTGGCTCTGTCATTGACGAACGCTGCCGTCCGTGAGCAGCGCGGTGAGCAGTTGTCCCAGCCAGACCCGGGCGTGCTCGACGTCCCGGTCGAGGAGGAGCTGGGTGGTGACCCCGTCGTACGCGGCCACCACGGCGTGCGCGGCGCCCTCGGCGTCGCCCAGCACGGCGGGCAGGGCGGTGTGTCCGCGGGCCCGGGCAAGCCGGTCGGCGATCGCGCGCCGGAGACGGGCCCGGTGCTCCAGCAGGGCCCCGGCGACCTCCGGGTCGCGGGCGGCGTGCACCAGGAAGTCGGTCTTCACCAGGAGCCAGTCCCGGTCCAGGAGCAGCACCTCGGTGACGCGGTCCACGGCGGCGGGCACGTCCAGGCCGGGCCCGTCCTGGGCGAGGGCGCCGGCCACCTGCTCCGCGATCAGGTCGGCCCGGTCCCGGTAGAGGGCGAAGAACAGCTCGTCGAGGCTGTCGAAGTTGGAGTAGAACGCGCCCCGGCTGTACCCGGCCGCCTCGCAGACCTCCTCGATCGACACCCGGCCGAACCCCTTGGCCGCGAACACCGCGAACGCCGCGTCCAGGAGGTTCGCGCGGGTGCGCACGCGCCGCCTGGTCACCCGCCCGGTCGTCGCCCTCACCGCCATCGGCCCGGTCCCTTCCGCCGTTCGATGCGTGAATGTATCGGATACAGCGGTGTATCCGACAGCCCCAGGACGCCGGGACGCCAACACGCTTAGAACGTACATTCGAATAGGGGCTACGCTGGTCCCATGACCACGCACCTCCAGGGCTCGCTCTTCGACCAGACCGACGAGGTCCGGCTCGGCCCGCTGGACGGACTGCGCCGTACCCACCTCGGGGCGGGTGCCTGGATCGACCTGCTCCCGGGCTGGCTGCACGGCGCCGACGCGCTGTTCGAGCACCTGGCCACCGAGGTCCCGTGGCGCGCGGAGCGGCGCGCCATGTACGAGCGGGTCGTCGACGTACCCCGGCTGCTCGCCTTCTACGGAGCCGGCGACCCGCTGCCGCACCCCCTCCTGACCGAGGCCCGCGACGCCCTGTCCGCGCACTACGCCGGCGAGCTGGGCGAGCCGTTCACCACGGCCGGGCTGTGCCACTACCGCGACGGCCGGGACAGCGTCGCCTGGCACGGCGACCGGATCGGACGCGGCGCGCGCCAGGACACGATGGTCGCCATCCTCTCGGTCGGCGCACCCCGGGACCTGCTGCTTCGCCCGGCGGGCGGTGGCGGCGGGACCGTGCGCCGCCCGCTCGGCCACGGCGACCTGATCGTGATGGGCGGCTCCTGCCAGCGCACCTGGGAGCACTGCGTCCCGAAGAGCACCCGTGCCGCGGGCCCACGCATCAGCGTCCAGTTCCGTCCGCACGGCGTGCGCTGAGGGGCGGACGGCCGTCACCGTGCCGGATCTGCTTGGCTGGTGCGGGCAGAGCGGAAACGGAACGCGGGAGACCCCATGGGCGCGGACGTACGACAAGTGGCCGACGGCACCTACCTGGTGCACGGTTCGAACACCAACTGGGTGATCCTCACCGACGGCGACGCGGTGACCCTCGTCGACACCGGCTACCCCGGCGACCGGCGGCTGCTGCTCGACTCCCTGGCAGCGGTGGGCAGTTCGCCCGAGGCCGTGACGGCCGTACTGATCACCCACGCGCACAACGACCACCTGGGCTCCGCCGAGTACCTGCGCGCCGCCCACGGCACCCCGGTCCTGCTGCACGAGGCCGAAGTGCCGCACGCCCGGCGGGACTTCCTCCAGCAGGTGTCGGTCGGCACGGTCCTGCGCAACGCCTGGCGGCCGGGCGTGCTGCCCTGGATGGTGCACGTGCTGCGCTCCGGCGGCACCGAGCAGCATCCGGTGACCGCGCCCGCGCCCTTCCCGTCGGACGGCGCCCTGGACCTGCCCGGGCGCCCGGTACCGGTACACACCCCCGGACACACGGACGGGCACTGCGCCTACCACCTCCCGGACGCCGGGGTGGTCATCTCCGGGGACGCCCTGGTCAGCGGGCACGCCATCGGCAGGACCCGGGGGCCGCAGCTGCTGCCCGACATGTTCCACCACGACCGGGCCGGCACCCTGGCCTCCCTCGAGATCCTCGCCGGACTAGACGGCGACGTCCTGCTCCCCGGGCACGGGCCCGTCCACCGCGGCCCCGTCAAGGAAGCCGCGCTACTGGCCCGGGAACGTGCCGCTTAGAGTCTTGGCATGGCCTTGCAGATCAGCGCCACCAATCCGGAGCACCCCGCGCTCCTGCTCGAACTGCCGTGGCAGCTGCCGCTGGAGCAGTGGCCCGAGGAGTACCTCGTGCCGCTGCCGCGCGGCATCTCCCGCCACGTCGTCCGCTACGCCCGCGCCGGGGACGAGGTCATCGCCGTCAAGGAGCTGGCCGAACGGCCCGCGCTGCGCGAGTACCAGCTGCTGCGCGACCTGGACCGGCTCGCCATCCCCGCGGTGGACGCGCTGGCCGTGGTGACCGGCCGCACCGGCACCGCCGGCGAGGAGCTGGAGCCGGTGCTCGTCACCCGGCACCTCGGCGGCTCGCTGCCGTACCGGTCGATGTTCGAGACCACGCTGCGTCCGGCGACCATGCACCGTCTGATGGACGCCCTGGCCGTCCTGCTGGTGCGGCTGCACCTGGCGGGGTTCGCCTGGGGCGACTGCTCGCTGTCCAACACGCTCTTCCGGCGCGACGCGGGCGCCTACGCCGCGTACCTGGTCGACGCCGAGACCGGCGACCTGCACCCGCGGCTCAGCCCCGGTCAGCGCGACTACGACCTCGACCTGGCCCGGGTGAACATCAGCGGCGAGCTGCTCGACCTGGAGGCCTCCGGGGCGCTGCACCCGTCCGTCGACCCGATCGACTTCGGCACCGAGATCTGCGCCCGCTACCGGACGCTGTGGGAGGAACTGACCCGCACCTCGGTGTACCCGGCGGGCAAGTACCACTACATCGAGCGCCGGATCCGGCGCCTGAACGACCTCGGTTTCGACGTGGCCGAGATGCAGATAGAGCACGCCTCCAACGGCGACACGGTCACCTTCGTGCCCAAGGTCGTCGACGCCGGCCACCACCAGCGCCAGCTGCTGCGGCTGACCGGCCTGGACGCCGAGGAGAACCAGGCCAGGCGGCTGCTGAACGACCTGGAGAGCTGGATGGCCACCCAGGACGACTACGCCCCGGGCGACCCCCTCGGCGCCCGCCCGGAAGTCCTCGCCCACCGCTGGGTGCGCGAGGTCTTCCGGCCCACCGTGCGCGCCGTGCCGCCGGACCTGCGGGGCTCGATGGACCCGGCCGAGATCTACCACGAGCTGCTCGAGCACCGCTGGTACCTCTCCGAGCGGGCCCAGCACGACATCGGCCTGGACACGGTCGTCGAGGACTACCTCGTCAACATCCTGCCCAAGGCCCGGGAGACCCTTCAGCCGATGTCGGACTGACCTCCCGGGCCGCCCCGCGCGTGCGGTCTCAGGCGTGCGGGACCACCGCCACGGGGCAGTCGGCGTGGTGCAGCACACCGTGCGCCACCGAGCCGATCCGGGCACCGACGGCCGTACGGCGGGCGCGGCGGCCCACGACCATCAGCTGGGCGTTCGCCGCAACCGACAGCAGCACCTGGCCGGCGCTGCCCATCTCCACGTGCTCCACCACGGGCACGTCCGGGAAGCGCTCGCGCCAGGGACCGAGC
This sequence comes from Streptomyces sp. NPDC048171, assembly GCF_043202655.1. Lineage (NCBI taxonomy): Bacteria > Bacillati > Actinomycetota > Actinomycetes > Kitasatosporales > Streptomycetaceae > Streptomyces > Streptomyces sp. NPDC048171. Next base: position 265,920 of record NZ_JBIDAU010000007.1, read on the forward strand.
GCCTCGCCGAGCGCCTTCCGCTCGTACTGCTCCAGCCCGCCGGCCTCGTCGGCCAGCGCCATCGAGCCGGGGCTGTAGGTGAAGACCGTCGGCAGGGCCCAGGCCCGCACGGCGCGCACGGTGGCGCCGCGCGCGGCGGCCGCCTCGAAGGCGTACCCGATCACGTCGGCGCTGTCCTCGGGCTCGCCCTGCTGGCCGACGACGACCTCACGGCCGGCGGCCTCGCCCGCGGGTCCGTCGCCGGCGCGCACGAGGACGACGGGCCGGGTCGCCTCGGCGATCACCTGGCGGCCGACGGAGCCGAGCAGGAAACCGACGACCGCCCCGTGGCCGCGCGAGCCGAGCACCAGCGTTTCGGCGTCGGCCGCGGCGGCGAGCAGTACGGCGACGGGGTCGTCGGCCTCGCGGACCTCCGTGGACACGGTCAGCTCCGGGTGCCGCCCGGTGATCGCCCGGACCGGCTCGGCGACCGCGTCCCGCACCCACCGCTCCTGCGCGTCCCGGTCCCCCTCGCCGCCGTCCCTGACCTGCCAGGCGTGCACGACGTGCAGCGCCGCCTCCCGGCGGACCGCCTCCCTCGCGGCCCAGTCCAGTGCGGCCAGGCTCTCCTCCGAACCGTCCACGCCTGCCGTGATCGGGCGCGTCATACGGGTCCCTCCCTGTGTCGCGGTGACGTCCATGGGGCCCAGTCTTCCCTACGATGTCCGCATGCCATTGGAGTGGGAGCAGGTGGTGGTCGACTCGGCCGACCCCGGGGCCCTCGGGCGCTGGTGGGCCCGGGCGCTGGGCTGGGTGGTGGTCGACGACTCGTCCGACGAGTACGAGATCCGTCCGGAGCCGGACCGGCTGCCGGGACTGCTGTTCGGCCGGGTGCCGGAGGGCAGGGCCGGGAAGAACCGGCTGCACCTCGACTTCCGGCCCGTGGACCAGGCGGCGGAGGTGGCCCGTCTGCTGGAGCTGGGGGCGCGCCACGCCGACGTGGGCCAGGGCGAGGACGTCCCGTGGGTGGTGCTGGCCGACCCGGAGGGCAACGAGTTCTGCGTGCTGGGCCCCCGCGGCGGGAGCCCGGCTGCCTGAGCGCGGTGCGGCGATCGAACATACGATGGGCTGCAGGCCGGTGCGGTGACGGGGACGCCGTGCCGTGAATCCGGCCGCTCGACGTGGGGGACGCATGGCACAGGACGACGGGGCGACGCGGACCGTCATCATGACCGTGGACGACGATCCGGGGGTCTCCCGTGCCGTCGCCCGTGACCTGCGGCGGCGCTACGGCGCCACGTACCGCATCGTGCGCGCGGAGTCCGGCGAGTCGGCCCTCCAGGCGCTGCGGGAGCTGAAGCTGCGCGGCGACCTGGTGGCGGTGCTCCTCGCCGACTACCGGATGCCGCAGATGAACGGCATCGAGTTCCTGGAGCAGGCCCTGGACATCTATCCGGGCGCCCGGCGGGTGCTGCTGACGGCGTACGCGGACACCGGCGCGGCCATCGACGCGATCAACGTGGTCGACCTGGACCACTATCTGCTCAAGCCGTGGGACCCGCCCGAGGAGAAGCTGTACCCGGTCGTGGACGACCTGCTCCAGGCCTGGCGCACCGGCGACCACCGGCCGGTGCCCAGCACCAAGGTCGTCGGGCACCGCTGGTCGGCCCGGTCCTCGGAGGTCCGCGAGTTCCTGGCCCGCAACCAGGTGCCCTACCGCTGGTACGCGTCCGACACCCCGGAGGGGCGCCGCCTGCTGTCGGCGGCCGGGCAGGACGGGCAGCGGCTGCCGGTGGTGATCACGCCGGACGGGACGCCGCTGGTGGAGCCGGAGGCGCCCGACCTCGCCGCGCACGTGGGTCTGGCGACGACCCCGACCTCGGACTTCTACGACCTGGTGGTGATCGGCGGGGGCCCGGCCGGGCTGGGAGCGGCCGTGTACGGGGCCTCGGAGGGACTGCGGACGGTGCTGGTGGAGCGGTCGGCGACCGGCGGCCAGGCCGGGCAGAGCTCCCGCATCGAGAACTACCTCGGCTTTCCCGACGGTGTCTCCGGCGGGCAGCTCACCGAGCGGGCCCGGCGGCAGGCGGCGAAGTTCGGCGCCGAGATCCTGACCGCGCGGGAGGTGACCGGCCTGGAGGCCAACGGGGCCGCGCGGGTCGTGCGCTTCTCGGACGGCTCGGCGATCGCCGCGCACAGCGTGATCCTGGCGACCGGCGTGTCCTACCGGCAGCTCGCGGCGCCGGGCACGGACGAACTGACCGGCTGCGGCGTGTTCTACGGTTCGGCGCTGACCGAGGCCGCCTCCTGCCAGGGCCACGACGTGTACATCGTCGGCGGCGCCAACTCGGCCGGGCAGGCGGCGATGTACCTCGCGCGGGGTGCCAAGTCGGTGACGCTGCTGGTGCGCGGCGGCTCCCTGGCGGCGTCGATGTCGCACTACCTGGTCCAGCAGATCGAGGAGACGCCCAACATCCACGTGCGCTGCGGCACCGTGGTCGAGGGCGCGCGGGGCGACGGCCGGCTGGAGCGGCTGACACTGCGCGACGCGGAGGCCGGCGGCACCGAAGAGGTCGACGCGCAGTGGCTGTTCGTGTTCATCGGCGCGGCGCCGCTGACCGACTGGCTGGACGGGACGGTGCTGCGGGACGAGCGCGGGTTCATCCTCGCCGGGCCCGACCTCACCGTGGACGGGCGGCCGCCGGCGCGGTGGGAGCTGGACCGCCCGCCGTACCACCTGGAGACCAGCGTCCCGGGCGTGTTCGTGGCGGGCGACGCCCGCGCCGAGTCCGCGAAACGGGTCGCGTCCGCCGTCGGAGAGGGAGCCATGGCCGTGATGCTCGTCCACCGGTACCTGGAGCAGTCGTGAGCGGGCGGCCGATGCCGTGCGCCCCCGAGGAGATCGGGAAGCTCTTCCTGTTCGAGAAGCTGTCCCCCGAGCAGCTGGGACGGCTGTGCGCCGAGGGGCGGGTCGAGTTGTTCGAGCCCGGCCCGGTGTACACCGAGGGCGAGGACGCGACGTGCTTCTACGTGATGATCGAGGGGTCGGTCGTGCTCTCCCGCCGGGTCGGCGGGGACGACGTGGAGACCAACCGCACCTCGCAGCGCGGCGTGTACGCGGGTGCGATGCAGGCGTACGTCGGTGACCGGCTGCCGCAGGTCTACAACAACTCGATGCGGGTCACCGAGCCGACCCGGTTCTTCGTGCTGCCCGCGGCGACGTTCGCGGCCGTCATGCGGGAGTGGTTCCCGATGGCGGTGCATCTGCTGGAGGGGCTCTTCTTCGGGTCCAAGAGCACACAGCGGGCGGTCGGGCAGCGCGAGCGGCTGCTGGCCCTGGGCTCGCTGTCGGCCGGTCTCACGCACGAGCTGAACAACCCTGCGGCCGCCGCGGTGCGGGCCACGTCGACGCTGCGGGAGCGGGTGGCGAAGATGCGGCACAAGCTGGCCGTGATCGCCGAGGGCCCGTTCTCCCGGGACGCGCTGGCGGGGCTCATCGAGATCCAGGAGCGCACGGCCGAGCGGGTCGCCAAGGCGCCGTCGCTCAGCCCGCTGGAGGCCTCGGACCGGGAGGACGCCCTCACCGACTGGCTGGAGGACCACGGCATCGACCACGGCTGGCAGCTCGCCCCGACCTTCGTGCAGGCCGGTCTGGACACCGACTGGCTGGAGCAGGTCGCGGCGGCGGTGGACGAGGAGATCCTCGCGGGAGCGGTCGGCTGGCTCAACTACACCATCGAGACCGAGCTGCTGATGAACGAGATCGCGGACTCCACCGCCCGGGTCTCCCACCTCGTCGACGCCGCCAAGCAGTACGCGCAGCTCGACCGGGCGCCCTACCGCACCGTCGACGTCCACGAACTCCTGGACAGCACCCTGCTGATGCTGTCCGGCAAGATCGGCCCCCGGATCGAGGTCGTCAAGGAGTACGACCGCACAGTGCCGGAGGTGCCGGCGTACCCGGCGGAGCTGAACCAGGTGTGGACCAACCTGATCGACAACGCCGTCGCCGCGGTGAACGGCGCGGGCGGCGCCGGCACACTGACGGTGCGGACCGCCCTCCATCACGACCGGCTGCTCGTGGAGTTCCGCGACACCGGCACCGGGATCGCCCCGGAGATCCGGGAGCGCATCTTCGACCCGTTCTTCACCACCAAGCCGGTGGGCGAGGGCACCGGGCTCGGCCTGGACATCTCCTGGCGGATCGTGGTCAACAAGCACCACGGCGCGCTCCAGGTGGAGTCCGAGCCGGGCGACACCCGCTTCCAGGTGCTCCTTCCGCTCACCGCCGCCGAGCCCGATCCGACCGAGGAGACGGCACGAGAGGAGACGGCATGACCAGCGACACCGGAATCGACCCCACCGTCCCGCCGAGCGGCAGCGGCTGCGCCGAGTGCGACGCGGCCGGCGGCTGGTGGTTCCACCTGCGGCGCTGCGCGAGCTGCGGCCACGTCGGGTGCTGCGACAGCTCGCCGGGGCAGCACGCGACCGGGCACTACACGGCCACCGGGCACCCCTGGGTGCAGAGCTTCGAGCCGGGCGAGGAGTGGTACTGGGACTACGCGGCCGGCGAGGTGCGCGAGTCCGGTCCCGGTCTCGCCCCGCCGGCCAGCCACCCCGAGGACCAGCCGGCGCCGGGACCGGCCGGCCGGGTCCCGGCGGACTGGGCCGCCACCCTGCGGCGCTGACCGCCCGCGGGCCGGTCCGGCGGGCCCGGGAGGACGGAGCGATTCCGGCCCCACGGGACGGGAGGCGCTGTCGGACCCCCGTGTCAGGATGGGCGGCGTGCCGCAGACCTCACTCACCAGCCCACTCGTCGGCCGCGAGGACGAACTCGCGCGTCTCACCGGCGTCCTGGAGCGCGCCCGTGCCGGGGAGGCCCGCGCGGTGCTCGTCGCCGGGGACGCCGGGGTGGGCAAGACCCGGACCCTGGACGAGGTCGCCGCCCGGGCCGCCGCGGCCGGGACCACCGTGCTCACCGGGCACTGCGTGGACCTGGGCGACGTCGGTCTGCCCTATCTGCCGTTCACCGAGATCCTCGGCGCGCTGGCCGCCGACGAGCGGTTCGCCGCCGTGCTGGCCGCCCACCCGGTGGCCGACCGGCTGCTCGGCGGCGGCCCCGAGGACCGGGGCACGGCGGACCGGTCGCGGCTGCGCCTCTTCGAGGGCGTGGGCGCACTGCTCACCGACCTGACGGACGTGGCGCCGCTGCTGCTGGTCCTGGAGGACCTGCACTGGGCCGACCAGTCCTCCCGGGACCTGCTGAGGTTCCTGCTCAGCCGGGGCGTGCTCCAGCGGCCGGCCGGCGGGGCCCCGGGCCACCGTCTCGCGGTGCTCGCCTCGTACCGGGCGGACGACCTGCACCGCCGTCACCCGCTGCGTCCCCTGCTGGCCGAGCTGGTGCGGCTGCCCTCCGTGGAGCGTCTCGAGCTGCGTCCCCTGCCGGACGCCGACGTCGCCCGGCTGGTCCGCGCGCTGCGGGACCGCCCGCTGCCGGACACCACCGTGCACCGGATCGTCGAACGCGCCGAGGGCAACGCCTTCTACGCCGAGGAGCTGGTGGCGGCCACGGACACGTCCGCGGGCGGCGTGCCCAGCGGTCTGGCCGACGTGCTGCTCATCCGCTTCGAGCAGCTGTCGGAGACGGCGCAGCAGGTCCTGCGCACCGCCGCGGTCGCCGGACGGCGGGTGGGGCACGATCTGCTGCGGGACGCCGTGGGGCTGCCCGAGGAGGAGCTGGAGTCGGCACTGCGCGAGGCCGTGGAGCGGCAGTTGCTCGTCTCCGGCGACGGGGACACGTACTCGTTCCGGCACGCCCTGGCCCGGGAGGCGGTCTACGCCGATCTGCTGCCCGGGGAACGGGCCCGGCTGCACGGCGGGTTCGCCCGGCTGCTCGCCGGCCCGGACCGCCGCTCGGACAGCGCGGCCGAGCGCGCCCACCACTACCGCGAGAGCCACGACCTGCCCGAGGCGCTGGCCGCGTCCCTGGAGGCCGCCGACCACGCGCAGCGTGTCGGCGCACCCGCCGAGGAGCTGCGGCACGTGGAGGCGGCCCTCGACCTGTGGTCGGCGGTCGACGCCGCCGCGCGGCCCGCGGGACCCGACGCGGTGACGCTGACGCTGCGCGCCTCGGCGGCCGCCGCGCACGCCGGGGAGGTGCACCGGGCGGTCTCCCTCACCCGCTCCGCGCTGGCCGGCCTCGGCCAGGACGCCGACCTGGAACTGGCGGCCCGCGTGCGCTACACGCTCGCCGGGAACCTGCTCAGCGTCGACAACCAGTCGGCGGCGTACGCCCACAGCAGCGAGGCGCTCGGCCTGATCCCCGCCGAGCCGCCGTCGGCGACCTGGCTGTGGGCCGCGGCGACCCATGTGATGGCGGCCCGCCAGGTCGGGGAGAACGGGACGGCACTGCACGTGGCCCGCCGGGCCCTCGAAGTGGCGGAGGAGCTGGACATCACCGACGCCCGCGCCGACCTCCTGATCTCCCTGACCAGTCTGGAGGGCGGCAACCGGAGCACGCCGCAGGGCCGCGAGCGCCTGCTCGAGGCGCGGGAGCTGGCACGGCGGGCGGGCAACGCGCCGGTGGAGCTGCGCGCCCTGTTCAACCTGGCCATCGGCGGCTTCGAGTCCGGCGACCTGGAGGAGTGCCTGACCCGGGCATCGGAGGGACTGGACCGGGCCCGCCGCTCCGGGCTGCTGTCGTCGCCGTATCCGCGGGAGATGCGGTATCTCCGGCTGCTGGTGCAGTACACGCTGGGGCACTGGGACGAGTGCGTACGCGACTCCGAGGAGCACAGCGGGACACTCCCCGCCTGGGGTGGCCACACCCTCGGTCCGGGGCTGTACGTGGCTCTGGCGCGCGGCGATGCGGGGGCCGCCGACCGCGCGCGGGGGCTGCTGAAGGGGCCGTTCGACTGGATGGCCCGGCTCGTCGGGGGCATCGTGCTGACCGACGACGCGGCCCTGCGCGGGGACGCCGCGGACGCCGTGCGGTCGATGCGGTCCACCGTCGAGGCGCTCAGCGACGACGCGGGCACACCGCCCCTCGCGACCGTCAGGCTCGCCGCCCTCGCCCTCTCCGCGGTCGCCGACACCGTGGTGGAGCTGCGCAGGACCGGGGACGAGGCCGGCGTCGCCCGCTGGCCGGAGACCGCGGCCGAGCTGGTGGCGCAGGCGCGGTCGTCCGCCGGGTACGGGGAGGACGGAACGCCCCAGGGCCCGGAGGGGCAGGCCTGGCTGGCGCGGGCGGAGGCGGAGTTGATCCGGACCACCGGTTCCGAGCCGGACCCGGCGTCCTGGGAGAGGACGGTGGCCGCGTTCGCCTTTGGCGACACCTACGAGCGCGCCCGGTGCCGGCTGCGCCTCGCGGAGGCCCTGCTGGCGGCCGGCCGCCGCGAGGAGGCGGCCACGGAGGCCGAAGCGGTACGCCGGGAGGCCGACCGGCTCGGCGCCACGGTGCTGCGCGAGCGGCTGGACGACCTGACCCGCCGCGGCCGGCTCACGGACGCGGCGCCCGCCGGCGGGCCGGGTGCCGCGGTGCTCACCGCCCGGGAGCGGGACGTGCTGCGGCTGCTCGCGCGGGGACACAGCAACCGCCGGATCGGCGAGGAGCTGTTCATCAGCGCCAAGACGGCGAGCGTCCACGTCTCCAACATCCTCGGCAAGCTGCACGCGGCCGGCCGCACCGAGGCGGTCGCCATCGCCTACCGGCAGGGTCTGATCGTCCCGGAGCCGGCGTCGTCGGACTGAGCGGACGGGCACGGGCGCCGGGAACCCCCGCCGCCCGGCGGACGTTGACCCGGCACCGACACCCGTACGCGTACCCCTACCCGCGCCCGGAGCGCACACGACGAAACAGGGCGGCACGATGAGCGAGTTGGTCCCCGGGGGGAACGTCCCTCTGCCCGCCGGCCCCGTGCAGGTACGGGTGCCCGGCCCCTTCGACGTGTCGGCGCTCGTCACGGACGACGGCGGAAGGGTCGGCGGTGACGGGGACTTCGTCTTCTACAACCAGCCGCAGGCACCCGGCGCCCGGCTCCTGGGCGGCACGCTCACCGTCGATCCGGCCCGGCTGCGGCCCGGTGCGAGCCGGGTCACGGTGGTGGTCAGCCCGTCGGACCCGGGGACCGCGCTGAGCGCGCTTCCCTCCCCCGCCCTCCACGTCACCGACACCGCCGGCCGGACCCTGGCCCGGTTCACCCCCGCGCGCCCCGGGCAGGAGACCGTGCTGCTGCTCGCGGAGCTGTACCGGCGAGGTGAGCGCTGGAAGCTGCGCGCCCTGGGCCAGGGATACGCCGACGGTCTCGCCGGACTCGCCCGGGACTTCGGCGTGGACGTGATCGACGACGCCCCCGAGCCGCACGGGACACCGGCCCCGTCACCCGTGCCGGCCGCCGACGCCGACGGCTTCCTCGGCCTGGTCAACTCCGCCCGGACGGCGGCCGGTTCCCCACCGCTCACCGCGGACGCCCGACTGATCTCCGCGGCCGGGGCGCACGCCGCCGCGATGGCCACCGCGGGCACGCTGAGCGTCGAGACCCGGGACGGCGTCTCCGTCCATCAGCGCGTCGTCTCCGCCGGGTTCGCCTACCTCACCGTCGGCGAGCACCTGGTCTCCGGCCCGCGCACCCCCGCCGAGTTCGTCTCGTACTGCCTGGGCACCGAACGCACCCGGCGCACGCTGCACGACAGCGCCTTCACGCACGCCGGCTGGGGCCACGCCACCGGCGGGCCCTCGGGCGACACGTACTGGACGGCGCTGTGGGCGGTGCCGCTCACCCCGGACGGGCTGGACCGCACCACGGCGGAGGTCGTCGCCCTCACCAACCGGGAGCGGGCCGGGGCGGGGCTGCGTCCGCTGGCGGTCGACGCCGCCCTGACCCGGGCCGCGCAGGCGCACAGCGCGGACATGGTGGCCCGGGACTTCTACGCCCACACGGACCCCGACGGCGGGAAGCCCTGGGACCGGGCCGCCGCCGCGGGAGCCGACCGGCGCACGGTCGGCGAGAACATAGCCTGCGGGCAGCGCTCGGCGGCCGACGTGGTCGAGGGCTGGATGAACAGCCCCGGACACCGCGCCAACATCCTCAAGGCCGACTTCACCCACATCGGGGTCGGCCTGGCCGGGGGCGGACGGGCGGGCACCTACTGGACCCAGCTCTTCGGCGGCTGATCACCCCGGCCGGACACCTGCGACGGACTCGGCACGCGATCTTGGCGGAACGGCACTCTCCGGGACAGGATGCCCGTATGAAGGGTGACCTCTTTTCCAGTGAGCACATGGTGCAGCCCGCCTCCGCGCCGGGCATGACCGTCGAGAACTCCAAGTGCATCCGCTATTCGGTCAACGGTGAGATGCTCGCACGGCAGGGCGCGATGATCGCCTACCGCGGCCAGCTCCAGTTCGAACGCAAGGGCCAGGGCGTGGGCGGCATGCTCAAGCGCGCGGTCACCGGCGAGGGGCTGCCGCTGATGGCGGTGCGCGGGCAGGGCGAGGCATGGTTCGCGCACGAGGCGCAGAACTGCTTCATCGTGGAGGTCGAGCCCGGCGACGAGTTCACGGTGAACGGGCGCAACGTCCTGTGCTTCGACGCCTCGTTGTCGTACCGCATCTCCACCGTGAAGGGCTCGGGCATCGCCGGCGGCGGGCTGTTCAACAGTGTCTTCACGGGACACGGCAGGCTGGGGCTGGTGTGCGAGGGCAGCCCGCTGGTCATCCCGGTCTCGCCGCAGTACCCGGTCTACGTCGACACGGACGCGATCGTCGGCTGGTCGGCGGGGCTCGAGACCTCCCTGCACCGTTCGCAGTCCATGGGTTCGATGCTGCGCGGCGGCTCCGGGGAGGCGGTCCAGCTGCTGCTCCAGGGCGAGGGCTTCGTCGTCGTCCGGCCGAGCGAAGCGACACCGCAGAAGGCGCAGCAGCACTGATGACCGCATTGATCGGGATCACGGAGATCGAAGCCGCGGCCGAGCGGATCGCCGGACATGTCGTCCGCACCCCGACCGTGCCCAGCCCCGGGCTGTCCGCACTGCTCGGGGTTCCGGTCACCGCGAAGCTCGAGCTGCTCCAGCGCACCGGCTCGTTCAAGGCGCGGGGCGCGACTGCGAAGCTGCTGTCGCTGACCGAGGCCGAGCGGGCCGCCGGGGTCGTCGCGGTCAGCGGCGGCAACCACGGCATCGCCGTGGCGGTGATGGCCGCGGCCCTGGACGTGAAGGCGACGGTGGTCATGCCGCGCACGGCACCGGCCCGTTCCGTCGAGATCGCCGAGGAGGCGGGCGCGCTGGTGCGGCTCACCGACGGCATGGACAGCGCCTTCGCGCTCGTGACGCGCCTGCGCGAGGAGGGGCTGACCCTGGTCCACCCCTTCGACGACCCGGTGGTGATCGCCGGTCAGGGCACCGTCGGGCTGGAGTTCGAGGAGGACGCCGGGGTCCTCACCGACGTGCTGGTGAGCATCGGGGGCGGCGGTCTGATCGCGGGCGTGGCCGCGGCGCTGCGGGCGCGGCGGCCGGAGCTGCGGGTGTGGGGTGTGGAGACCGAGGGCGCCGAGGCGATGTCCCGGGCGCTGGCGGCGGGCGGGCCGCTGCCCGTCGCCCTGTCGTCGATCGTCACCACGCTCAGCGCGCCGGCCGTCTCGCAGGTGACGTACGAGCATGTGTCGGCGCTGGTCACCGAGGTGCTGGTGGTGCCGGACCGGGAGGCCGTCGAGGGGTCGCTGGCGCTCGCCGAGCACGCCAAGGTGTGGACCGAGCCGGCGGCCGGCTGTCTGCTGCCGGCCGCCCGGCGGGTGGTGGAGCGGGTGGGGAACGGCGCCCGGCTCGGTCTGGTGGTGTGCGGCGGCAACGCCACGACCGCCGACATGGCGTCGTGGGCGGACCGGTTCGGGTTGCGCTGACACCGATTACTGGCACCGATTTCCGGCACCGGATCGGTATTTACCGCCGGTTACCCCCAGGTGGGCATCGGAATTCCGGTGCCGGGCGGTCCGGTGGCGGAATTCGGGACGGACGGGCCGTGCGGGACCACCCAGTTCAGGGCTGGTCCATACCGGCTCGGTCGCCTTTCCCGCATACATCGTCGCGCAGGTGTTCGGCGCTTTTTGAAGAAGGGTCAGAAAGGGGCCCGGATCGCGCATTCGTTGAACGCGGCCGGGCCCGCTCACCGTATCCCTGGACAAGCTGAGAGCCAGCGGTGCGAACGAGGGATGGCCATGGGCTGGGCGCACGTCTCCACACACGAGTTGGTCGCCGGGCGGTACCGCCTGCTGGAGGTCGTCCACGAGGAGACGAACCGCGTCTGCTGGTCCGGGGAGGACACCGGGACGGGCCGTCCGTGCCTGGTCACGCGGATCGCGCTCCCGGCGGAACAGGCCGGCGACAGTGCCCGCCGGGCCACCGGGCGGGTGGTCCGCACCTGCGAGACCGTGGAGCGGCTGTGCCCCGGGCGGATCGTCCCGGTGGTCGACGCGACCTTCGCGGACGGCGCCCTGTGGACGGTGACCGACTGGGTCGGCGGGGTGCCGCTCGGCGATCTCCTGGACCGGCAGGGCACGTTCAACTACGTGCGCGCCGCACGCATCGGGCTGGAGCTGCTGGCCGTGCTGGACGCGGCGCACGGCGAGGGCATCACCCACGGCGAGCTGAGCCCGGGCCAGGTCTTCGTGCGCGAGGACGGCTCGGTCGCCGTCACCGGGTTCGGTCTGGCCGGCGCCACCCTCGCCCCGCGGCTCACCGCGCCCTCGTACGCCTCGCCCGAGCAGGCCCGCGACGAGCGGATCGGCCCCGCGGCGGACCTGTGGACGCTGGGCGCGATCCTCTACACCATGGTCGAGGGGCGTCCGCCCTTCCGCGACCGGGGCCGGCCCGAGGCGACGCTGAAGGGCGTGGACCGGCTGCCGCTGCGCACCCCGGCGCGCACCGGTCCACTCACCCAGGCCGTGCTGGGACTGCTGCGCAAGGACTCCCGCGAGCGGCTGACCCGCCCGGTCGTCCGCGAGGCGCTCACCCGGGTGCTGACGGAGGATCCCGACACGGCCGTGCGCGAGGTTCCGGGCCCCCGGCTGCGCGGTGTGTACGCCGCCGCCCTGGGCGCGAGCCGGGCGTGGAGCAGGCGCGGCACGGTCCTGGGTACCGCCCTCGCGCTGGTCACGGTCACGGTCGCCGTCGTCGCCGTCACCCAGGGGCTGCCCGGCACCGACGACGGTTCCGGCACGGACGCCCGGCAGCGCCCCTCGGCCCCCGCCGCCCCCTCCCCCGAGGACTCCGCCCCCGCCTCGCCGACTCCCCCGCCTAGCGCGCGTCCGTCGCCGTCGAAACCGGCCGGCGGAACGCTGCCCGCCGGATTCAGCCGCTACGACGCGCCGGAGGGCTTCTCCGTGGCCCTGCCCGGGAACTGGCGGCGTCTGGACACCTCTCGGGTGCCGGACGGGGCCTACCGGGTCGTCTTCGGCGCGTCCGGCGACCCGCGCACCCTCGCGGTCACCTACAGCGAGCGCGCGGGCGCGGACCCGGTCGCGGTGTGGCGCGACGACGTCGAGCCGGGACTGGAACGCTCGGGCGGCTACCGGCGGATCGGCGAGATCCGGGCCACGACGTACCGGGGGCGGGAGGCTGCCGACATGCAGTGGGTGGCCGTCGACGACGGCGACCGGCTCCGCACCTTCGGCCGCGGGTTCCTGCTCGGCGGCGGGCGCAGCTTCTCGCTGCGCTGGACGACCCCGGCCGCCGACTGGGACGACCGCGAGAACGAACGGGCGCTCGCCACGTTGCTCGGAAGCTTCCGGGAGGACACGGCCTGACCGCTTCCCTACCCTTTACGGCGGTTTTCCCTCCGGCCGGGCGGGGACCCGGACGCCATGGCACACATCGGATACACGATGATGACCGAGCAGGCCGGCCCGCGTGAACTCGTCGGCCATGTGGTGCGGGCGGAGGAGGTGGGGTTCGACTTCTCGGTGACCTCGGACCACTACTTCCCCTGGCTGCGCTCGCAGGGCCACTCCCCGTACGCGTGGAGCGTGCTCGGCGCCGCGGCGCAGGCGACCTCCCGCATCCCGCTGATGACGTACGTGACGTGCCCGACCTTCCGCTACCACCCGGCGGTGGTGGCGCAGAAGGCGGCGACCCTGCAACTGCTCTCCGAGGGCCGGTTCCGGCTGGGTCTCGGCTCGGGCGAGAACCTCAACGAGCACGTGGTGGGCGGCGGCTGGCCGTCCGTCGACGTGCGGCACGAGATGCTCCGGGAGGCCGTGGAGATCATCCGGGCGCTCTTCGACGGCGGTCACGTGAACCACCGCGGCACCCACTTCGACGTGGAGTCGGCGCGACTGTGGGACCTGCCGGAGAGCGCACCGCCGATCGGGATCGCCGTCTCCGGCGACCGCTCCTGCGCACTGGCCGGCGAGTTCGCCGACCTCGTGATCGCCACCGAGCCCAAGGCGGAACTGCTGGCGGCCTTCGACCGGCACGGCGGCGCCGGCAAGCCGCGCGTGGGCCAGCTGCCGGTGTGCTACGACCCCGACCGGGACGCGGCGGTGGAGCGCGCCCACGCCCAGTTCCGCTGGTTCGGCAGCGGCTGGAAGGTCAACTCGGAGCTGCCCCACCCGGACTCCTTCGCGGCGGCCACCCAGTTCGTCACCCCTGAGGACGTCGCCGCGTCCATTCCCTGCGGCGACGACCCGGACGCCTTCGTGGCGGCCGTGCGCCCGTACGTGGAGGCCGGGTTCACCGAGATCGCCCTGGTGCAGATCGGCGGCGAGACCCAGCACGCCTTCCTGGACTGGTCGGAGAAGACCCTGCTGCCCGCACTCCGCGAGGCGCTGGGCGATAGCCGGCCGACCGCGGGGTAGGAGAGTGCTCTACGTCCGTCCCGCTGGAGGTCACTCGTGAACACCGCCGTGCACAGGACCCTCGTCGTGCAGATCCGGACGGGCGACACCGACCGTTTCCCCGTACTCGCGCACTTCTCCTACGACGCGCTGGACCCGTTCGCGCTCACCGTGGTGTTCAGCCACGACGGCCGCGTCCTCGCCCGCTGGACACTGGACCGGCAGATGGTGGGCGAGGGGCTGACCCGGCCGGTCGGCGTCGGCGACGTACGGATTCGGCCCCAGTCGCGCGGCGTGTGGGACGAGCTCCGCATCGAACTGCTGGGCGACGACCGGTCCGACGGGGACCGCCACCGCGCCGTGGTGTTCGTCTGGGCCGCGGCCGTCGAGGCGCTGCTGCGCGAGACGCACGCCGTGGTCCGGCCGGGCACGGAGCAGGTGCGCGTCGACGACTTCCTCGCGGAACTGACGGCCGAGGGCTGACCCCGCCTCAGTCGGCGGTGTGCCGGTGCCGGGTCCACATCGGGATCCCGAACCAGCAGATCAGGTACCAGAGCACGACACCGGTCACGACGTAGGGCACGAACCCGTTGTGGGTCGCGACGCGCAGGATCAGCAGGAGCGAGCAGGCCATGGTGGCGAGCAGCAGCACCAGGCCGAGCACGGTCAGCCGCGACGCCCACCGCACCGCCTGGGGTTTCACCCGTCGCCCGGACACCAGACGGTGCAGGGACACCGGACCGATCAGGGCGCCGGTGGTCACGGCGCCGAGCACCACCGTCACCAGGTAGATCCGCTGGTCGGTGGTGGAGAGTTCCTCGTACTTGGACTGGAATACGACGGTGAGCAGGAAGCCGAACAGGATCTGCACGCCCATCTGCGCGACGCGTACCTCCTGGATCAGCTCCGACCACATCCGGTCGGCCCGCTCCTCCTCGGTCTCGTTGCGGCCTCTGCGCCGCCCCCCGCCGTCGGCCGTGCCCGAGTCGCTCACGGTTCCTCCCGCTCGCCGTCGCCCCTGTGTTCACCTTTCACGTCTCTGTTCCCGCGATCCCCGCACTCAGGCGCCGGGCCGGGGCGAGGACCCCCGGTTTGAGGGAACGGCGGACGGTTACACGAGCCGGACCAACCGGCACACAGGGAGGAAGTGCGAAGGATGTCCGACACTCAGCTCACCGTGACGCTCAGCGGCGGCGGCCTCGACGACGCGCGGGCCGTCGTGCGGGCGCTGGAGGACGTCTTCGGGGCACCCGACGGCCGTCCGGCCGACGAGCGGGCGACGGTGCGCACCGCGACCTTCGATTCCCCGCCCTCGCCTCAGGCCGCCCCGTCACCGGCGCGGGCCACGCTCTCCGCGCCGGTGACGGTCACCGTTCAGGGCACTCCGCAGGCCGTCGAGGCGGCGAGCACGACGCTGTCGCACGCCTTCAGCACGCGCGACGAAGGAGCGGCCGCCGGCGACCAGGAACGCGAACGGCAGCTGCTCCTGGTGCCGTGAGGCAGCGGCGCACCGGCTACCAGCGGCCCTCGACCTGGTCCTTGATCCGCCGGTCGTAGAGGTCGCGGACCGCCGCGAGGGTCCGGTCGGACAGTTCCGGGAGCCGGGCGGCGTCGGTGTTGGCGCGCGCCTGCTCCGGCGAACGGGCTCCCGGGATCACCGTGGTCACGCCGGGCTGCTGGACGACCCAGCGCAGGGCCAGCTGGGCCGGGGTGTATCCCTCGGGGGTGAGCGCGGCGAACTCCGCGGCGGCTTCGACACCGGTGGCGAAGTCGACGCCGGAGAAGGTCTCGCCCTGGTCGAAGGCCTCGCCGTGCCGGTTGAAGTTCCGGTGGTCGTTCGCCGCGAAGACGGTGTCCTTGGTGTACTTGCCGGACAGCAGTCCGGAGGCGAGCGGCACCCGGGCGATGATGCCGACGCCCGCCTCCCGGGCCGCGGGCAGGACCTCGGTCAGGGGCTTCATGCGGAACGGGTTGAGGATGATCTGCACGCTCGCCACGTTCGGCCGGGCGATCGCGGTCAGCGCCTCCTCGCAGGTCTCCACGCTCACGCCGTAGGCGGCGACGCGCTCCTCCTCGACCAGCGTGTCCAGGGCGTCGAAGACCTCGTCGCTGGAGTAGACGGGCGTGGGCGGGCAGTGCAGCTGCACCAGGTCGACGACGTCGACGCCGAGGTTGCGGCGCGACCGGTCGTTCCACTCGCGGAAGTTGTCGAGGACGTAGTTCTGCGGGATCTGCTCGACCCGGCGGCCCATCTTGGTGGCGACCAGCACGTGCAGGTCGGGCCTGCCACGCAGGAACGTGGCGATGGTCTCCTCGCTGCGGCCGTCGCCGTAGACGTCGGCGGTGTCGAAGAAGGTCACCCCCGACTCGGCCGCCGCCTCCAGCACCGTGAGGGCCTTCTTGTCGTCGACGTCCCCCCAGTCGGCACCCAGTTGCCAGGTGCCGAGGCCGACGACCGACGCGTGCTGATCCGACCTGCCGAAAGTGCGCTCGTCCATGGCGTCAGTCTGTCATCCGCCGGGTGCCCGCGAGTCTGCGGGCCTGCGCGGCCCGCGCCAGCCGCGGTCCCAGCCAGCGCTTGAACCGGCGCAGCGCCTCCAGGCGCCCCGCCGCCCGGTCGAGGCGGTAGTAGAGACCGGGCGGGACGTGCGGCAGCAGGGGCGAGTGGCGCTGCCCGAGCAGGGCGAACATCTGCTCCGGGGGCAGCCGGAGATAACGGGGCAGGTTCTCGTACCACTGGGCGCTGAGGCGGGCGGCGCTCTGCACCGGCAGCAGGGCGGCCCTGCGTTCGCGCTCGTACCGGGTGAGCGCGTCGGGAAGACGGTCGTGCCCGCGCAGCGCCGCGGCCAGGGCCATGGCGTCCTCCAGGGCGAGCGTGGTGCCGGCGCCGATGGAGTAGTGCGTGGTGTGGGCGGCGTCGCCGAGCAGGACGAGGTTGCCCCGGGACCAGGTGCGGTTGGTGAGGGTGCGGAAGGCGGGCCAGACGACTGCGGTGCGACCGCCGCCCGAGCGAGCGCTGAGCGGGTGTCCGTCCAGGACGTCGGCGAAGAGCTTCTCCAGCAGGACCAGTGCCTCACCCTCGTCGGCCCGGTCGAGCCCCAGACCGGCCCAGGTCTCGGGCGCGCACTCGACGACGCAGGTGCTGCCGCCGGGGCCGAACCCGTACCCGTAGGCCCAGACCCAGCCGTGGTCGGTCTCGGTGAAGGCGAAGGTGAAGGCGTCGAAGACCTTCGTGGTGCCGAGCCAGACGTAGCGGTTGCGGCCGGAGGTGATCTCGCTGCCGAAGTGCGCGGCGTGGTGGGTCCGCAGCGCGCTGCCCACGCCGTCCGCCGCCACCACGAGGTCGGCGGCGGGCGGGTTCGCGCCGGTGATCTCGTGGTCGAACTCCAGGCGCACGCCGAGGGAGCGGGCGCGGGCGGCGAGGATCTCCAGGAGCCGGTGGCGGCCGATGCCGAAGCCCTCGTCGCCCTGGTGCCGGGTGGAGAGGTCGCCGACGTGGGCGACGCCGTCGCGCCAGCGCACGGAGTGCTCCTCGACGGCGCGCGCCGACTCGGGGTCGTGCTCCCGGAGCCGGTCGAGCAGTCCGCGCCAGTAGGTGACGCCCCAGCCGTAGGTGGAGCCCTCCGGGTCACGTTCGTAGACGGTGATGTCGTGGGACGGGTCCTGCAGCTTCAGCAGGATGGACAGATACAGTCCGGCGGGCCCGCCGCCGACGCAGGCGACCTTCACACACACCCCTGGTATGCACTCGTCGCGGTCATGGGGACACGCACAGTAGCAAGGCGGGGAGGTAAAACGGCGTCACACGGCCGAGGGGTCCGCGCGGATCAGCCGGCGGTCGCCGTGCGGCACTCCGGGTGGCCCCAGCCCTGGTCGTTCTTGGCGATGGACTCCCCCGCCGTGTACGCGCGTCCGCACAGGCAGCGGCCCGGGAACTTCGCCTTGATGGTGCGCGCCGCGGAGCCGTTGCTCTTGCGGGCTGTGCCCGGCTTGCGGCGCGACGGCTTCCCCGCCGCCGGGACGTCGGGGGCGGGCGGCGGCTCCGGGGAGCCGAGGCCGCTGCCCGCGGGCTCCTGGACCACCGCGGCCTGGCTGGCGGCGCGGTCGGCGAAGTCGTTGAGGCGGTCGCCGTCGACCTGGTGGGCGGGGACGTAGCGGAAGTCCACCGAGCGGCCGGCGAGCAGCTCGTCGATGCGCACGACGAGCTCCTGGTTGGCGACCGGCTTGCCGGCCGACGTCTTCCAGCCGTTGCGCTTCCAGCCGGGCAGCCAGGTGGTGACGGCCTTCATGGCGTACTGCGAGTCCATGCGGACCTCGAGCGGCACGCCCGGGTCGGTCGACGCCAGCAGGCGTTCCAGCGCCGTGAGTTCGGCGACGTTGTTGGTGGCCCTGCCGAGCGGGCCGGCCTCCCAGCGGACCGGACTCTCCGACGCGTCGGCCACCACCCAGGCCCAGCCGGCCGGACCCGGGTTTCCCTTCGACGCCCCGTCGCACGCGGCCACCACACGTTCACCCATGCGCCCGATCATGCCATGGCGCGACGGGGCGCCCGGACGGGGCTCAGGCGACGTCGGTGATCTTCGGCATCTCCCCCTCGGTGGTGGTGATGTCGAGCACCGAGAAGGCCGCGCCCTGCGGGTCGCTCAGCGCCGCGAACCTGCCGAACGGGGTGTCCATCGGCCCGAACCGCAGGACGCCGCCGCGTTCCGTGGCGCGGGCCACGGCCGCGTCGCAGTCGGGGACGGTGAAGTAGACGTTGATGTAGGGGGGAACCTCGGGCGGGAAGTCGTCCCCCATGGCCATGCGGCCCAGGACGGTGCGGTCGCCGAGGTCGAAGAGACGGAAGTCCACCCCGTCGTCGTCCATCTGCTTTGCCTTGTAGGAGAAGACCTGGGGGAAGAAGGCGTCCGACTTGCCGGGTTCGCGGGTGAAGACCTCGGCCCAGCAGTACGCGCCGGGCTCGGCCATCGCCTCGAAGCCCTCGTGGGTGCCCGCCTGCCAGACGCCGAAGACGACGCCGCTCGGGTCTCGGGCCAGGCACATGGTGCCGTAGTCGGCGACCTGCATCGGCTCCATCACCACCTCGCCGCCGGCCTCCCGGATCCGGGCCGCGGTCGCGGCGGCGTCCCGGGACGCGAGGTAGAGGCACCACTGCGCGGGGCCCTCCTGGCCGGGCATGGGCGGGACCACGGCCGCCACCGCCTTGCCGTTCGCATACGCCTGGGTGTAGTGGCCGTACTCCGACGAGGACTCGCCGAAGGTCCAGCCGAGGACGTCGCCGTAGAAGCTCTTGGCTGCCTCGACGTCGCCGAACATCGCGTCGGCCCAGCAGGGGGCCCCTTCAGGTTGCACGGCCATGGTGCCGCCTCCCGTGCGCATGAATGGTCCGGACGGCAGGGGCCGTCCGCTTTCTCACGCTAGTCACCCCCGGCCCGCCCCGCGCGCCGGAGGCACGCCTCACTTCCCGGCGTACGCGAGCTCCAGTGCGGCGATGTCGAGCTTGCGCATCGCCATCATGGCCTTGTTGGCGCGCGCGACCTTCTCGGGGTCCGGGTCGCGGAACATCTCCTCCAGCCGGATCGGGACGACCTGCCAGGACACGCCGAACCGGTCCTTGAGCCAGCCGCAGGGTCCCTCCTCGCCACCGCCCTCGGTCAGCTTCGCCCAGTAGTGGTCGACCTCGTCCTGGGTCTCGCAGGGGATCTGGAAGGAGACCGCCTCGTTGAACCGGAACTGCGGGCCGCCGTTGAGAGCGACGAACTTCTGGCCGTTGGCGGTGAACTCGACGGTGAGGACGGTGCCGGCCGGCTGGTACGACCCCTCGGGGTAGTGGGTGACGGGGCCGATGCGGGAGTTCTTGAAGAGGGAGACGTAGAAGTGGGCGGCCTCCTCGGCCGTGCCGTCGAACCAGAGACACGTGGTGAATCCGTCGGTGCTCATGACTGCCTCCTGGGCGTGGAACTCGGTCACCACTGTCGACCGGCGCGGACCGCGAAAGTAATCGCTCTGCTCGTGGCGAATCTGCCGCGGGCAGAGAACGCGCCGCCCGGGGCCACGGCGGGCCGAGAGTGAACGAGTGAGGGAACGCGGCGCCGCGAGCCGCGTACCACCCACCCTCCAGGACCGTCCACGACTCGACAAGGAGCGCCGATGTTCCCACTCATCGCAGGCCCCGGCCCGGCCGCACGGCCCCGCGCGGAGGAGGGCGACACCCCCTCGACCCGGTTCGACGAACAGCTCGCCGCGCAGTTGCTCGACCAGCGGATCGTGCTGCTGGGCACGCAGGTCGACGAGGTCTCCGCGAACCGGGTCTGCGCCCAGTTGCTGATCCTGTCCGCGCAGGACCCGCGCGCCGACATCAGCCTGTTCATCAACAGCCCCGGCGGCTCCGTGCACGCGGGGCTCGCCGTCTACGACACGATGCGGCTGATCCCCAACGATGTGTCGACGCTCGCCATGGGCTTCGCCGCCAGCATGGGTCAGTTCCTGCTGAGTGTCGGGACGGCCGGCAAGCGCTACGCGCTGCCGAACGCGCGGGTCATGATGCACCAGCCCTCCGCGGGCATCGGCGGCACCACCGCCGACATCGAGATCCAGGCCGACAACCTGGAGTTCACCAAGCGGACCATCGAGCGGATCACCGCCGAGCACACGGGCCAGACCCCTCAGACGATCTCCCGGGACGGCGACCGCGACCGCTGGTTCACGGCCGAGGAGGCCAAGGAGTACGGAATGGTGGACCGGGTCGTCGAGTCCTTCGCGGACGTGCGCCCGGCCGCCCCCGCCCGACGGATGGGACTGTGACATGGGGAGCTACACGATTCCGAACGTCGTCGAGCGCACGCCACAGGGCGAGCGGTCCTACGACGTGTTCAGCCGGCTGCTGTCGGAGCGGATCATCTTCCTGGGCACCGAGATCGACGACGGCGTGGCCAACGTCGTGATCGCGCAGCTCCTGCACCTGGAGTCGTCGGCCCCGGAGACCGAGATCGCCGTCTACATCAACTCCCCGGGCGGCTCGTTCACCTCGCTGATGGCGATCTACGACACGATGACGTTCGTGCAGGCACCGATCTCGACGTTCTGCGTCGGGCAGGCGGCGTCCACGGCGGCCGTGCTGCTGGCCGGCGGGGACCCGGGGCGGCGGTTCGTGCTGGAGCACGCGCGGGTCCTGCTGGGACAGCCGGCCAGCGGGGGCCGGCAGGGCACCGTCTCCGACCTGGCGCTGCAGGCCAAGGAGATGGTCCGGATCCGCTCCCAGGTCGAGGAGGTGCTGGCCCGGCACACCCGCCACGACGTGGCGACCCTGCGCGCCGACATGGACCGCGACAAGGTGTTCACCGCCGAGGAGGCGGTGGCGTACGGGCTGGCCGACGAGGTGCTCGCCCGGCGCCTGGCGCGGGTGTGAGGAACCGGGCCGGCGCCGCACGGGGCGCCGGCCCGGACGGCCGCTCAGGCGGCCAGGCACATGCCGTCGTACCGCGCACCGGAGGCGCCCCGGCCGGCGCCCGCGCCGGTGTGCCGCGAGGTGAGGCGGACCAGCTCTCCGTGGGCCCGGGCCAGCAGGTCGCCCAGGGAGAGCCCGAGGGCGCCCGCGGCGGCGGCGAGCACTTCCGACGACGCCTCCTTGCGCCCGCGCTCCACCTCCGACAGGTACGGCATGGAGATCCGGGCGGCCTCCGACACCTCCTTCAGGGTCCGCTCCTGGGCGAGGCGTTCGCCGCGCAGGACGCCGCCGACCAGATCGCGCCAGAGCGGCTCGCGGGCGGTGGGCGTCCTCCGCTCCGGGGGCACCGGCGCGACGGCGGGGCGGGCTGCCGGGCGCAGGGCCTGCGGGCGCAGCGGAATGACGCGGGCTTCGTTCGGCACGTGGCTGGTCACCTCCTCAGCCTAGGAGCCCGGCCGCGTCACGGAAGGGCCCGGCGTTCCGCCCTGAGGGAAATCCGCGGGTGACGGGGGCAACCCGCGGGATTACGCTGGGACGGCAGACATCACCCCGCGACGACGTGGCGGCGGCAACCGTTTTCCGCCACCCGTGAGAACGGGGGGCATGTGCTGCCGTTACCCGGGTACCCGCAGGCGGGAAAACCTAGGGAACCTAGGGAGACGTCTGAACCGTGACTTTCGTGGGAGAGGTAATGGAGACCGCCGTGGTCCGGCCGAAAGCGCAGGTTGTCGGGAAGACCGCCGGGGGCGGGACGGGTGACGGAACCCTGCCCGGGGTCGTGGACCCCCGCACCGTGGCGCCGCGTGACGCGCGGCAGTTGTCCCGCCAGTTCTTCCAGCGCCTGACGGAGCTCGAAGAGGGCACGCACGAGTACCAGTACGCGCGCAACACCCTGATCGAGATGAACATGTCGCTCGTGCGGTTCGCCGCCGGCCGTTTCCGCGGTCGCGGCGACGACATGGAGGACATCGTCCAGACCGGCATGATCGGCCTGATCAAGGCCATCGACCGGTTCGAGCTGTCGCGCGAGGTCGAGTTCACGTCGTTCGCGCTGCCGTACATCGTCGGCGAGATCAAGCGCTTCTTCCGGGACACCACGTGGGCGGTGCACGTGCCCCGCCGGCTCCAGGAGCTGCGGGTGGAACTGGCGAAGGCCCGCGAGGAGCTCTCGTCCCGCCTGGACCGCGAACCCACCGTGGCCGAACTCGCCACGCTGATGAACATCGGCGAGAACGAGGTGATCGAGGGCCAGATCGCGTCCAACGGCTACAACTCGTCCTCGCTGGACGCGGCGCTGACCGGCGACGGCCCGGAGAGCGGCGAGTCGGTGCTGGCCGACTTCATCGGTGTGGAGGAGGACGGGCTGCGGCTCGTCGAGGACTTCCACTCGCTCGCACCGCTGATGGCCGAGCTGAGCGAGCGCGACCGCCGGATCATCCACATGCGGTTCGTCGAGGAGGCCACCCAGGCCGAGATCGGCGCGGAGCTCGGCTGCTCGCAGATGCACGTGTCCCGGCTGATCAAGCGGATCATCACGCGGCTGCGCGAGGGCATGCTGGGCGAACTCGGCTGCGCCTGACCCGGCGGTGCCCGTGGTCCTTCGTGGTGCTCCTCACGTGAGGGGCACCACGCTCGTGTTCACGCCTGGGTGAGCGGGACCACGGCACGTACCCGCTTGCCGACCGGGACGGGTTCGACGACGACGGCCTCCGCCAGGGCGTGCACGATCTCCAGGCCGTGGTGCCCCACCCGTTCGGGGTCCTTGGGGAACCGCTCGGGCACCGCGCCGCTGCTGTCGTAGACGGTCACCGCCACCGAGGCTCCGGTGCCCTCCAGCTCCAGGATGTACGGGCCCTTGCTGTGGCGGTCGGCGTTGGTCACGAGTTCACTCACCACCAGCAGGACCGCGCCGTCGGAGCGGGCGCCGATCGTGGCGCACCACTCGGTCCTCAGCTCGTCGAGGAAGAGCGCGGCGAAGCGTCGCGCCCGCGCTATGCATCCCGGCTCACCGGAGTAGTGTGCCGCCCGCCTCAGCGGTTCCACGGGGACGTCGAAACCAGTAGGTATCACTGCCCCGTCCAGGTGCTCGGTCATGCGTGTCTCTCTCGGAAGCCGGACTGGCCGGACGCTGCTGCACCCGTCCTCGTACCCCGAGCCGCGCGAGGCAGTCCCCGTCTTCTCGTAGTGCGGGCATCGTCACAGTGGAGCGGGGAACCCGAGAAGGCGGGAAGGGGTGCGATGAACGAGCTGATGGCCGCGCGAAGCATCACCACCCGGCCGGTGGTGACCCTCGGCGGCGACGCCGTCGCCCACGTCAAGGACACCGTATGCGACGCCGCCGCGTCCCGGATCACCGGTTTCACTCTGACCGGGCGAGGGCTGCTGTCCGGCCCCCTGAAGGACGGCCTGCCCTGGGCGGCCGTGTCCGCGCTGGGCCACGACGCCGTGATGATCCGGGACCGGCGGGGCCTGGTGAACGCGGCGGCCATGACGGCGCGGCAGCAGCCCCTGCGGGCCCGGCTGCTGGGCGCGCGCGTGCTGACCGAGGCGGGCGCCGAGGTCGGCACGGTGCTCGACGTCGTCGTGGAGGGCGGCACCGCGGGGCGGGTCGTCGGCTTCCGGGTGGCGGCGAGCCGCCGGTTCGTGCCGGGGCCGGGCCGGCACCGGCGGCGGGTGTACGTGCCGCGCGGCGGGACGCTCTCGGTCGCCGGTCGCTCCCTCGTCCTGCCCGAGGACGCCGTCCGGCACGTCGCCGACGACCTGCCGGGCTTCAGCTCCCTGGTGGGCGGTGTGCCCGGCCCGTGGCGGGGCTCGCTGCCGTGATGCTGTTCACCGAGGCGCGGGGGCTGCCGGTGGTGCCGTCGGCCGCCGGGGCGGGTCCGCTCGGCACCGTGGTGTCCCTGACCGTCGACATCGCCTCCGGCACCGTGAGCCACGTCCGGTTCCGCGGCGGGCGCCTGCGCCGGGAGTCGGCGCTGGCCTGGGACGCGGTGGACACGATCGGGCCGAGCGCCGTCCGGGTGCGGTCCACGGCGTCCGCCGAGCCGGCCGCGCCCCACCACGACCTGCTGGGGCACCGGGTCCTGACCGAGGCCGGCAGCGCGCACGGCACGGTGCTGGACGCCGCCTTCGACACGTCGACGGGCCGCGTCCTGGCTGTCTTCACCACCCGGGGCGAGGTGGCGCCCGAGCGGCTGCTGGGGATCGGCGACCACGCCCTGGTCGTCCGCGCCGCCTGACCGGGGACGGCGGGCCTCCGCGCGGACGGCCCAGTCGGCGGGCGGGCCCGGCGGGGCCTGCTTAGCGTGGCAGCGTGAGTGCGCGAAACCCCTCCGGGACGCCCGGCCGGACCTCATCCCCCGGCCGGGCGGTCGCCCGGCACGGCTGGGCGCAGGCCCTGGTCACCGTACTGGCGGCCCTGGTGGCCATGGGCGTCGTGGCGGCGCTCGGACTGTGGGCGGCCGGGGCCGCGAACCTGCCCGACAACGCCTTTCCCCGGGTGGTCGTGGCGACCGTCGTCACCGCCCTGGGCGGCGCGCTGGAACTGGCCGGGGACGCCGGGGAGTTCGCCGACACCGACGCGGGACTGACCGTGATGCCGCTGTCCGTCACCCTGACCGGTGCGCTGGCGATCGCCCACGGCTTCCTGCGGCCGCTGCGCCACCGCGCCGTCGCCGGCGCCCCCGAGCTGGCCGGCTGGGCGGGGCGGATCGCGTTCCTGTGGCTGATCGCCCTCCTCGGGCTGTCCTTCGCCGCGCGCCAGACCTTCGAGGTGTCCCTGGGCGAGGGTGTGCTGAGCGACCTCGGTGACCTGTTCGGCGTCCGGCCGACCGTCGGATTCACCGCGGACGTGCCGCTGACCGTGCTCTTCGGGCTGCTGTGGCTGGCGGGCGTGCTGGTGCTGGCCCTGCTGGTCTCCCGCGGGGCGCCGCTGCCGGGCCGGCTGCTGCGCCTGCACACGGCGGTGCGGCCGGCGGCGTACGCGATGGTCGCGCTGCTGCTGGCCTACGTCGTCATCGGCGTCGTCGTCGGCCTGGTCGTCGCCGGGACACGCGGCCACCCGGCGGACACCTTCGCCGTACTGCTGCTCGGCCTGCCCAACCTGGCCTGGCCGGCGCTGACGATCGGCCTGGGCGCGACCTGGAACGGGCGGGTCGAGGGGCCGTTCGGGCTGCCGATGCCGCGGGTGGTGGACGAGGTGCTGCGCACCGAGGACGTCTCGACCGTGAACCTGGGCACGCTCACGGAGCAGGACGGGCGGATGTGGTGGCTGCTGGTCGCCGCGGCGGTCCTGGTCGTGGCGGCCGGGTTCGTCATGGTGCTCCGCTCGCCGGCCCGGATGCCGGTCTGGCTGCACGCGGTGCACCTGGCGGTGGCCCTGGCGCTGACGGTGCTGATGATCGGCCTCGTCGGCCGCGTCTTCGCCCACTACGGGCTGTCCGTGCTCGGCATCGGCGACCTGGGCGGCGGCCTGTCCGGCCGGCTCTTCCTGCGGCCGCAACTGTGGAGTGCGGTGGGGCTCGCCCTGCTGTGGGGGCTGGTCGCGGGGGCGCTCGGCGCGCTGCTCGCACGGTGGGCGAGGCGGCGGGCGGGGCGGGCTCCGACGGGCACCTAGGGCGGTCCCGCGGGTCTTCGGAGGGTCAGGCCACCGGGACGACGAGGGGCGTGGAGGCCCGTTGCATGCGGAGTGCGTCCACGGACTCCGCCATCAGCTCGTACTCGGTGGTGTCGTCGCTGGTCGCGATCCGCACCAGGCGGCCCGCGGCCAGTTCGTCGGCGACCAGTTCCTGCTGGAGGTCGTCGGCGCACCAGGTGCGCAGCACGCGCGGCACGTCGGGCGCGTCGTCGGCGACGGGGGTCAGGGCGGCGCGCGGTAAGTGGGGGGTGTCGGGCTGCGGGTCCAGCCGCTCGGCCATCCAGGAGGCGCGGTCGCGCAGCCACCACAGGGCCAGGGCGAGGGTGGGAGCCCGGTAGGTACCGAGCGGGACACCGATGCGCCGGCCGTCACAGACGCCGTAGGCGGTGACGTGGCACAGGAACTCGTCGTGCACTGCTACCCTCCCCCGTCACCCACCGCCTGCCGGGTCGGGCAGGGCGTCCGTGCGGCTCGTGTGCTGTGCGTGAGGGCGCTGTCGCATGGTGTGAGAGGCCCTAGTGGTGAGTATGTTCACCGATGAACCACTGTCACCATGAATTTCCGGCCAGTCTCCTGGCATATTCACGGCCGTTGTTGGCCGAAAGCCGACCCGTGGCCGTCGGCCGTCCCGATTCCGGGCGGGCGCTGTGCCGGCGGCTGCGCGGGGCGCCGCCATGACCCCGGGGGTAATCGACGGTGCGCGCGGGTGCGGGCATGGTTGCGGTACCGGGTCGCCGAGACCGGGATCCGGTCCCTGACCAGCGCACACGACCTCGATGGAGGCTGATCGCCATGTCCGCATCCGCACCCGCCCGCCGCTACGACGACGCCGTCGCCCGCTACTTCGAGGCGTGGAACGCGGCGCCGGAGACGCGGGCCAAGGCGGTCGCCGCGGCCTGGACCAATGACGGCGGCTACACCGATCCCCTGGCCGACGTCCGCGGCCACGAGCAGATCGCGGCGGTGATCGCGGCGGCGCACGAGCAGTTCCCCGGCTTCGTGTTCCGGCTGTCCGGTGCCGTGGACGGGCACCACGACACGGCGCGCTTCTCCTGGGAGCTGGTGAGCGAGGCCGACGGCTCCGCACCGGTGGCCGGGTTCGACGTGGTCAGGCTGGACGACGAGGACCGGATCAGCGCCGTGTTCGGCTTCCTGGACCGGGTGCCCGCCGGGGCGTGAGGGCGCCCCGGCGAACGGCCCCGGGTCCCGGCGGCGGTGACCCGCCTCCGAGACCCGGGTGTCGGGCGGCCGCGCCCTACTTGTTGACGATCTTGTCGATGCGGGCCAGTTCGTCGGAGCCGAAATCGAGGTTCCTGGTGGCCGAGACGCTGTCCTCCAGCTGCTGCGGGCTGCTCGCGCCGACCAGCGCCGAGGTCACGCGGCCGCCGCGCAGCACCCACGCGAGAGCCATCTGGGCCAGCGACTGGCCGCGGGACTTCGCGATCTCGTCCAGCGAGCGCAGCCGGCCGACCAGTTCCTCGGTGACCGCCTCGGACTTGAGGAACGGGCTGTCGCTCGCGGCGCGCGAGCCCTCCGGGATGCCGTCGAGGTAGCGGCCGGTGAGCAGGCCCTGCTCCAGCGGGGAGTAGGCGATGGAACCGACCTGCAGCTCGTCGAGCGCGTCCAGCAGGCCGCCGGTCTCGGGGCGGCGGTCGAGCATGGAGTAGCGCGGCTGGTGGATCAGCAGCGGGGTGCCCAGCTCACCGAGGATGCGGGCGGCCTCGCGGGTCTGCTCGGCGGAGTAGTTCGAGACGCCCACGTAGAGCGCCTTGCCCTGCTGCACCGCCGAGTGCAGGGCGCCCATCGTCTCCTCCAGGGGAGTCTCCGGGTCGGGGCGGTGCGAGTAGAAGATGTCGACGTAGTCCAGGCCCATGCGGGTCAGGCTCTGGTCGAGGGAGGACAGGACCGACTTGCGCGAGCCCCACTCGCCGTACGGGCCGGGCCACATCAGGTAGCCCGCCTTGGTGGAGACGACCAGCTCGTCGCGGTACGGCCCGAAGTCCGCCTTCAGCGCCTCGCCCAGCGCGGACTCGGCGGAGCCGGGCGGCGGGCCGTAGTTGTTGGCGAGGTCGAAGTGGGTGACGCCGAGGTCGAAGGCGCGGCGCAGGATCGCGCGCTGGGTCTCGGCGGGACGGTCCGGGCCGAAGTTGTGCCACAGGCCGAGCGAGAGCGCGGGGAGTTTCAGGCCGCTGCGTCCGGTGCGCCGGTAGGGCAGGTCCGCGTAGCGGTCGGGGTGTGCGGTGTACAACGCGACTCCAGAGGGGGTTGGGCACCCGGGTACGGGTAGGGGTGGATCCGGCTGGAACCGCCCCCCACTCTGGCCTGACCTGCGTGCAGTGGTCCAACAGAAGAATCCGATGGGATTGCGCGGTTACGCTTCTCAATCATGGAACTGCGTCATCTTCAGCATTTCGTGGCGGTCGCCGAGGACCAGCACTTCACCCGTGCGGCGGAGCGGCTGCTGGTGTCCCAGTCGGGCCTGTCGGCGTCGATCCGGGCGCTGGAGCGGGAGCTGCGGGCGCCGCTCTTCGTGCGGACCACCCGCCGGGTGACGCTGACGGAGGCCGGGCGGGCGCTGCTGGGCGAGGCGGAGCGGATCCTCGCCCAGGTGCGGTCGGCGCACGAGGCGGTGGCCGCCGTGCAGGGGGTACTGCGCGGCACGCTGTCGCTCGGCGCCGAGCAGTGCATCGCCGGGGTGCCGGTCGCGAAGCTGCTGGCCTCCTTCCGGCGGCTCCACCCGGACGTGGAGATCCGGCTGCGGCAGGCGGGCTCCGGCGAGCTGGCCGAGGAGGTGGCGGCCGGGCGGCTCGACCTGGCCTTCGCCTACCGCACCCAGGCCGACACCGAACAGCTGCGCTCGGTCCCGCTGTCCGGCGAGCCGATGACGGTGCTGTGCCACCCCGGCCACCGGCTCGCGGCGGACGGCGCGGTGCTCACCCCGCACGATCTCGCCGACGAGGTCTTCGTCGACTTCCACCCGGACTGGGGTCCGCGCCGCGTCACCGACGCCGTCTTCGCCTCGGCGGGCGTACGGCGGACCGTGCCGCTGGAGGTGAACGACGTGCACGGGCTGCTCGACCTGATCGACGAGAACCTCGGTATCGCGGTGGTGCCGCGGCACTTCCGGCACAAGCGGGCCGCCCTCACGTCGCTGCCGCTGAAGGACGCGGACGGGACGGAGTACGAGACCATCGCGCTGCTGCCGCCCGCCCAGGCGACCAGCCCCGCGGCGCGGGCGCTGATGGGGCTGCTGGAGACGGGGAGCGGGTGAGGGCCGACTGCGCGATGGTGGACGTATGCATGCGAAGGACATCCTCATCGAGGGCTACGCCCGTATCCAGGAAGAAGTCCACGCCGCCGTCGAGGGCCTGAACCCCGACGGCCTGAACGCCCGCCCCGCCGACGAAGCCAACTCGGTCGCCTGGCTCGTCTGGCATCTCACCCGCGTCCAGGACGACCACGTCGCGGACGCCTTCGGTCTCGGCCAGGTGTGGCTGACCGGCGAGTGGGAGGAGCGCTTCGCCCTCGGCCTGCCCCGCCGGGACACCGGGTACGGCCACAGTCCCGCCGAGGTCGCGAAGGTGCGCGTCGACTCGGGCGACCTGCTGACCGCCTACTACGACGCCGTGCACGCGCAGACGCTCGGGGCCCTGCGCTCCCTGGCCGCCAAGGACCTGGAGCGGATCGTGGACGACAACTGGGACCCGCCGGTCACCCTGGGCGCGCGGCTGGTCAGCGTCCTGTCCGACGATCTCCAGCACGTCGGACAGGCCGCCTATGTGCGCGGTCTCGTTCAGAGCGCCGCGTAACCCGGCAGGACGACGTCCTCGATCAGCGCGTTGCGCTCGTCGAAGGGGATGAAGGCGCTCTTGAGGGCGTTCACCGTCACCGTGCGCAGGTCCTCGGCGCTCCAGCCGGCCTGCTCGACGAGCAGCGACATCTCGCGGGTCATCGTGGTGCCCGAGACGAGGCGGTTGTCCGTGTTCAGGGTGACGCGGAAGCCGAGGTCCTTCAGCGCGGTGATGGGGTGCTCGGCGATCGAGGTGGCGGCACCGGTCTGGAGGTTGGAGGTCGGGCACATCTCCAGGGCGATCCGGCGGTCGCGGACCCAGCCCGCGAGGCGGCCCAGCTTGCCGGAGGCGAGGTCGGGGATGTCGTCGGTGATGCGCACGCCGTGGCCGATGCGCTGGGCGCCGCACACCTGGAGGGCCTGGTGGATGCTGGGCAGGCCGTGCGCCTCGCCGGCGTGGATGGTGAAGGGCACGTTCTCGCGGCGCAGGTGCTCGAAGGCGTCGAGGTGGTCGGCGGGCGGGAAGCCGTCCTCGGCGCCGGCGATGTCGAAGCCGACGACCCCGGCGTCCCGGAAGGCGACCGCGAGGTCGGCGGTGGCGCGGGTGCGGTCGAACATCCGCATGCCGCACAGCAGGGTGCCGACCCGGACCGGGGTGCCGGCCGCGGCGGCCTTGGCCATCCCGGCGGCCAGGCCCTCCTGGACGGTCTCGACGACCTCGGCGAGGGTCAGACCGCCGCCGGTCATCAGCTCGGGGGCGTAGCGGACCTCGCCGTAGACGACGCCGTCGGCGGCGAGGTCGAGGACGTACTCCTCGGCGGTGCGCAGCAGGCCCTCGCGGTTCTGCATCACGGCGAGGGTGTGCTCGAAGGTGGCGATGTAGCGCACCAGGTCACCGGAGTTGGCGGCCTCGTAGTACCAGGCGGCCAGCTCGTCGGGGTCGGTGGTGGGCAGGGTGTGCCCGACGGCCGCGGCCAGTTCCACGACGGTCGCGGGGCGCAGGCCGCCGTCGAGGTGGTCGTGCAGCACGGCCTTGGGGAGGCGGCGGAGGGTTTCGGCGTCTATGCGCGTAGATGACATGTGCGGTGGTTCCTCGGCGGGGTCTGAGCGGACGATCGGGAGGGTTCAGGCGGCGGGCTGGAGCAGGTCCCAGCGGTTGCCGTAGAGGTCCTGGAAGACGGCTACCGAGCCGTAGGGCTCGTGCCGGGGCTCCTCCAGGAAGGTCACGCCGGCGGCGGTCATGCGGGCGTGGTCGCGGGCGAAGTCGTCGGTGTGCAGGAAGAAGCCGACCCGCCCGCCGGTCTGGTCGCCGATCCGGGAGCGCTGGGCCTCGCCCTTGGCGCGGGCCAGCAGCAGCGCGGTGCCCTGTCCGGGGGTGCCGGGTTCGACGACCACCCAGCGGGAACCGTCGGGCCGGGGCGCGTCCTCGGCCAGCCGGAAACCGAGGGCCTCGGTGTAGAAGCGGATGGCCTCGTCGTAGTCGTCGACGACGAGGGCGACCAGGGCGATACGTGTCATCGGGACCCTTCCGGACGGACGATTGACGGGAGAGGTTATACGTAAAACTCCCTCACGCCAAGTCGGCCGCGTCCTGCCGGAGCGGGACGCGGCCGACGGGTGGCCCCGGGGCGGGTCAGCAGTACAGGTTGCCACCCGGGGAGACGCCGAGGATCTGACTGAACTGCTGGTACTTGGTGACGCGGCTCTGGACCTGCGCCGGGTTCCTTCCGTCGCACTCCAGGGAGCCGTTGATGGAGCGGATCGTCTGGCCGAAGCCCGCGCCGTTGACCATGGCGTTGTGCGGGGTCATGCTGCCCGGTCCGGACTGGGTGTTCCAGTACCACAGGGCGGTCTTCCAGGCGACGGCCGCGTCGTTCTGGACCAGCCAGGGGTTGCCCAGCAGGTTGATGCCGAGCGCGTCGCCCGCGGCCTTGTAGTTGAAGTTCCAGCTGAGCTGGATCGGCCCGCGCCCGTAGTAGGCGGCCTGGCCGGCCGGACAGCCGTAGGGCTGGTTCCAGTCGCAGTAGTGCGGGTAGTTGGCGGTGTTCTGCTCGACGACGTGCACGAGTCCGCCGGTCTCGTGGCTGACGTTGGCGAGGAAGGCGGCGGCCTCCTGCTTCTTGGTGGCGTCGCCGCCGGTGTTGGCGAAGCCCGGGTAGGCGCTGAGGGCGGCGGTGAGGCCGCTGTAGGTGTAGAAGGAGTTCCGGCCCGGGAACATCTGGTTGAACTGGGCCTCGCTCACCACGAAGTTGCCGACCGGCGTACCCGGGCCGCCGCTGCAGGCGTACGGCTCCCAGTACCAGGTGCTGATCACCGGGTCGTAGCCCGGGTTGGCGTGCTCGGCGATGTACGCCTTGCCGTCGGTGTAGCGGACGATGTCGCCGGCGTTGTAGTTCTTGCCCGCCGTCCAGGCCGGGTAGCTCGAACACGTGGCGGCGGACGCCTCGGTGGCGGGCAGGAGGGTGGGCACGGCGCCCGCGAGGGCGAGTACGGCCACCAGGGCGGAGATTCGGCGCCTCGACACAGGACTTCCTCCTTTGACGGGCACGGCCGCTCCCGCACAAGGCAGGCCGGGGCGATGCCTTGCGCGCACGCGCCGGCCTTGCCGGTCACGGCGTCGGGGGCGGCCGTAGTGGGGGGTGTGACGCACACTCAACCGCGTTGGTCTGTACCAGTCAAGGGTGTAGACCAGTCGGACTCGGGCCGGTTTCCGGCCCGGCGGGGACTCGCCGTACCGTGCCCGCTCGCCACCGTCCGGATCCGGTCGGGAGAATCGAGGTATGACCACCACGGCCCATCCGCTCGTCACCGAGGCGCACCGGCTCGCCGACGACCTGCTCGCCCCGTCCGCCCAGCGCGTCGACCAGGACGTCGTGCCCAGCAGTCACATCGAGGCGGTCCGGCGCTCCGGGCTGCTCGGGGTGAGCGCGCCCGGGGAGTCCGGCGGGGCCGGTGCCCCGGACCGGGTCGCCAGGGAGGTCGCCGAGATCCTGGCCGGGGCGTGCTGCTCCACGTGGTTCGTGCAGACCCAGCACCACACGCCGGTGCGCATGCTGGCGCGGGCGGCGCCCGGACTCGCTGTCCGCGAACGCCTGTTGCGTCCGCTCGCCACCGGCGAACTGCTCGCGGGCATCGCCTACGCGCACGTCCGCGCCCACCCCCGGGTCCCGGTGCGGGCCACCGCCGAGCGGGGCGGGGTGCGCTTCGACGGCACCGTGCCCTGGTACACGGGCTGGGGCCTGAACGACCTGATGCTGCTCGCCGGCGTGACGGACTCCGACGAGGTGGTGTTCGCCTTCGCCGATGCCCGGGAACAGCCGGGTCTGCGGGCTTCGCCGCCGATGCGGCTGGTGGCGCTGACGGCGGCCCGCACGGTGTCGCTGACGCTGGACGGCCTGTGGGTGCCGGAGGAGTCGGTCGTACTGCGCACCCCGCGCGAGGAGTTCGCCCGCGTCGACGTCCCCCGCAGCACCAACACGTCCCCGGCCGTCTTCGGCCTCGGGTACGCCGCGCTGGACCTGCTCGGCGCCGCGCCCGCCGGGCGCGGCGCGGCCGACGCCCTGCGCGCGCGGCTGGACGAGGTGCGGGAGCGGGCGTACGCGCTCGCCGACCACCCCGTCCCGCACGAGCACGTCGAGGAGCGCCTGGCGCTGCGGACGCGGGCGTACGAGCTGCTGCGGGCCGCGACGACCGCCGCGGTCGTGGCCGGGGGCGGGCGGGCCACGAGTGTGGACAGCCCGGCCCAACGGATCGCACGGGAGGCGGTGTTCCTGTTGATCCAGGGCCAGACGGCCACGGTCCGTGAGGCCCACCTGGCCGCGCTGGCCTCGGTCTAGAGACCTGGACACCTGGCCGCCCGGACGGTTAGACGGCGACCGGCAGCACCGCCTCTTCGGCACCGGCACCGGCACCGGCACCCGCGTGCTCGGGGTGGCGCCACAGTCCCCGGGCGGCGAGGCGTGGCAGGACGCCCTCGCCGAACCAGTACGCCTCCTCCAGGTGCGGATACCCGGAGAGGACGAACTCGTCGATGCCGAGGGCGTGGTACTCGGCGATCCGCTCGGCGACCTCGTCGTGGCCGCCGACCAGGGCGGTGCCCGCCCCGCCGCGCACCAGGCCGATCCCGGCCCACAGGTTGGGGTGGATCTCCAGGGCGTCGCGGGAGCCGCCGTGCAGGGCGAGCATGCGCCGCTGCCCCTCGGACTCGCTGCGGGCGAGGTTGGCCTGCGCCTCCCGTACGGTGTCCGGGTCGAAGCCGTCGAGCAGCCGGTGGGCCTCGGCCCAGGCGTCCGCCGCGGTGTCGCGCGTGATGACGTGCAGCCGGATGCCGAAGCGCAGGGTACGGCCCTGGCGCGCGGCCGCCTCCCGCAGCCGGGCGATCTTGCCGGCGACCTGCGCGGGCGGCTCGCCCCAGGTGAGGTACACGTCGGCGTGGCGAGCGGCGACCTCGACCGCGGCGGGCGAGGAGCCGCCGAAGTACACCTCGGGCACGGGGTCGGGCACCCGCGTGAGCCGCGCCTGCTCCACCCGCAGGTGCTCCCCGTCCAGGTCGACCGTGCAGCCCTGCCACAACTCCCTTACGACGTGAAGGAACTCGCCGGTGCGCCGGTAGCGGGCGTCCTTGTCCAGGAAGTCGCCGTAGGCCCGCTGTTCGCGGCTCTCGCCGCCCGTGACGACGTTGAGCAGCAGCCGTCCGCCGGTCTGCCGCTGGTACGTGGACGCCATCTGCGCGGCGAGCGTGGGTGAGACGAAGCCGGGGCGGAAGGCGACCAGGAACTTCAGGCGCTCGGTGGCCTGGGAGACCATCGCGGTGGTCAGCCACGCGTCCTCGCACCAGGCACCGGTGGGTGTGAGCGCGCCGACGAAGCCCAGGCTCTCGGCGGCGCGCGCGATCTGCCCGAGATAGGCCACTGTCGGCGGCCGGCGGCGCCCGGCGCCGGTGTCCGGGGCGCCGTGGCCGCCGCCGACGACGTCGCGGCTGTCGCCGCTGGTGGGCAGGAACCAGTGGAAGGTGAGGGACGACACGGGGATCTCCGTTCGGGGACGTCCGGCCACGGCGTGCGGGCGCCGGGCGGGGAAGCGGAAGGACGAAGCGGCGTACGGTCGCGGCGTGCCGGTCAGACGGCGGCGGCCAGCGCGGGCGGGGCCGGCACGGGCGCCGCCACCGGAGTGCCCAGGGCCACCGAGAACTGGTCGACCACCTGGGCGAGTGCCTCCGCCGAGCCCGGCGCGACGCCGACCGACCCGTCCTCGTGCGCCGTGATGTCCCGGTCCAGCGTGAACCAGCCCTGCACGATGTGTGCGGCGCCCATGGAGTTCAGCACCGGGCGGAGCGCGTAGTCGATCGCCAGGACGTGGGCGGTGGAGCCGCCGGTGGCGAGCGGCAGCACCGTCTTCCCGGTGAGGGCGTACTGCGGAAGCAGGTCGAGCAGCGCCTTCAGTACGCCGGAGTAGGACGCCTTGTAGACGGGGGTGCCGACGACGACGCCGTCGGCACGGGCGAAGAGCGCGGCGGCCTCGGTGATGGCGGGGTGTTCGAAGTCCGCGCCGAGCAGCGCTTCGGCGGGGACGGTGCGGACGTCGAGCGGGATCACGTCGTGGCCCTGCGCGGTCAGCCGCTCGTCGAGGTGGCGCAGCAGCCGGTGGGTGCGGGAGGAGGCGGACGGGCTGCCGGAGACGGACAGGACGGTGGCCATGGGTCCTCTTTCGGGAAGGCGAGGGCGGGGCGCGCCTTCCGGCCGGGGCGCGCGGCGGAATTCCCGGACCGTCCTGCGCTCGGGGAGCCGCTGGACCGGGACATGGGAAACACCGGGCCCGGACGGGAGCCTGGGCGGCCACCGGTTCGGGCGGTGTGGGGAGTCGCTCGCAGGGCGGTGCCGGGCCGGTGCGGCGGGGTGGGAAGGGGGCGGCGGATCGGCGGGATCAGGCCGCGGTGCGACAGGAGGCGCTGAAGACGCGCGCGAGGTCGACGTGACGTCGCCGCGTGAGATCCGGTCGCGTTGGCATGCCGTCGATCGTGGCAGCCGCCGTCGAACAGGGTCAAGGAGATCAGGGCCGGTCTCGTCCCCCGAACGCGGATTTCACACGGGCGTGACAGAGGGGGTTCCCGACTACACATAAGGGAAAAATAAGAGCAGAATACCCATATGCGGCGCTACCGCACACCGCAACCGAAGCGGTTGGCCCTGCAAGTCGAAGGAGACGACTCATGGCCCACGTCTCGCACTCCAGAAGTGACATCACCAGCCACCCCGACGCCCCGGAAATGCAGGAACGCTACGCGCGCATGCTCGGTGGTCGTGACGTGGCGCTCGTGGACGGGCCGGTGTTCCTGCTCGGCCTCTACTGCGCCGTGTCCCCGTGGATACTCCACTTCACCACCAGCCAGCCGTCGCTCGTGGCCCACAACCTGATCGTGGGCATCGCCATCGGTCTGCTGGCCCTCGGATTCACCCGCGCCCCGGAGCGCATGTACGGCCTGAGCTGGGCCATGTGCGCGATGGGCGTCTGGATGATCATCTCGCCGTGGATCGTGGGCTCGAGCCCGGACGCCGGCGTCATCTGGAACAACATCATCATCGGCGCACTCGCCCTGGTCCTGGGCATGGTCTGCGCCGGTACGGCGGCGCGGAGCGCCCCCAAGAGTTAGACACCCGGGAAGGAGCCGCACGGCCGGCCCGCTCACCGGCGGGCCGGCCCGCCCGCGCCCGAAGAGGTAGTCCACGCCCCGGCCCGGGGCAGGCCGGAGCGTGGCGGAGTGCGTCTGTCCGCAGCGGGCAGAAGCACTACAGCGGGGGACCTGACGAAGTGGGGTGGAGATGGAGATCGACGGCGTCATCAGCGCCATCGTGATCGGTATCGTCATCGGCGTCCTGGGCCGCCTCGTGGTCCCCGGTCGCCAGCGCATCGGCGTCCTGTGGACGATCGCCGTCGGCATCCTGGCCGCGCTGCTCGGATCGGCGGTCGCCTCGGCGTTCGACGTGGCCGACACCGACGGCGTGGACTGGATCGAATGGCTCATCCAGATCGGGCTGGCCGCGGTCGGCGTGGCCGCACTGGACCGGTCCCGGTCGCGACCCGGCCGCTGAGGCGTTGACCGTCACCGGGCGGCGAGCCACGCCTCGTACCAGGTGACGGTCGCGTCCAGGGTGTCCGCGAGCGGCGTGGGGGCCACCGCGAAGAACCGCTCGAAGGCACCGGAGTCCACGATCTGCGGCTCCGTGTGCTGGTAGAACATCTCCTCGTACTCGGCCATGAACTGCTCGTCGAACGGCCCGAAGGCGCGGGGCCGGTCGAGCAGCACGACGTTCAGCGGGCGGCCCACCCGCTTCTCGATCATCGTGTGGATCTCGCGCGTGGTCACGGCCGGCGCGGTGGGCAGGTGCCAGACCCGGCCGTCGCCCTCCGGGCGTTCGCCGAGGGTCGCGAGACCGGCCGCCACGTCCGCGATGCCGGTGTAGCTGTGCGGCAGGTCGATGTCGCCAAAGCCCACGACCTCCTTGCCGGTGAGCGCGCCGGGGAAGACGGCCGCGCCGAGGGACGAGTTGAGTACACCCGGGCCGACGAAGTCGGCACTGCGGCCCAGGACGACACGGGCCCGGCCGGCGCGGTGTGCGGCGAGGTACCGCTCGTCCAGTTCGGCGCGCATCCGGCCCTTGCGGCTCGTCGCCTGCCAGGGGCTGTCCTCGGTCATCACCGCTCCCCCGGTCTCGCCGTACGGGTAGAGCGTGTCGAGCACGACGAGGCGGGCGCCGGTCTCCTCGACCGCGGCCAGAACGGCCTCCTGGACGCGGGGCATCACCTCGACCTGGAGGTGATAGGCGACGTTGACACAGTGGTACACGACGGCCGCGCCGGCTATGGCGGCCCGGGCGCCTTCGACCGTGCCGACGTCGGCGGCGAACCGCTCGACGCCCTCGACCGCGGGGCCCTCGCCCCGCCGGTCCACCAGGCGGACGGTGTGCCCCCTGCGTGCCAGTTCACGGGCGAGCGCGGTCCCGGCGGGGCCGGATCCGAGGACGGTGTGCGGGGCGTGCGACTGCGGGGTGACATCGGACATGGGGCGCTCCTCTTCCAGTGCGTTGCCTTGCGTTGCTATCGCTACTCGCGTTCGTTAGAGACTGTAACTCTCACGAGTGGCGATAGCAAGAACGCCGGAAGCCGGGCGGACTTAGGCTGACGGACGGGGCCACGTCGCGAGGAAGGCCGTACGCCATGGTCGTGAAGGACGTCGAACTACCGCATCTGCGCCGTTGTGTGGAGCTGGCGTCGCGGGCACTGGAGGCCGGCGACGAGCCGTTCGGGTCGGTGCTGGCCGGCGCGGACGGCAAGGTACTGGCCGAGGACCGCAACCGGGTGGCCGGCGGCGACCGCACCCGTCATCCGGAGTTCGAGCTGGCCCGCTGGTCCGCCGCCCACCTCACCCCCGGCGAGCGGGCCGCGGCCACGGTGTACACGTCTGGGGAGCACTGTCCGATGTGCGCCGCCGCGCACGCCTGGGTGGGTTTGGGGCGCATCGTGTACGTCGCCTCGTCCGAGCAGCTGGGCGACTGGCTGGCGGAACTGGGCGTCCCGGCCCCGCCGGTGCGGCCGCTGGCGGTGCGGGAGGTGGCGCCCGGCGTGACCGTGGACGGGCCGGTACCGGAACTCACCGAGGAGATCCGCGCGTTGCACCGGCGGTTTCACGAAGGTCGCGGCTGAGCGCGCGGGCCACGTGAACGGACGGGGCGCCCCTCCGGACGGAAGGGCGCCCCGGAATGTACGACCGGACCCCGGTCAGCTCTCGGCACCCGGGCGGAAACGCCGGTAGAGGACGGCGCCGCCGAGGACGAGCACCGCGCCGCCCGCGAGCACGGGCAGGGTCTGGTCCGCCCCGGTGTGGGCGAGGGCCGCCGACTCGCGCGGCGGTGCGGCGTGCGGCGCCGGCTCCGGCTGCGCGCGCTCCTTCTCGGGCGCGGACGGCTCGGGTTCGGCGGGCGCCTGCGGCGGGGGCTCGGGGTCGTCGTCGGAGCCGTTCGTCGACTCGTTGCCGACGGCCGGGTTGCCGATGCCGACCACATTGACGCTGTTGCCGCTGACATTGACCGGGAGATGCACCGGCAACTGGACGCCGTTGCCGGACAGCACGCCCGGTGAATCCTTTCCGCTCCCCTCGGCGTGCGCGCCGCCCGACGTGCCGGCGGCGCCCGTCCCCTTGTGTGCCGTGTCCGACTCGTGGGACGCGCCGCCCTTCCCGGTGTTGGCGCAGCCGTTGCCCGCGGCCGGGTTGAGGAGCCCCGCCACGTTCACGGTGTTGCCGCACACGTTGACCGGTACGTCCACCGGGAGCTGGACGGTGTTGCCGGAGATCAGACCCGGCGAACCGGCCGAGGAGCCGTCGGCGGTGGCACCGTCGGACGCGAACGCCGCGTACGCCGGCATCGTCACCGCCAGCGCGCCGGAGGCGGCGACGGCGAGCACACCGTTTCGGGTAACCCTTCTCATGCGGTTCCCTGCCTTCCAGACATGGTCGCGGGCAGTCGCCCGCACCGGTTAAAACGCGGGCGCACCATCCGAGTTATGGCTAATCGGCCTTTCACCCCATCGAGTGGACGGTTCATCGAACAAACGGGGTGGTGTTCCGGACGCCCGCGCGGGGCCCCGCCGGCCGTCCGCGCCCGGAGGCGCCGGGTGCGAGGCCCGCTTATGGTGATCGAGTGGCGCCGACCACGGGTCCGCGACAGGGCGCCCGGGAGGCATCGATGCAGGCCAAGCCGTCGACTCGGCCCTCGGTCCGGCGCTGCGCGGTCAGCGGGGCGCTCGGCCTGACCCTGCTGGGCGCGGGGCTCCCCGCGGCGGCCGCACGGGACACCGGACCGGATCTGTCCCGGTTCTACGACCAGAAGGTCACCTGGTCGGCGTGCGAGGGCATGGAGATGCCGAAGGATCTCCAGTGCGGGAAGGTCACCGTCCCCCTCGACTACGCCCGGCCGAAGGGCGAGACCCTGGACCTGGCGCTGGCCCGGTACCGGGCGACCGGCGACTCGCGCGGCTCGGTGCTGCTGAACTTCGGCGGTCCCGGCGGCTCGGGGGTGAGCGAACTCTCCTTCGGCGGCAAGGACTTCATGCATCTCACCAATGGCTACGACGTGGTCACCTTCGACCCCCGCGGAGTCGGCCGCTCCTCCCCCGTGACCTGCGGCCCGGCCACCCTGAAGATCATCGAGGCGACCGGCGGGGACGAGCCGGTCACCGACCCCGACGACGTGCTCGGGCGGCTGCGGGACGCGGCGGCCGAGTGCGCGAAGTACTCCGGACCCGTGCTGCACCACATGGGCACGGTCGACGCCGCCCGCGACATGGACGTGATGCGCAGCGCGCTGGGCGACCGCCGGCTCAACTACCTGGGCTTCTCCTACGGCACCCGGCTGGGCGCGGTCTACGCCGCCCGGTTCCCGGACAAGGTGGGCCGGATGGTGCTGGACGGTGTGGACACGCTGACCGAACCGCTGGCCGAGCAGGGGCTGGCGGGTGCGCGGGGCCAGCAGACCGCGCTGGAGAACTTCCTCGACTGGTGCGTGGAGGACATCGCCTGTCCGTTCGGCCAGGACGCCCGGGCCGCCCGGGAGCAGGTGGAGCGGCTCGTCGCCTCGCTCGACGCCGATCCGGTGCCGTCGGCCTTCGGGGAGCCCTTCTCCGGTCAGGATCTGGTGGGCGCCATAGGCCAGGCGCTGTACAGCCAGGAGCTGTGGCCCTCGCTGCAGCGGGCGCTGGCGCAGTTGCTGGACGACGGCGACACCCGGGGCCTGGAGGGCTTCTTCTCCGGCGGCGTCACCTTCCCGGTCCGTGCGGGGGCGGCCGCGGCGGGCCGGGAGCCCGCGGGCGCCGGTCTCACGGACGAGGAGGAGATACCCATGGACAACCTCCCGGCCGCCCTGATGGCGGTCAACTGCGCCGACGACCCCGACCGCCCCTCGGCCGCCGAGGTCACCGGGTCCCTGGACCGGCTGCGCGCGCGGTACGAGGAGGTGTCGCCGGTCTTCGGCCGGTACCGCCTCACCCAGGTGCTCATGTGCCACGGACGCCCCCGGGGCACCGACTACATCCGCGACGACGTGAAGGACCTCGACACCGCCAGGATGCTGCTCGTCGGCACCCGGGGCGACCCGGCCACGCCGTACCGCTGGACCACGGAGACCGCCGAGCGGCTGGGGTCCTCGGCCGTGGTCCTCGACAACCGGGACGAGGGGCACACCGGCTACGCGTCCTCCGAGTGCGTGCACCGCAAGGTCGACGACTTCCTGCTCTACGGCTCCCTGCCGCCCGACGGCAGCTCCTGCGGACCGGAGGACGGAGAGGGCGAGACCGGCTGAGCGCCCGGCCGCACCGGCCGCACCGGCTGTCCGATGTGATCGATATGCCCTATCCGTCCAACGGTCCTATCGTGCTGACATGGAGCACGATCTGAGTCCCGCCACCCTCGCCGAGCTGCGGCGCCCCCGGCCGTATCCGGCCGTGTCCGTGCTGACGCCGACCCACCGCCGCGAACCGGACAACGCCCAGGACCGGGTCCGGCTGCGCAACGTGGTCGCCGCGGCCAAGAAACAGCTGGAGGACGATCCCGCGGTCACCCGAGAGCGCCGTACCGACGTCTCACGGGAACTCGACCGGGCCCTCGCCGAGGTCGACCTGACCTACGCCGAGGACGGCCTGGCGATCTTCGCCGCTCCGGGTGAGCACCAGGTCTGGACGCTGGCCCGTTCCGTGCCCGAGCGCGTGGTCGTCTCGGACACCTTCCTGACCCGCAACCTCGTCGCCGCGCAGGCCGCCGAGCGGCCGTTCTGGGTGCTGTCGGTCGCCGCCGACCGCGTCAAGCTGTGGAGCGGCGGCGCGGACCGGGTCGTCGAGGAACACCTCGGCGGCTTCCCGTTCGACCGCCCCGCCGAGGACTTCGACCCCGAGCGCCAGGAGCGGATCGGCGACGCGCCGAGCACCTTCCGCGACGAGGGCACCCGCCGGTTCCTGCGGGACGCCGACACCGCGATGGGCAAGATCCTGCGCACCCACCCCCGGCCGCTGTACGTCACCGGGCCCGAGCCCGCGCTGTCCCTGTTCGACGAGGCGGGCACCCTCGCCGCGGGCGCGGTGCTGGTCCCGCACGGCGGCCTCGCGCACGGCACGCCCGAGGCCGTGTGGCAGGCCGTGCGGCAGGTGCTCGACGACGAGGCGAAGGGGTCCGTGGCGGCGGTGGCCAGGGAGCTGGACGCGGCCCGCGGGCGCAAGGACTTCGCGGCCGGGGTCGACGAGCTGTGGGAGAGCGCCCACACCGGCAGGGTCCGGCTGCTCGCCGTCGAGGAGAACTTCAAGGTCACGATGCGCGACGACGGGGAGCACCTGCTCCCGGCGTTCGACGGGGACCTCGACGCCCGCGAGGACATCGTGGACGAGATCGTGGAGCAGTGCCTGGAGACCGGTGCCGACGTCCGCTTCGTGCCGGACGGCGCGCTCGCGGACGCGGACGGCATCGCGGCGGTGCTGCGCTACTGACGCCGGCGCTCGCGCCTCGCGGGCCGTCCCCTCTTGACGACGGTGACGACCATGAAACCCTGTTCGCCGTACACGCACCCGCCGTCCGCGGGTGCGTGGCGGACGGGGAAGGAGCCGGCGGAGCGTGAGCGAACTTCTGGGTGTGGCGGTCCTGGGCGCGGGACACATGGGTGCCGACCACGTACGGCGCCTCGACGCGGTGGTGAGCGGCGCCAGGGTCGCCGCGGTCGCGGACCCCGACGCGGAACGGGCGAAGGAGGCCGTGGGTGGCATCGACGGAGTCTCCGTGCACACGGACGCCGTCGCCGCGCTCGACGCACCGGGCGTCCGGGCGGTTCTGATCGCCTCGCCCGGCGAGGCGCACGAGGAGGCGCTGCTGGCCGCGTTCGAGCGGGGGCTGCCGGTGCTGTGCGAGAAGCCGATGGTGCCGGACTCCGCGGGCGCGCTGCGCGTGGTGGAGGCGGAGGCGCGGCTCGGCAGGCGGCTGACGCAGGTCGGGTTCATGCGCCGGTACGACACCGAGTACCGGCAGCTGAAGTCGCTGCTGGACGGCGGGCGGCTGGGCCGGCCCCTGATGCTGCACTGCGTCCACCGCAACGTCTCCTCGCCGCCGCACTTCACCTCGGCGATGCTGGTCAACAGCTCCGTCTCGCACGAGATCGACGCGTCCCGCTGGCTGCTGGGACAGGAGCTGAGCGCGGTGACCGTGCTCCGGCCGCGGCCGTCGGCGGGGGCGCCCGAGGGCCTGCTCGATCCGCAGCTGGTGCTGTTCGAGACCGACGGCGGCGCGCTCGTGGACGTGGAGGTCTTCGTCAACTGCGGCTTCGGCTACGAGGTGCGCTGCGAGGCCGTCTGCGAAGCCGGCGGCGCCCGGATCGGCGAGGCGCACGGCATGCTGGTGACGGCGGCGGGCGGCGCCCGGGAGGAGGTGCCGCAGGACTACCTCGTACGGTTCGCCGACGCCTACGACCGCCAGGTCCAGGCCTGGGTGGACGCCACCCGCCACGGCCGGGTCACCGGTCCCGGCGCCTGGGACGGGTACGCCGCCTCCGCGGTCGCAGAGGCCGGGGTGCGGGCGCTGGAGACGGGTGAGCGCACGCCGGTCGAACTGGCACCGCGGCCGGCCCTCCACGACCCGGCATAGAACAAGGGTCCACCGAACACCAGGGCGACGACACCTCCGGCGCAGGCCACCCGTCAAGTCCCTTAGGGGCTCTACGACTTGAGCTCCGACGCACGTACGCCGCGTACGTACCCACATCACTCCGCCAAGACGCTGGCATATGCCGGAAGCACCACCGTATCGTGTGTCGCCGAATCCCTTACGAGCCGTCGCGGGCTGTGCAACAGTCGTAACGGTCCTTCCGCCGGCCCCGTTTCACCCAGGTCGTACCGTCTGCACATCGGAGTGCGTCATGTCGCCCCATCTCTCCGCGGACCACCCCGCCGCCCAGCCGCCGGGACGCGGCTCGGTCGAGTCGCTCATATCGCAGGCGCGGCGGCTGCGGGGCGACGTGGACGCGGTGCGGCGGGACACCCAGGGTGAGGCGGCGGACCCCCGGGGACGGTGGCAACGCGCGCTGTACGACCTGGCGCTGCACCAACTCACCGACCTGGACGCCCACCTGGCGCAGCTCCGGGACGGCCCGGCGCCCGCGCCACGGCCCGGTTCGCTGCTCAGCCGGGTCGGCAGCGCGGAGTGGAACCTGCTGACGGACGAGGCCGACTGGTCCGGGGAACTGTTCCAGATCCTCGGCCGCGACCCCGCCTCCACCCCGCTCAGCCTCGACGAACTCCCTTCCCTCGTCCCCACCGAGGACCGACCGAAGCTGACCGCGATGGTCACGGACTGTCTCGTCGACGGCCGGCCCATCGACGGGGAGTTCCGCGTCGTGCGCCCCGACGGCACCGTGCGCACCGTGCACATGATGGGCGAGCCCGTGCTCGACGCCGACGGCAGCACCGCCTCGATGTGGGCGGTGCTGCGGGACGTCAGCGAACTGCGTCGCAGCCAGCGGGCGGTGAGCGAGACCCGTGACTCGCTCCGTCACCGCCCGCCGCCCGCGGACACCGGGGCACGGGCCGCGGTCGAACCGCGGGAGGCCGCATCCGCGCCCTGGCACGGCCTCCTGCGGTTCCCGCACCAGGGACGGCCGGGCCTCGACCTGGCCGCCGGGTACCTGCCCTCGTCGGACCACGCGCCCCGGCACAGCGCCTGGTACGACGCGTGCCCGCTCACCGGCGACGAGACCCTCTTCGCCGCCGGCGACCTCCCCGGCGTGGACACCGACGGGGCGCAGGGCCCGGTGATGCTGATCGGCGCCCTGCGGGGCCTGGCGCTGGCGGGGACCCGTCCCCAGCAACTCCCCGACCGGCTGGCCGGGTTACTCGAAGCCACCGCCCTGCCGCCCGTGCGCTCCGCCGTGTACTGCGGCTACGCGCCCCGCACCCGAGCCCTGACCTGGGCCGGGTCCGGACACCGCA
Organism: Streptomyces sp. NPDC048171; assembly: GCF_043202655.1. Classification (NCBI taxonomy): domain Bacteria; kingdom Bacillati; phylum Actinomycetota; class Actinomycetes; order Kitasatosporales; family Streptomycetaceae; genus Streptomyces; species Streptomyces sp. NPDC048171. The sequence goes on from NZ_JBIDAU010000007.1 coordinate 310,607, forward strand.
TCGCGCCGCTGCTGTTCCGCGCGGGAGCGGGACGTGCGCTGACCGGACAGGGCGAGGCGACCCTCGAACCGGGCGACCTGCTGCTCCTCCACACCGGCGCGACGGAGCCCGCGGCCGTGGCACACCTCCTCTCCCTGGCCCCCCGGCTGACCGGGTCGGACTCGGCGCGGGACGGCGTAGGGATCGCGGCCGGTGAACTCGCCGCGTCCCCGGCGCCGATGGACGACGCCTGTGTGCTGGTGGCCCGGGTCACACCCTGATCGACCCGTCGCCCGCTACGCCGGTGCGACGCTGCCGCCCTTCCCCTTCCCCCTGGCCGACTTGCCTTTGGGCAGCGCCAGTTCGATCTCCTCGCGCAGTTCCTGGATCTTCGGGTATCCGGCGTACTCGGCGGTGAGCCGGTACATCTGCCGCAGCCGGTCCCACGTCCGCTGCGAGGAGTTGGACCCCATCGACACCAGGGCCAGGCGCGCGTACCGGTCCGCCTGTTCGGGGTCGTCGGCGATGAAGCAGGCGGAGGCCATGGACAGATAGTCGAAGATCTTCGACCGCTGCCGGCCGTCGATCCTCAGGGCCAGCGCCTTCTCCGCGTAGTGCTGGGCGTGCGCGGCCGCCCCCGGCTCGAAGTCGGCCAGCGTCCGGTAGGCGAGGGCCTGCATGCCGTACAGGTCCTCCTCCTTGAACGTCTGCATCCAGTCCGGCGGCGGCACGTCGGCCTTGTCGGAGACGAAGAGGTCCTCGGCCCGCCCGAGGGTGCGGCGCATGGCCTGGCCCTTGCCCATGGACGCCTGTGCCCAGGCCTCGATGGTGTAGAGCATGGCCTGGGTACGCGGCAGCACCTGCTCGCCGGAACCGGACTTGGCGAGCTTCATCAGGTCGAGCGCGTCGTCGGGCCGGCCCAGGTGCACCATCTGGCGGGCCGCCCGGGAGAGCGCCTCCCCGGCCCGGGGCCGGTCGCCGCCCTCGCGCGCGGCGTGGGCGGCGATGACGAAGTACTTCTGGGCCGTGGGTTCCAGGCCGACGTCGTGCGACATCCAGCCCGCGAGGACGGCGAGGTTGGCGGCGACGCCCCACAGGCGCCGCTGGAGATGGGGTGGGTGGTGGTAGGCGAGCATGCCGCCCACCTCGTTGAGCTGGCCCACCACGGCCTTGCGCTGGAGCCCGCCGCCCCGGGCGGCGTCCCAGGCGCGGAACACCTCGACCGAGCGCTCCAGTTCCTCCACTTCCTGCGACCCGATGGGGGCGGCCTCGTAGCGGTCGTACCCGGCGGGGTCGGCGTGCAGGGGTTGGCGGAGGTCGGGGGCGTCGGCCGCGAGGGCCGGGTCGGTGTGCAGCCAGTCGTGCATGGCGCTGCTGAGTGCGGAGCCCGCGGCGAGCGCGGCGCCCGCGCCCACCAAGCCGCGTCGGTTGAGCATGAGGTCCATTCCCGTGAATTCGGTGAGGACCGCCGCAGTCCGCTCGGGCGCCCACGGCACTCCGTCGGGATGTCCTTCGCTCCCGCCGCCCTGCCGTTTCCCCGCGCGCCCGTGCCGGACCAGACCGAGGTCCTCGATGGTCACGACACGGCCGAGTCGCTCGGTGAACAGAACCGCCAGCACCCGCGGCACGGGATCGCGCGGGATCTCTCCCATGTCGATCCACCGCCGCACCCGCGAGGTGTCGGTCGCCAGCTGGGGGTGGCCCATGGCCGCCGCCTGCCGGTTCACCAGCCTCGCGAGCTCGCCCTTGGACCAGCCGGCCAGGCCGAACAGGTCCGACAGACGGGTGTTGGGTTCTCCGCTCACGTCAAGCCCCCAGGTTCTCGGCTGAGTTGACAGTAGCCCGGTGCGGGTTGCCGGGCGACTATTCGCCACCGTTCGCCAGGGTGCGCCAGATGGTGTGCCAGGGGCGGCCGGGTGTCAGGTAGGAATGCGCCACCCCGACCCGGTTGCCGTGGAGTTACTCCCCAGGGTGACCCCGGGCGGCCGGTCGGGCGGCGCGACGGCTTACGGAAGACGCGCTCCTCCGGACACCACGGACGGGCACCGGTCTTCAGGCAGGCACAGCAGGCACACGAAGGGATCTGTCTCGCCCATGTACGCAGCATCGTCCTCCGTGTCCGCCCCGCAGCGCTCGCTGCACCCCCGCCCGGCGGCGGGCGGCGGCCCCTATCTCGCCCCCGCGCGTCCGGCGGCCCCGGTGCTCGGGGCAGGCAGGGCGCGGCGCGGCGCGGGGCCCGGCACGCAGCCGCTCAGCGGAAGAATCGACCTGTCCGGCCCCCAGGGGGCCCAACTGCGCACGGCGATCGCCTCCGTGCACCGCATCTGCCCGGAGTTCTCCCCCGTGCAGGTCCTGCGGCGCAGCGGGCGGTCCGTGCTCCTGGTCGGTACGACCGGCCGCAGTACGGCGGTCGCCAAGTGCTTACTGGATCACTCACCGGTGTGGTCGGAGCGGATCCGGCACGAGATAGGGGCATACCGCTCGTTCGTCCGGCAGCGCCCTCCGGTGCGGGTGCCGAGGCTGATCGCGGCGGATCCGGACAACGGCACGCTGGTCATCGAGCGGATGCCGGGGCGGGTGGCGGCCCTGCAGCGGCATCCGGTGGAGGCGCCGCCGCGCGCGGACATCAGGGCGGCGCTGGGCGCGGTCTGCCGGCTGAACGCATGGCGGCCGCCGGCCGGGGCGTTCGACGCCCCGCTGGACTACGCGGCCCGGATCTCCCGGTACCACGAGCTGGGGCTGCTCACCGACCGGGACCTGGGCGACCTGCAGAAGCTGCTGCACGGCATCGCCCACGCGAGCGGACGCCAGGGCATGGGGCAGTTCTGCCACGGTGACGCGCTGCTGTCCAACATCCTCATGTCACCCGCCGGCCCGGTCCTGGTGGACTGGGAGCACGCCGGCTGGTACCTGCCCGGCTACGACCTGGCGACGCTGTGGGCGGTCCTCGGCAACGCCCCGGTGGCCCGCCGTCAGATCAGCCAGATCGCCCAGTCGACGGGCACCGCGGCGCGCGACGCCTTCCTGGTGAACCTGATGCTCGTACTGACCAGGGAGATCCGTACCTACGAGACGGCCGTGCAGCGTTCGATGCACGACTCGGCCCCGGCCCCGTCGGCCGCGCCGGCCCACCCCGGTGCCACGCCGACCGGCGAGGAGCAGCGGCTGCTGCTGCGCCGGCTGCACGACGACTGCCAGATGGCCCGCCGGGCCGTGCGGGCGGCGGTCGGCACGCGCTGACGGGAAGGACGAGGTCCGCGGTGTGCCCCTCGGGGCGCACCGCGGATTTTGTGTGTCCGGGTACATGCAGGGGCCATTGGTGTACGCCACTGACGCCGCGCAGGCCGGTGCCCCGCAGCCACGAAACTCGCCGGGCACCGTGCTGACGTGGGAAATCGCCGCCATGACGGCATGATTGACGGATCATCGGACCGCCGGGTAACACTGACCCACGCCCGGCCCCGCACGTCCCCCACACGTCCGACCGTCACAGGAGGCCGCTTTGCGAAGGTCCCCCCTGGTGCCCGCCCTGGCCGGCACCGCGCTGCTGATGCCACTGCTCGGCGCGGCACCGTCCGCCGCCGGTCCCTCCGACGCGCCGCCCGCCACGGACCGCCTCCAGCGGGCGTTCGCCACCGCGGCGGCCGAGTACCGGGTGCCGCAGAGCGTCCTGCTCGGCGTCTCCTACCTCCAGTCCCGCTGGGACGCGCACGGCGGTGCGCCCAGCGTGACCGGCGGCTACGGCCCGCTGCACCTGACCGACGCCCGCACGGCCCTGGCAGGAACCTCGCACCACGACGAGGGCACCGAGGACCCGCGCGGCGACGACGCCCGCGCCCCGCTGCACCCGAAGGCCAGGGCCACACGCGCCGCCGCCCTGCCGGACCGGCTGACGACGCTGCCGAAGGCGGCCGAGCTGACCGGACTGAGCCCCGAGGCCCTGCGCACCGACGCGGCGGCGAACGTGTCCGGCGGTGCCGCGCTGCTGGCCGCCGCCCAGCGGGACCTGGGTGAGCCGCTCAGCTCCGACCCCGCGGACTGGTACGGGGCGGTGGCCCGCTTCTCGGGCGCGGAGGACGCGGCGACGGCCGCGGCGTACGCGAACGACGTGTTCGAGGTGATCCGCGCGGGCGAGCGACGGACCACGGACGCCGGGCAGACCGTCACCCTGGCCGCCCGCCCGGGCGTGGCCCCCGACACGGGGCAGCTGGGCGACGCGGGCCTGCGCACTTCCTCGGCGGCCGGCACCGAGTGCCCGAAGTCGGTGTCCTGCGAGTGGATCCCGGCGCCGTACGAGGAGTTCGGCGACGGCGACTACGGCAACCACGACCTGGGGAACCGGCCCGCCTCGCAGCGCATCCGGTACATCGTCGTGCACGACACGGAAGGCGCCTGGGACGGCGTCCTCAACATGGTCCAGGACCCCACCTACGTCTCCTGGAACTACACGCTCCGCTCCACCGACGGGCACATCGCCCAGCACGTGAAGGCGAAGGACGTCGCCTGGCACGCGGGCAACTGGTACGTCAACGCCAAGTCGATCGGACTGGAGCACGAGGGCTTCCTGGCCGAGCCGGACGCCTGGTACACGGAGGCCATGTACCGCTCCTCGGCGCGGCTGGTGAAGTACCTGGCGGGGAAGTACGACATCCCGCTGGACCGGCAGCACATCCTGGGCCACGACACCGTCCCGGGCACCACCACCGCGACGATCCCGGGCATGCACACCGACCCGGGCCCGTACTGGGACTGGCGGCACTACTTCCGGCTGCTCGGCCGCCCCCTGGAGCCGACCGCGGGCCGGACGTCCGGCCTGGTGACGATCCGCCCCGACTACTCCGCCAACCGCCCGGAGTACACCGGCTGCGAGAAGGCGGGCGAGCCCTGTACGACGCACGGCTCCAGCGCGGTGCGGCTCTACTCCGACCATGACGTGAACGCGCCCCTGATCAAGGACATCGGCCTCGGCTCGGCCCCGACGACGGGCGTGAACGACCTGTCCTCCCGGGTCTCCACGGGGCAGCAGTTCGCGGTGGCCGACCGGTGGCGGGACTGGACGGCCATCTGGTATCTGGGCCAGAAGGCCTGGTTCCAGGACCCCGCGAAGAACCCGGCGGCGGTGCCCGCGTCGGGCCGGGTGATCACCCCGAGGAAGGGGCTGGACAGCGTCCCCGTGTACGGACGGGCGTACCCGGAGAAGGCCGCCTACCCCGCGGACGTGCCCGCCCAGACCGTGTCGCCGCTGCCGTACACGCTGGGCAAGGGGCAGAAGTACGTCGTCGGGGAGAAGGTTCCCGGCGAGTACTACTACGCGGTCGGGTTCGACTCGGCCTCCCACCGGGTGGTGCGGGGCGAGGACCAGTACTACGAGATCCAGTACGGCCACCGGGTCGGGTACGTGCGCGCCGCCGACGTCACGCTCTCGACCGTGCGGTAGCCGCCGGGTCAGCCCTGCTGGAAAAGCTCCGCCGGAAGCGGCTTCAGCAGGGCGTACAGGTCGTCGGTGATCGGGCGGTCCCAGGCGGCGATGGTCACCAGCACGCCGTCGCTGCGGTCGAACTGCACGCAGGAGATCCGGCCCTCGGAGAGCTTGAGGCGGCGCACGATGAGCAGGTTGTCGCCCTGCATCACCGGCACGTCCTCGGCGCCGACGACCGTGATCTCCTCGTCGTTCTCCAGCGCGAGCAGCAGCTGGGCCACCTCGAAGGGGATCTCGCCGTCGGGGACCTCGCGGGCCGGGGAACCGGCCGGCAGGTTGCCGATGATCATCGCGGGGCCGCGGCCCCCGAACAGGTCGTAGCGCAGGAAGACGCCCTGACAGCTGCCGTCGGGCGCGGGCAGCAGGCCGGCGCCCAGGTTGCCGGGCCAGTCGCCCGGGTCCATGGCCAGTACGTCGAAGTCGGGCCCGGCGGGCGTGGCGCTGCGGCGGCGGAGGAACGACATGCCGCCATGGTACGTGGCCGGACCCCGCGGACGGCGTGCGGGCGGGCGGCCGTATCGCCCTACGGCCGGGGCTCGGCGGTCCGTCGCTGCCGCTGCTGGTGGCGGGCGACCCGGGCCCGGTTGCCGCAGGACGGTTTGCACCACTCCTGGCGGGGGTGGTCCTTGAGGAAGTACCGCACGCAGCGCGGTGCGTGGCAGGCCCGCAGCCGCTGCCGGTCGGGTCCCGCGAGGAAGCCGATCACGGCCTGGGCGAGCGCGGCGGCGAGGTCGGGCCGGGCGCCGGGCGCGGGCGCGGCGCGGACGACGGGGGCCCCGGCGTCGGCCCAGTGCAGGACGGGGACGGTGGGGGTGCGGGCGGCGGCCTCGTTCAGGCGCCGCAGGGCTTCGGGGACGGGCAGCAGCCGGGCGGCGTCGGCCGGGCTCGGCTCGCCCGGACGCACGGCGCGGGCGAAGAGGGCGCGGGCTGCGGCCCGCACGTCCCGGACGGCGGCCGGGTCGGCGGCCTCGGCCTGCGCCCCGAGGTCGGGGTGGGCCCGTACCCAGGCGGTGAGCCCGGCGGGATCGGCGAGGTCGTCGGCGACCCCGCCGTGCCCGTCGTGCCGGACGGTCAGGGCGAGGTCGAGGGCGATCAGGGCGTCCCTGCTGGGTGAGTCCTGCATGGGGCCGATGATAGGCAGGGCAGGTGTGCCGGGGGCGCGGCCTCGTCCTCGTACGGGAGGGCGCACGACGGAGCGTCTCCCCCTCAGTCCTCCGGTGGGGCCGGTGGTACGACCGCGACCGGGCACGCCGCGTGGAGCAGGACCGCGTGGGTGACCGAGCCCATCATGCGGGCGGGGGCCAGCAGGCGGCGGCGGTGGCGGCCGACGACGACCAGCTGGGCGTCGCGGGAGGTGGCGACGAGGTGGCCGGCGGCGTCGCCGGGCGCGACGTACGGCTCGGCCCGGACGTCGGGGTGACGTTCGCGGTACGGGGCCAGGAAGCCGTCGGCCAGGACCCGGGTCTCGCTCTCGATGGAGACCTCGTCGATCACCGGGGGCATGATCTGCCCGGCGGCGGCCCAGGTCTGCACCGGCCACGGGTAGGCGGCGACGACCTGGAGGCGGGCGCCGCGCAGCTCGGCCTCGGCGAAGGCGAAGGAGAGGGTGGCTTCGTCGGGACTGTCCACGTGCAGTCCGACGACCACCCGAGGGCCCTCCTCGGCCGGCGCCTCGCCGTGCACCTCGCGTCCGGGGCGGGGCACCACGACGACGGGGCACTCGGCGTCGCGGGCGGCGGCCATGCCGTTGGAGCCGAGCAGCAGGCCGACGAAGCCGCCGCGGCCCCGGGAGCCGAGCACCAGCAGCTGGGAGTCGGCGCCCAGTTCCGGCAGCGCGGCCCCGGGCACGCCCTCCATGCCGACGTACTCCGTCGCCACGGCGTAGGCACGCCCCTGGAGGTGTGCGCGGGCCTGGTCGAGTACCGGGTCGTCGCCGGTGTCCGGCTCGCCCGCGACCAGGATGTCGGTCTGGGCCCAGGTGGCGTACTGGCGCACATGCACCACCCGCAGGGGCGCTCCGCGCCGGTGCGCCGCGTCGAGAGCCCAGTCCAGGGCGCGCAGGCTGTCGTCGGAACCGTCGACGGCCGCGATGACCGGCAGGGTGCTCATGGGGCCTCACCTCCGGAGTACGGCCTTCCCCCCGGCACGGGACGGGACACCCCGGTTCGGCCGGTCGGCTCACCGCATCCGGCGGGTCAGGTGAGGTCGAACTCCCCTTCCCGCGCCCCCGACACGAACGCGCCCCATTCCGCGGGGGTGAAGATCAGGGAGGGGCTTTCCGGGCTGCCGCTGTTGCGCATGGCGATGAACCCCTCGACAAAGGCGATCTGGACATCCCCCAGGCCCCGGCTGCTCGACTGCCACTGCGCGTCGCTGAGGTCCAGCTCCGGCTTGTCCCAGCCCATGATCGGGCGCTGGTGGGTGGTGCTCTCGGCCACGTCCGTGCTCCTCCCGGTCTCGTCGTTCGCGGCCAGCCTAGCGATCGGCTCCGACCGCCGACAGGCCATGTGGGGCGGCGACTCGTTGGCCGGGAGGACGAGGGCTAGGACCCGGCGAAGCGGTCGCGCAGTTCGCGCTTGAGGATCTTCCCGCTGGCGTTCCGCGGCAGCGCGTCCACGAACCGCACACTCTTGGGCGCCTTGAAGGCCGTGAGCCGGTCCCGGGCGTGGGCGATCAGCGCGTCCTCGGTGACCTGGCCGCGCGGGACGACGACGGCCGTGACGGCCTCGATCCAGCGTTCGTCGGGCAGGCCGATCACGGCGACCTCGGCGACCCCGTCGTGCGTGTAGAGGGCGTCCTCGACCTGGCGGGAGGCGACCAGGACGCCGCCGGAGTTGATGACGTCCTTCACGCGGTCGACGATCGTGTAGTAGCCGTCCGCGTCCCGCACGGCGAGGTCGCCGGAGTGGAACCACCCGTCGCGGAAGGCGGCTTCGGTCTCCTCGGGCTTGTCCCAGTAGCCCTCGCACAGCTGCGGCGAGCGGTAGACGACCTCTCCGGGCGTGCCGTCGGGCACGTCCGCGCCGTCCTCGTCGACCACGCGCGCGTCGACGAAGAGGACGGGCCGCCCGCAGGAGTCCATCCGGCCCTCGTGCTCGTCCGGGCCGAGGACGGTGGCGAGGGGGCCGATCTCGCTCTGGCCGAAGCAGTTGTAGAAGGAGAGTGCGGGCAGGCGCTCGCGCAGCCGCTCCAGGACGGGCACGGGCATGATCGACGCCCCGTAGTAGGCCTTGCGCAGGCCGCCGAGGTCGCGGGTGGCGAAGTCGGCGCGGTTCGCGAGGCCGATCCACACGGTGGGCGGCGCGAAGACGCTGTCCACGCGGCCGGCTTCGACGAGGTCGAAGAGCCGGTCGCCGTCCGGGGCGTCGAGGATGATGTTCGTGGCGCCGACGGCGAGGTAGGGCAGCAGGAAGACGTGGGTCTGCGCCGAGTGGTAGAGCGGCAGCGCGTGCACTGGGCGGTCGCCGGCACTGAGGTCGAGGGCGGTGATGGCGCTGAGGTACTCGTGCACCAGGGCCCGGTGGGTCATCATCGCGCCCTTGGGCAGGGCGGTGGTGCCGGAGGTGTAGAGGAGCTGCACCAGGTCGTCGGCGGCCGGCTCGGGGCCGTCGTACGCGGCCGCCGCGGCGAGGCGGGTGAGGAGCGAGTCGTCGGCGTCGCGCAGCGCGAGGACGCGGGTGCCGTCCGGCAGCCGGCCGGCGAGGCCGGGGTCGGCGAGGACCAGGGAGCTGCCGGACTGGCCGACGAGGTAGGCGAGGTCGTCGCCGGTGAGGTTCTGGTTGACCGGGACGTGCACCAGCCCGGCCCGGGCGCAGGCGAGGAAGGCGATCAGGTAGGCGTCGGAGTTGTGGCCGTAGGCGCCGACCCGGTCGCCGGGGGACAGTCCCTCGGCCAGCAGGACGCGGGCCGCGCGGGAGACCGCGTCGTCGAGTTCCCCGTACGTCCAGGTGCGGTCGTGGTACTCGACCGCGACGCGTGCCGGAGTGCGTCGGGCGCTGCGCCGCAGCACCCCGTCGACCGTGCTGCCGTGTCCGGGCTTCATGGCCTGATCCTCGGCCGCCCGCCGGGGCGGGTCAAGCGGCGTGCGTCCGGTCCGCGACCGCGCACGCCCCATTGACACGACCCCATCATGACAGGAAAGTTTCACTCCGCACGGCGATCCGGGAAAGATACTTTCAGCTTCGGTGGCGGGAGACTCTTCGATGGCCGGACAGGCGACCAGCGGATTCACACGGCGTCAACTGGGCGCCGGCGCCCTGGCCCTGGGCGGTGCCCTGGCCATCGCCCCGTTCGCCGCCGGTCCGGCCGAGGCGGTCGCGGAGGGGGGCCGCCGGCCCACCCTCCGACGCGGCTCCGCCGAACGGGCGGGGCTGCTCCCGGGTCATCTGCGACGGCTCGTCAGCGACGCGGAGACCTACCTCGGGCCCTCTCCCCAGCACCCGTGGTACGCGGGCGCCGTGCTGCTGGCCGGCCGGGGCGGCACGGTCGCGCTGCACGAGCCGATCGGCATGGCGGTGCGCTACCGGGCGTACGACGAGGCGACCGACACCGGCGTCGAGTTCCCGGCCGCGGAGCAGATCCCGATGGCCGGCGACACCGTGTTCGATCTCGCGTCCATCTCCAAACTGTTCACCTCGATCCTCGCCGTGCAGCAGCTGGAGCGGGGTGCGCTGGAGCTGGAGGCGCCGGTCGCGTCGTACCTGCCGGACTTCGGGCGGGCCGGGAAGCAGGACGTGACGGTCCGCCAGCTGCTCACGCACACCTCCGGGTTCCGGGCGTGGATCCCGCTGTTCAACGCGCCCACCTACGAGGAGAAGGTGCGGCTCATCTACGACGAGGTCCCGGTCGGCGCGCCGGGTACGGCGTACCTGTACTCGGACCTGAACATGATCTCGCTCCAGCTGGTGCTGGAGAAGGTCACCGGCCGCGCGCTGGACGTCCTGCTGCGCGACGAGATCACCCGCCCTCTGGGCCTGCGCCGCACCCGCTACAACCCGCCCGCGTCCTGGCGTCCGTCCATCGCGGCCACCGAGGACGCCCGGCTGCCCTGGTCCGGCCTCGACCGCGGTCTGGTGTGGGGCGAGGTGCACGACGAGAACGCGTTCAGCCTCGGCGGCGTCGCCGGTCACGCCGGGGTGTTCTCCTGCGCGTGGGACCTGGCGGTACTCGGCCGCACCCTGCTCAACGGCGGTTCCTACGGCCGGGCCCGCGTCCTGCGGCCGGAGTCGGTGGAGCTGATGTTCACCGACTTCAACACGGACTTCCCGGGGGACGCGCACGGCCTGGGCTTCGAGCTGTACCAGCACTGGTACATGGGTGCCATGGCGACGCCGCGCACGGCCGGGCACACCGGGTTCACGGGCACCTCGCTGGTGCTCGACCCGACGACGGACTCGTTCCTGATCGTGCTCGGCAACTCGGTTCACCCGGTGCGCAGTTGGCGCTCGGGGTCCGCGCCCCGGGTGGCGGCCGGCACCCACCTGGCGCGGGCGGTGGCGGTCCGGCCCGCGCACGGGCGCACGGCGTGGTTCTCGGGCACGGCGAATTCCGCGACGGCCACGCTCACGCTGCCCGCGCTCGACACGTCGGCCGGGCGGGCGCGGCTGGGCTGCGACCTGTGGTGGGACACCGAACCCGGGTCGGACGCCCTCGTCCTGGAGGCCTCGACGGACGGCGGCGCCGCCTGGCAGCCCGTCCCGTTCACGACCACGCGGCGCGGAGACGGGCCCGTGGCGCACGAGGACGGCTCGGTCACCGGCTGGTCGGGGCGTGTCTGGCACCGGCTGACGGCGGCACTCCCGGCCGCCCGCGCGCTGACGCTGCGCTGGCGGTACACCACCGACCGGCTGTACGTGGGCCGCGGCGCGTACGTCGACGGGCTGCGGGCGGAGGCGGCGGGCGACGTCCTGTTCCACGACGCGCGCCCGGCGGACGCGGCGCGCGTCGAGACGGCGGGGTGGACGGCGTCGGCGGACTAGACGCCGGCCCCGCCGCTTCCGGAGCCTCAGTTCTGGGGCAGCGTGCGGCCCAAGAGGGGCAGCAGGCGGTCCCAGTGGCGCTGGAGGGCCGCGGGGTTGAAGGCGTCGGTGTCCGACATGGTGAAGCCGTGGACGGTGCCGGGGTAGATCTCCGAGGTGTAGTCGACTCCCGACGCGTCCAGGGCCCGGTTGAGCTCGCCGAGGGCCTCGGGCGTCAAGTCGCCCTCGGCGTGGCCGAAGTGGGTCTCGGCGGTGAGCTTGGCGAGGCCGTCCGGCCCGTCCGCTCCCACCGGCGCGTGGAACGCGGCGAGGGCGGCCACCTCGTCCGGGTGGGCCACGGCGGTGCGCGCCGCCAGGAGGCCGCCGAAGCAGTAGCCGGTCACCGCGACCGGTCCGCCGTCGGCCTCGGGCCGGGACCTGAGGAAGTCGAGGTAGGCGTCGGCGTCACTCAGGGCGCGCTCCGCGGTGTGGGCCTCGATCATGGGCATCAACTGGGCGAAGAGCGCGGTCCGGTGCTCGTCGCGGATGTGCTCGGGAAGTTCGACCACCGGCGTCTCGCCGTGCCGGTAGAAGATGTTGGGGACGAGCACGTAGTACCCGTGCCCGGCCAGGTACCCGGCCATCTCCCGCAGGACGGGACGGATTCCGAACGCGTCCGGGTACATCAGCACCCCCGGATGCCGCCCGCCGCTGTCGGGGAAGGCGGCGAAGGCGTCGGCCTGACCGTCCGCGGTGGTGATCCGCAGCGTCTTGATGGGCATCAAATCTCCTGTCGTGGATGTCCACAACGTAGTTCACCCGATGAGACGGACGGCAACCCGAAGGAGCCGGACCCGCGTAGGAGAACCGGTCCTCGGGGATCAGCAGCACGCCGACAGGCTGGGCGCACAGCACGCACGCTCAGTCCGCGGCGGCGACGCGGATGATCGTTTTGCCGGGGGTGCGCTTGGCGGGTGAGAAGGCGGAGACCGCCTCGGAGAGGGGCTGGACGGCACCGACGATCGGCTTGAGGCGCCCGTCCCGCAGTCGTTGGGCCAGGTCGGCCAGGCGGTTCCGGTCGGGTTCCACGACGAAGAAGACGGCGCGCCCGTCGCGGGGGTGGACGGTGACGGGCTCGGCGACGGTGACCAGGGTGCCGCCCGGCCGGACCAGTGCGGTGGAGCGTTCGAGGATCTCACCGCCGATCACGTCGAAGACCACGTCGACCTCGCCGACGCCCTCCAGCTTCTCGGACTCGAGGTCGAGGAACGCGTCCGCACCGAGGCCGAGGGCGGTGTCGCGGTCACCCGACCGGCCGGTGCCGATCACTCGGGCGCCCGCCTCGTGGGCCAGCTGCACGGCGATGGAGCCGACACCGCCCGCGGCTCCGTGGATGAGCACGCTCTGGCCGGTGGTCAGGCGGGCGTGGTCGAACAGGGCCTGGTAGGAGGTGAGTCCGGAGATCGGCAACGCGGCCGCCGTGACGTGGTCGACGTCGGCCGGGAGGGGCGCGAGGTTGCGGGCCTCGACCGCCGTGTACTCGGCCAGTGAACCGTTGCGGGCCCAGTCGGTCAGGCCGAACACCCGCTGCCCCACCGTGAGGCCGGTGGTGCCGTAGCCGAGTTCGGTGACCACGCCGGACAGCTCGTGGCCGGGCACGCTCGGCGCCCGGTCATGGCCGGCCCGGTCGGTCCAGGTGCTGGGCCAGTCCAGCTCGCCCGGAGTGAATCCGGCGGCGTGGACCTCCACGAGGACATCGTTCTCGGCGACGTGCGGGTGGGGCAGCTCGGAGTGGGTCAGACCGCCGACACCGGCGTCGCGGTCCTGGATGGTGATCGCTTGCATGAGGGGTTCCGCCTCTGTGTGCGAGAGGTTCGGGAAGCCGGCCACAGGACGCCTGACCAGCCCCGTTGTCCATCGGACTCCAAGCCTACGAAGCAGGAGGACCAAGTGCCTGGGCCAATCGCGCTCACTGCCGGTGGGCCACTTGCGCCGATCGGAGCGCGAACGCCGGAAGGCGAACGTCGCAGCGCGCTCGCGCGGCGGCCGCGACGGTGGGACCGGATGTGTCGCGAAGCCGCCCCCGGTGGTGATTCCGTCGGCGGCACCGGGGGCGGCGAGGGTTCCGAGGAGAGCCCCTCGACCCGTCCTTCCGCTGCCACGCGGAGGACGGATGCAGCTTCCCGGCCCGGTGACCGTGAGCGGCGCGGCTCGGTGGATCAGCGGGCCGGGAAGGCGTCGGGAGAACGGACGCGGTCACGGATCCAGGCTCCGGCGGGCTTCAGCGAGGAGGTGCCGGTCCACGGCCCGTTCCGGTCGCAGGTGCCGGTCTTGAAGACGGCACCGGAGCGCTGGTCGTCGGAGAAGTTCCAGTTCACCCAGCTGATCTTCTTGCTCGCCATGAGGTCGAGGTAGCGCTGGGACATGGCGAAGTCGTTGCTGCCCTCACCGGCGTAGTTCTGCGTGCCGAACTCGGTGACGAAGACCGGGACGGCGTCGGCGGCCCGGGACAGGGTCGCCAGGTACTCGTCACGGTGCGAGTACGCGTAGAAGTGGAACGTGTACATGATGTTGGCGGCGCGGACGGGGTTGTTGACCACCTCCGACTCGTCGGCGCCCTCGGAGACGCCGAACGAGGACCACGCGCGCGTGCCGACCAGGACCGGGGCGTCGGCGTCGACGGCGCGGATGGTCGGGATGATCTGCTCGGCGTAGCTCTTGACGCGGGACCAGCTCACGCCGCTGGGCTCGTTGGCGATCTCGTAGATGATGTTGTTCTTGTTCTTGTTGCGGTTGGCGATCTCGGTGAAGAACTGCCGGGCCTTGCTCAGGTTGGCGTGCGGGTCTCCCGGTGTGAGCATGTGCCAGTCGACGATCACGTACATGCCGCGGTCGGTCGCCTGCTGGACGAGGGAGTTCGCCAGGTCGGTGAAGCGCTTCGGGTCGGTTTCGTAGCCGCCCTCCTGCACATAGGTCGACACGCGCAGGACGTCCGCCTTCCAGTCCTGGGCGAGGGCGTCGAGCGAACCGCCGGTCAGGCAGTGCGGGTACCACTGGGTGCCGTGGCTGCTCATGCCGCGCAACTGGACGGGGTTGCCGCGGCTGTTGCACAGCTTGGTGCCGCAGACCCTGAGCTGGCCGTTGGCACCGACAGGGGTTTCCGCGGTGGGCGCGGCCGGCACCTGCCGTGCGGTGGTGGCACCGGCGCCGGGGGCCACGCCCAGGAGCAGGGCGCTGCCTACGACGCCTGCCGCCACAGTGGATCGCCATGAGGTGCGGTGTGCGTGCATACGTACTCCGTTCATGGGACTGTCTGATAGGAAACTTTCCTAACCACAGGGAAGCAAGCACCGCCCCTCCCATCAAGAGTGCCGACGACATCCGGCCGACACTTCATTCACAGCGCCCTGTGAATGAGACGCATCCACGGGAGGGCGCCTCGACCCGTCTTGACGCCCGGAGGGAGCGGCTCTACCTTCCCGTCAATCGGATTCACATCAGTAAGTCTTGGTCACACATGTGAATCACCATGAACCACGTCCAGGACACAGGAGGTCCCCCATGCGCACGCGCTCCCGCTCGCTGCTCACCTCCCTGCTCGCCGTGACCGGCGGGCTGGCCCTGCTCCCCACGCCGGCCCCGGCCCTCGGGTCGGCGGCCGTCATCGAGGTCTCCACCGCCGCCCAGTTGAAGTCGGCGCTCGCGGCGGCCGCGCCCGGCGACACGATCCGGCTCGCCGACGGCACGTACACGGGCAACTTCAAGGCCACCCGGGCCGCCACCGCGGGTTCCCGCATCACGCTCACCGGCTCGTCCAGGGCGGTGCTCACCGCCGGCGGCGGCTACGGCCTCCACCTGAACGCGGCCTCCTACTGGACGGTCCGCGGGGTGACGGTGACCGGCGGCCAGAAGGGCATCGTGATCGACGCCGCGCGCGGGGTGGTCGTCGACGGCGTGACGGTCCACGGCCTGGACATGGAGGGCGTCCACTTCCGCAAGTCCAGCGCGGACGGCGTCATCCGAGACTCACGCATCCACGACACCGGCAACGACGGGCGCGGCATGGGTGAGGGCGTGTACGTCGGCTCGGCGAACACGCTCTCCGACCGGAGCGACAACGTGCAGATACTGAACAACACCATCGGGCCCGACGTCGGCGGCGAGAACATCGACGTCAAGGAGGGCACCACCGGGACCCGGATCATCGGGAACACCTTCGACGGCGGCGGCCTCACCGGCGTCCACTACGACGACTCGTGGGTGGACGTGAAGGGCAACGACGTCCTGGTGGAGAACAACACCGGCACCCGGACCACGAACGACGGCTACCAGACGCACACCCAGCAGCCGGGCTGGGGCTGCGGCACGGTCTTCCGCAACAACAGGTCCGACCTGAGCGGCGCCGGCGGGTCCACCAGGCTGGCCGTCAACGTCACGAACTCCGGCTCCGGTTGCCGTACCACGGTGTACGCGAGCAACACCGTGACCGGCGGCCGGGGGCTGACCAACGTCGCCGTGACGCCGTGACACCGGCACCATGAGGGGGTGGCGCGGACCCCCTCATGGTGCTTCGCCCGGGGGCGGGCCAGGTCAGCCCGCTATGGAGTCCAGTTGCTCGGCGGCGGGGCGAAGTGCCCACAGATCGCCGCCGGGTGGCGTCTCCAGCAGGGGCAGGGCGCGCCGGGCGGCGCTGTCGCCGGCGTCCGCGGCCGCGTGCACGACGTCGCTCGCCGCGAACCGGTGGAACTCGAGCTCGGGGTGTGGCCAGGCCTCGCTGCCCGTCGCGGCGGGCAGCAGGTACCGCACCGCCGCGAACAGGCTCTGCCCCTCTGGTCCCCGGTGCGCCCACAGATCCACCCCGGCGTTCTCGCCGATCGCCGCGAGCCGGGTGTAGGCGACGAGGTCGAAGGTGGAGTAGTGCCAGCTCCTGGTCCTGGCGAGCTCCAGCGGCTGGCTGCCGTCCGCCGCGATCTGCTCGTCCACGCGCCTGGCGGCGGCCTCCCGCACGGTACGGCGGGCCAGTTCGCGGTCGCCCGTGGCGTACGCGAGTCCGGCCACCAGCATGTCGTAGAAGGTGCCGTGGTTGTTGGCGGCCGCGGCCTCCTGCTGTCCGAAGTCGCTGTTCCGCAGCCAGCCCAGGAAGTCGCTGTTCCACTCCCCCATCGCCTCCCGGTCCGCGCGCGTCCACGACGGCGCGCCCGTCTCCAGGAGGGCCACGGCGTCGACGACGGAGGTGTAGGACTGGGAGAAGTCGATGATGCCGATGGCCCGGCCGTCGTACTTGCAGGGGATGAACTGGGCGTGGTCCAGGTTGGGGTTCATCCGGGTGTCCGGGGAGAGGAACCAGGTCCGCAGGACGTCCGCCGCCTTCCGCGCGTACTGCCGCTCGCCGGTGTAGTACCAGGCGAGTGCCAGGTCGTACGAGGAGTCGAAGACCTTCTCCAGGTCCTGGCGGTCGGTCCCCGAGTCCACCTCGGGGTTCCGCTCGCCGTCGCGCTGGACGTACGGGCAGCCCCACGGGTTGCCGGCGGTCGGGGTCTGACTGGGCCACCAGTAGGGAGCCTGGCTCAGATAGTCGTGGACGTCACCGCCGGGTGCCGGTCGGGGCTTGTCGACGACGGTCCAGGGGCCCTGGTCGAGCCACCGGTCCGCCCTACGGGTCAACTGCCTTACGGCGGCACGCAGTTCACGGTCCCCGAGCGCGAGCCGGATCTTGGTGTACCGCATGCGTTCACCCGGCAGGACGGCGGTCCTGGGAGCGCGGGCCACCGCGTGGACCTCGGAGACCGCCTGCCCGGACATGACCGGCCGCGCGGACACGGCCGGGGCGGCCGGCCCGACGAGTATCACCGCCGCCAGCAGGGCCGTGATCGGTCGGAGTCGTCTACCAATCGCTCTCCGTTCATGAACATGAATGAGGTTCACGATTAAGGACGACGAGAGACTAGGTGCACCTTTCGGGTTTGGCAATGCGTCGCGCGTCGGGGCCGGTTCGGCCCGTGGTGGTGGCGCTTGTGACCGGATCAGCCGCCGGCCGTGCCGCGGCCCCGCGAAGTCGGGTACTCGTGAGTCATGGCCAGCCTGACCATCCACGCGGTGGGACCGATCGACGCCGACACGGCGTGGCGGCGGTATGCCCGGCTCGACGAGTGGGCCGCGTGGGCACCGCAGATCAGGTGTGTGCACGCGGACCGCCGCCTGCTCGTTCCAGGGCTCACCGGTCGGGTGGAGTCGGTGGCCGGGATCAAGGTTCCCTTCCGGGTCGAGGCGGTCGACGACGTCAGGCGTACGTGGTCCTGGCGGGTCCGGGTGGGGCCGGTGCGGATCCGGCTGCATCACGGGGTGCACGCCTGCGAGGGCGGCTGCCGCACCGACCTCACCATGAACGGGCCCGGGCTGGTACTGGCCGCCTACGCGCCACTCGCCCGCTTCGCCCTGCGACGGCTGGTGCGACGGTGAGGCAGGAGGTGCCGACGGCGCTGCGGCACTCCGTCACCACATGCCGGTCCCCGGCGCGCCCTTGAAGGGCCCCCGCACCTCAGCGGTGATCCAGCCACCGTAGAAGTCTCCCCTCTGCACGCCGACCACTTGGTCGCCTACCGTGCAACGGTCCATCCGCCCGGGGTAGAAGGCGAGGAAGCCGGCGATGCGCTCGTAACCCGGTGCAGGAGTGGGATAGCTCCATGCCGCACTGGAACGCCGGTCGTTCTCCACCAGAACGTCCCAGTACGTCGCCTCGCCCTTCCACTCGCACCAGGTGGGCGCCGTGGCCGCGGGGCGCAGGAGGTCGGTGGCCACGTCCGAGGGCGGTATGTAGAAGACCGGGGGGTGACTCGTTTCCAGTACCTGGACGGCCTGTCGCGTTTCGGCGACCACGAGCCCCGCGCACTCGACGCGGACCACACGACCGTCCTCCCGGAGTGCGGGCGGCCTGGGATAGTCCCACACGGACTCGGGTTCCAGGGAGGCGGAGGGGGCCGGACCTCCTCCGGGCGACGGATCCAGGTAGACCTGGTCCTCGTAGCACCACGCCCACTCCTCGCCGGGCGCCAGGGAACGCACCACCGGATGACCGCTGTCGTCGAAGTGCGCACTGGCGTGAGCGCCGGGCGAGCTGTCGCTGCACCCGACGTGTCCGCAGGTCAGACACTGCCGGAGGCCGATCCGGTGCCGCCCGCGCGCCGCGCACGGCAGGCACACCTCGCTGAGGGGGGCCGGCTCCGGGAACGCCGTTCGGGTGTGGGCGCACACACGGCCGTCCGGGCGGCCGCCGTCCTGACGGGGCTCCCACCGCGGCTCCGTCTCCGCCTGGCGCTGTGCCGTCGCCGCCTCCGTCCGATGCGGTCGGTTCCGGCTTTCCATCTCCGCTCCTTCCGACCGGGTCATCCCGGCTCACCGCTGCCCTCCCCCTGCTTCGCCTCTGCTCGCCGTGCCGGATGCGGTCGGCGGTCAACCACGACCGGCCGTCGCGCCTACGACGTCGTGGTCACCCGGCGCGGGGCCCCGCGGGGCGCCCTCAGGGCAGGGCCACGGGGTAGGGCTCGCCGAAGTCCGCCGAACGGCTGACCTCCTCCCAGGCTGCCGCCTCGGCCGTGCGGCGGCGGGAGTGGTCCAGGGCCATCGTCGCCGCGTTCACGCCGAGGGGAAGGTGGCCGGGGACCTCCTCGCGGCGGACGGTACGCACGATGATCTCGGCGGCCCGCCGAGGGTCCCCCGCCGCGCCGTCCGTGCTCCGGCGCACCCGGCGGTTCATCTCGCCGACGGTGGCGTCGTACGCCTGCGGGATGTCGTGGACCGTCATCGACGAGCCGGCCCAGTCGGTGGCGAAGCCGCTCGGCTCGACGACCATCACCCGCACGCCGAACGGCGCCGTCTCCGCGGCCAGGACGCGGCTGAAACCGTCGACCGCGAACTTGGCCGCCTGGTAGGAGGCGATGCCGGGGGATCCTCCGACCCTGCCGCCGATCGACGAGAACTGCACGACCGTGCCCGCCCCCTGGCGGCGCAGGGTGGGCAGGGCGGCCTTGGTGACGTTGTAGACGCCCCAGAAGTTGGTTTCGAACTGGGCGCGGAAGTCGGCGTCGTCCGAGGTCTCGATCGGCGACACGTTCGCGTACCCGGCGTTGTTCACGAGCACGTCGATCCGCCCGAAGCGGTCCACGGCCGCGTCGACCGCGCGGCGCGCGGCCTCGGGGTCGGTGACATCGAGGGCCAGGGGCAGCACGCGCTCGCCGTACGCGCCGAAGGTCTCGGTGAGGGCCTCGGGGCGGCGAGCGGTGGCCACGACCAGGTCACCCGCTTCCAGGGCGGCGGTGGCCAGCGCGCGGCCGAAGCCACGGGAGGAGCCGGTGATGAACCAGACCCGCCGCTCGCCGCCGGCCGTCGTCACGCTGCTGTTCATGGAGGTGTTCGCGTCATCACTCATACCCTTAGTGAAACACCGTTGCGGTATTAACGCAACATCGTTTCACTATCGGCTCCTATGATGGGCACATGACTGATCAGGCCGCCTTCCAGCGGGCCCGCAGCGTCCAGGCGAAGCAGGCCCGGGAGACCGCGATCCTCGAGGCGGCCCGCGCCCTCGGATCCCGGCGCGGCATCCGGGAGGTCACGCTCACCGACGTCGCCGCCGAGGTCGGCATGCACAAGTCGGCGCTGCTGCGCTACTTCGAGACGCGGGAGCAGATCTTCCTCGACCTCACCGCGGAGGGCTGGCGCGAATGGTCCGCCGCGCTGCGGGCGTGCCTCACGGCAAGTGAGCGGGCCGCGCCGACGGCGGTCGCCGAGGCCTTCGCCGCCACCCTGTCGGCACGGCCCCTCTTCTGCGACCTGCTGGCCCAGGCCCCGCTCAACCTGGAGCGGAACGTGTCCCTCGAAGCCGTTCGCACCTTCAAGCTCGGCACACTGGAGGAGGTCGCGCAGATCGGCGCCGAACTGGACCGGCTGCTCGGCCTGAGCGAGGAGCAGGCCGTCGACACGGTCGCGACCGCGACCTCCATGGCCGGGGCCCTGTGGCAGATGGCCACGCCCCGAGCGGCCCTGCGGGAGCTCTACGAGAGTGAACCGCAGCTGGGCCACGCGATCGTCGAGGTGGAGCCCCGGCTGCGCCGCGTCCTCACCGCCCTGCTCATCGGCATGAGCGACGACAGCGGCACCCGCACGAACTGATCCGCCGTCGTGGTCCGGAGGCGGCCCTTCGAGAACCCGGATCGGGGCAGGCTAAATGCCGAGGGCCGGGGCCGAGCCCCCATCGCGGAAAGGGGCCTGCCGTGTTCGAGGAGTTCGCCACCGAGACCGTGGACGTCGGTGAGGCATCCGTCTTCGTGCGATACGGAGGAGATGGGCCGCCCCTGCTGTTGTTGCACGGCCATCCCCGTACTTCTGCGACCTGGCACCGCGTCGCGCCCCTCCTGGTCCGGCGCGGCTTCACCGTGGTCTGCCCCGACCTGCGCGGCTACGGCCGTTCCCGCGGCCCCGCCCCCGCCGCCGACCACGCTCCGCACTCCAAGCGTGCCGTGGCCGGGGACATGACCGAGGTCATGCGAGCACTGGGGCACCGGCGCTTCGGGCTCGCCGGCCATGACCGCGGGGTGCCGGTGGCGCTCCGCCTCGTGCTGGACCACCCGGAGGCGGTGACCCGGGTGGCGTTCCTGGACGGGATACCCCTGAGCGAGCATCTGGCCCGCGCCGACGCACGGTTCGCCACCGCGTGGTGGCACTGGTTCTTCTTCGCCCAGCCGGAGATCCCCGAACGCGTCATCAACGCCGACCCGGACGCCTGGTACCGCGGCGACGCAGAGGTCATGGGGCAGGAGAACCACGACGAGTGGCGGTCCGCCACGAGGAACCCGGATGTCGTCCGCGCGATGCTGGAGGACTACCGTGCCGGGCTCACCGTGGACCGCCGCCACGAGGAGGAGGACCGGGCCCGGGGCACACGGATCCAGTGCCCGGTCCTTGTTCTGTGGTCACTCCGGGACGACCTGGAGGACCTGTACGGGGACCCGCGCGCCATCTGGCGCGACTGGGCCGAGGACGTGCGCGGCCAGGGCATCGACGCGGGGCACCACGTGGCCGAGGAAGCCCCCGGCCCGCTCTCCGCCGCCCTGGGTGACTTCTTCGACCGCTGATCCCTGGGGCCCGGCCTGCCACTCGACGCGGCCCGGACACTGTGATCAGCGTGTCCTGGCCGCCGTGCCCTCAGCAGATGTCGAGGCGATTGAAGTCGTAAGTGGCCTCGTCCGGAATCAGTTTGATCCGGCCGTCCGCGGGGATCTTGACGTCGAACCTGGGTCCCCAGAAGTGGACCTGGGCCCGATCCGTCTGGTTGTTGCGCACGGCGAGCGCGTCGATGAAGTTCGACAGCGACCGCGTGTCGCATTTGAACAGGTGGAAGACGCTGTGCCTGCCGTCGCCCTGCCCCACCGACACACAGGCGATTCCATCCGCCACGGAGCACGTGACCAGCGCCGCGTTGCGGTCGGCGCTCGCCACGTTCCGCTGTACCCACTCACCCGAGAACAGCGGGTAGATCTGCGGTGTCCACGCGGCCGTTCCGGCCTCGCCGTTCGACGCCGCCTGCGCCGGTACCTGCGCGGCCAGCGGAACAAGGGCCGTGGCGATCACCGTCGCGGCCATCGCGGCCGCCCTTGGCCTGAGACCTCTCGACTTCATGTGCCCTCCTCGTGCAGTCGCAATCGATGCGGCCGCTGCGACGGCGAGACGCGGTCACCGCGGCTGCTGCTCTTGTCCGCCCGGAGCGCACACCTGCCCTGCTTCGACTGCCATGACGGCCAGGAACTCCCCCGAGTCGGCGCCTCGAAGCGTAGACCGCGCCGGCGGCGTCGCGGCCCTGACAATTGCCAGGGTGGAGCGCGCGGCGGCCGCTGGTGGTGGTGCGGTGACGGTGCGCGGGGACCCTTTCGGACGGATTCCAGCGGTGGGCCGAGGGCCCGGCACGGCGCCCTCCCCGCGCAGGCGCACCGAGCCCCGGGCACCCGTCAGCGGTCCGCTTCCAGTACCGCCATCGCCGCGTTGTGTCCCGGCACGCCGCTCACTCCTCCCCCGCGCACCGCGCCCGCCCCGCACAGCAGGACGTTGGCCTGTGCGGTCTCCACGCCCCAGCGGCCGGTGCCGTCCTGGGTGTGCGGCCAGGACAGCTCGCGATGGAAGATGTTGCCGCCGGGCAGGCGCAGGTCGCGCTCCAGGTCGAGCGGCGTCCTGGCCTCGATGCAGGGCCTCCCGTCGGCATCCGTGGCCAGGCAGTCGGCGATCGGCTCGGCGAGGTGGGCGTCGAGCTGGGCGAGGGTCGACTTCAGCAGGTCCTCGCGTACGGCGTCGTTGTCCCCGGCGAAGAGCCGGGCGGGGGTGTGCAGGCCGAAGAGGGTGAGGGTGTGCAGGCCCCGGCCCGCCAGGCCGGGGCCGAGGATGGTGGGGTCGGTGAGGGAGTGGCAGTAGATCTCGGAGGGCGGGGCGGCTGGGAGTGAGCCCGCGGACGCCTGGGCGTGGGCGGCGGCCAACTGCTCGTACCCCTCGGCGATGTGGAAGGTCCCGGCGAACGCCTCGCGCGGGTCGGCGTCGGGGTCGCGCAGCGCGGGGAGCCGGTCGAGCAGCATGTTGACCTTGAGCTGGGCGCCCTCGGCGGGCGGCGGCGCGGGGGTGCCGGTCAGGGCGGCCAACTCCCGCGGGGAGGCGTTCACCAGGACGTGCCGTGCGGCGGCGACGTGCTCGCCGTCGGCGGACCGGTAGGTGACCTCGGCCGAGCGTCCGTCGGTGTCGATCCGCACCGCCTCGTGGCCGGTGGCGAGTTCGGCGCCGGCGGCGCGCGCCGCGCCGGCCAGGGCGTCGGTGAGGGCGCCCATGCCACCGACCGGCACGTCCCAGGCGCCGGTGCCGCCGCCGATCACGTGGTACAGGAAGCACCGGTTCTGGCTCAGCGAGGGGTCGTGGGCGTCGGCGAAGGTGCCGATGAGGGCGTCGGTGAGGGCGACGCCGCGGACGGTGTCGTCGGCGAAGTGCTCCTCGATCGCGACGCCGACCGGTTCCTCGAACAGGGCCCGCCAGGCCGCCTCGTCGTCGATCCGGCGGCGCAGCTCGTCGCGGGTGGGCAGGGGCTCGGTGAGGGTCGGGAAGACGCGTTCGGCGACGTGGCCGGTCATGGCGTAGAACCGCTGCCAGGCCGCGTACTCCCGGTCCGACCCGGTGAGCCGGGCGAACGACTCCCGGGTCCGCCGCTCGCCGCCGCCGACGAGGAGCCCGGTGGGGCGGCCGTCGCGCTCGACGGGCGTGTACGAGGAGACGGTGCGCCCGCGGACCCGGAAGTCCAGGTCCAGGTCCCGCACGATCTTCTCCGGCAACAGGCTGACCAGGTACGAGTACCGGGACAGCCGGGCGTCGACCCCGGCGAACGGCCGGGTGGAGACGGCCGCGCCGCCCGTGTGGTCCAGCCGTTCCAGTACCAGCACGGAGCGGCCGGCGCGGGCCAGGTAGGCGGCCGCGACCAGGCCGTTGTGGCCGCCGCCGACGATCACGGCGTCGTAGGTGCGGGAGGCGGGGGGTGTGCCGGTCTGGGTCATGGCTCTTGGTAACACGGGGTGGTCCGGGGCGGCCAGGGGTGGCTCACGGAGCCGGCCGGTGGAAGAGTCTGCCGGTGACCGGGCCGCCCGCGACGCCCACCGGACGTCCGGCCCGCCGGTAGGTGCGCATCAGCAGGGCGGTGCGCACCTCGCGCAGCCCGGGGAGACCGGCGAAGGCGCGGGCGTCGAAGTCGTGCATCTCGCCCGCGGAGGCGTGGCTGGCGTACCCCAGCACGTTGGAGCGGCCGGTGGTGACGACCAGGTGCCGGACGGAGGGTTCGCCCGCCAGCCGGCGCAGCGCGTCGTCCAGGCTGCCGTGCCGCACCTCCAGCTGGAAGCGGGTCTCCACGGGGTACCCGAGCACGGCCGGTTCCGCGAACAGGCGCAGGTGGAAGACGTGCGAGGACATCAGGCGGCCCAGCCGGCGGCGCACCGTCGACTCGCCCAGGCGGAGCCGGCCGGCCAGCGTGCTCATCGGCATCCGGGCGTCCTCGCCCAGCAGGTGCACCAGTTCCCGGTCCACGGCGTCGACGGTGATGGGCGGCGGTGACGGCCTGCCCTCGACGGCGAGGCGGCGCAGGGGTGAGGGTTCGGGGTCGTAGGGCGCCCAGTCGACCGCGGTGAGCAGCAGGCGGAGTACGACGGCGGAGTGGATGTCGAGGACTCCGGGCATCCGGCCGACGGTGCGGTCGATCAGCTCGATGAGTTCGGCCTCGTCCGCGACGGCCATCTCGGCCGGCACCTGGAGGTCGCCGGTGGCCACCTCCACGGAACGGGCCTGGGGGCGGGCCGCGACGGCACGCGCGACCTCCTCCAGTCGGCCCGGGGCGCAGCGCACGGCCAGTTCGACGGCCGTGCCCTCGCCCAGGTACTCGTTGGTGGTGACCGCGGACTACGACTGCCGCGCGGAGACCGCCGAGGACCTCGCCGCGCTCCAGGCCCGTGTCCGTGCCTGCTTCGAGGCGGGCGCCCTGGCCACCGGGGCGGAGCTGGCACTGGAGGCCGCCGGCAACGACTACGCCGATCTGCGGCAGGACCTGGAGATGTGCGGCGTCTACCGGGACAGCGCCCGGGAGCTGGGCCGTTCGGCGGACGCGCCCGACCTCGGCATGCGGGGCGGCTCCACCGACATGGGCAACGTCTCGCACCTGGTGCCGACCATCCATCCGAGCACCGGCTACGACTGCGGGGACACGATCATGCACAACCCCGAGTTCACCCGGTACGGGACGAGCGCGGGTGCGGACCGCGCGGTGCTCGACGGCGGGCTGGCCATGGCGTGGACGGCGATCACCCTGGCCTCGGACGACGGGCACCGGGCCCGGCTCCTGGCGCGGCTCGCCGAACGCCGGGCCGGCTGAGCACCCCGCTCAGTGCGCCGCCGCCCGGTGTGGTGCCGCGACCCGGTGGCAGGGCTCCGCGGCCTCGGTGGCGCGGCCGAGCTGTGCCAGGCAGTGCGCCTCGTCTTCGCGGGCGGTGCGGGTGCCTGGATGGTCGGCGCCCAGGACGCGGGTG
Organism: Streptomyces sp. NPDC048171; assembly: GCF_043202655.1. Classification (NCBI taxonomy): domain Bacteria; kingdom Bacillati; phylum Actinomycetota; class Actinomycetes; order Kitasatosporales; family Streptomycetaceae; genus Streptomyces; species Streptomyces sp. NPDC048171. The sequence continues at coordinate 336,112 of NZ_JBIDAU010000007.1, forward strand.
CGGGCGTCGGCGACCAGGCGGTACTCGGTGAGGGCGGCGGACCAGCGGCCGAGCCGGCACAGCGCGACGGCGACCTCACGGCGGCTGACCAGGGTGTCCGGGTGGTCGGCGCCCAGCACCCGGGCGCGGACCGCGCACACCTCGCGGGACTCTGCGAGGGCCTCCGCCCAGCGGCCGAGCCTGCCGAGGTTGACGCCCAGGCCGTGCCGGGCGCGCAGGGTCTCCGGATGCTCGGCCCCCTGGGCGCGGGTGCGGTCGGCGATCAGGTCCGCGTACAGCGCCAGCGCTTCGGTGCTGCGGCCGAGGCGGCCCAGGGCGATGCCGGTCTCGTGGCGGGCGGCGAGGGTGTCGGGGTGGTCGGGGCCCAGGGCCCTGCCGCGGGCCGCGGCAACTCCCCGGTAGGTCGCCAGGGCTTCCGGCCAGCGGCCCAGCCGCCCGAGTTCGTAGGCCACCTCGTAGCGGGTGACGAGGGTGTCGGGATGGTCGGGGCCGAGCACGCGGGCGCGCGCGGCGGCCACCTCGCGGGCCAGGCGGTGGGCATCCTCGGTGCGCCCGAGGCGGCCGAGGTTGAAGGCCAGGTTGTGGCGGCAGCGCAGGGTGTCGGGGTGCTCGGCGCCCATGGTGCGCTCCCGCGCGGCCAGCACCGCCGTGTAGACCTGGTGGGCGTCGGTGTGCCGGCCCAGCCGTCCCAGGGCGTAGGCCATCTCCTGGCGGGCGGCGAGGGTGTCCGCGTGGTCGGCGCCCAGCACCCGGATCCTGGCCTCGGCGACGCGCTTGTACGCGCGCAGCGCGGCGGCGGCGTGCCCGGTGCGGCCGAGGACGAAGGCGGCCTCGTAGCGGCTGGCGAGCGTGTCGGGGTGGTCGGGGCCGAGCAGGTACTCGCGCTCGGCGGCCACCGCGCGGTGCACCTCGCCGGCCTCCTCCCAGCGGCCGAGCCGCCCCAGGCTCAGGCCCGCGTGGTGCCGTGCGGCCAGGGCGGCGACTCTCCCGGTGCGGTCGGGCGGCGTGGTGCCGGCCGGCGCGTGTCCGGCGGCCGGGCCCCGGGTCCAGGAGGGTGGCGTGGTGCGGGCCCCGACCGGCAGGGGTGCCCGCGGCGGAGGCGCCGCCGGGGCCGGCCCGTGCGCCGGTGCCGTGCGGCCGGCGGTGATCCGGCGGACCAGTTCCCGGGCGTCGTCGGGGCGTTGCTCGGGCCGCTTGGCCAGCAGGTCCAGGATGATGCGGTCCAGGTAGCCGGGCAGGTCGGCGCGGTGGCCGCGGGGCGGCTCGGGCTCGGTGTCGCGGTGGCCGACGAGGACCGCCCAGGTGTCGTCGAGGTCGAACGGCGGGGCGCCGGTGGCGACCTCGTACAGCACGCAGCCCAGCGAGTACAGGTCGCTGCGCCCGTCGACGTCGTCGCCGCCGATCTGCTCCGGCGACATGTAGTGCGGGGTGCCCATGGCGATGCCCGTACCGGTGAGCCGGGCGGTGAACCCGACGTCGTCGCCCAGCCGGGCGATGCCGAAGTCGCAGATCTTCACGGTGCCGTCGGTGAGCCGGACGATGTTCGCGGGCTTGAGGTCGCGGTGCACGATGCCCCGCTCGTGGGTGTGGGCGAGGGCCTGGGCGACCTGTTCGGCGATGTCGACGATGTCGGGGACCGGCAGCGGGCGGTGGCCGTTGTCCTTGAGGAGCCGGCTCAGGTCGCGGCCCTCCAGCAGCTCCATGACCAGGAAGAGCACGCCGTCGCACTCGCCGAAGTCGTGGACGACGGTGACCCCGCGGTGCTGGAGCGCGGCGGCCACCCGGGCCTCGCGCCGGAACCGCTCCCGCATCGCGCGGGTGAGCGACTGGTCGTGCCGGGTGCCCAGCGGTTTGAGGCACTTGACGGCGACGCGACGGTCCAGTGACTCGTCCTTCGCCCGCCAGACCTCGCCCATGCCGCCGCGCCCGATCCGCTCCAGCAGCCGGTACCGGCCCTGGAGCAGCGTGGTGTCCCCCATCTCGCTGCCCGCCCCCGTAGCAGTCCGCGCCCTCCCCTGGCCGGTCCAGTATGGCGGCTTATCGTCCGAGTTTGTACGGTGCCGGGCGCGCGGCCGGGCCGAGCCGTGCCATCGCGCCCAGGATGTGTTTGGGCGGCAGTTGCCAGCGCAGACGTGCGGGAATCGCGCGCAGCAGGGTGCCCGTGGCGCGCAGCCGCCGGGTGACGGTGGCGGGTGGGGGAGCCGGTCTGCCGTACAACTCGTGCGCGTACGGCGGTAGGGAGTCGTACGCCAGATGCGCGACCCGCCGCCACAGCAGTGCGCGGGTCGGGACCAGCAGGGGCGGGACGGGCGGGTTGCGCAGGAAGTCGTCCACCTCGTGTGCCTCGGCGCCGGCGGCCAGCTCGGGCCGTACCCGGTCGAAGTAGGCGGCCAGCGCGGACCGGTCGGCGGGTACGGCTTCGGGGTCCAGGCCGACGAGGCGGGCGCTGTGCCGGTGCTCGGCGAGGTAGCGGTCGGCGTGGGTGTCGGTGAGGGGGTAGCCGGAGCGGCGCAGGACGTGCAGGTAGGAGCCGATCTCGGCACAGTGCACCCACATCAGCAGCGCGGGTTCGTCCACGCCGTACCGCTCCCCCGTGCCGGGGTCGGTCGCGCCGAGCATGGTGTGGATCTTCCGGACCCGGGCGCCCGCCCGCTCGGCGGCCTCCGTGGTGCCGTACGTGGTGGTGCCGACGAATCCGGCGGTGCGCATCAGGCGGCCCCAGGCGTCGCGCCGGAAGTCGCTGTTCTGCGTCACACCCCGGACGGCGCGGGGGTGCAGGGCCTGGAGGTAGAGGGCGCGGATGCCGGCGATCCACATCATCGGGTCGCCGTGCGCCTGCCAGGTCACCGAGTCCGGGCCGAACAGCCCCGGATCCGCGCTCGAACGCGTCGCCGCCATGGAGCGAGGCTAACGCCCCGCGCGGCCGGATCCCAGGGGTGACCGCGCCCGGGCGTCAGTGCAGGGTGTCCAGGAACTCTCCGCAGGCCCGGGCGCAGTCGCGGCACGCCTGCGCGCTCTCCTCGGCGCCCGGGTGGGCGTCGAAGACGTGGGCGCTCTCCAGGCACACCTGCCGGCACCACTCCAGCTGGACGCGGATGGCGTCCTCGTCCACCTGGTTCTGTTCGGACAGCACCCGGCAGGTCGCGTCGCAGACCTCCGCGCACATGATGCCCCGGCGCCGTACGAGTTCCTGGTTCTCGGTCCCGTCCGGGTCCACGAGGCTCGCCCGCAGCGCGCAGGCCCTGGCGCACTCCGTGCACGCCTGTGCGCACGCGAAGCGGTCCTCGAGGAAGCGGAACAGCTCCTGCTGGGAAGTCGTCGTCGATGTCACACCGGGCGGGTTGCCGCCGCGAGCGACGGCAAACCGGCGGGGCCCGGGTGTTTCCCGGGGTTCTGGCGTGATTTCCGGGTACCCGCCCGCCATGAACGACACAGGGATGGACCTGGCCGCGGGCGCGGGCGGGCTCGGCATCGGACTGATCGTGGCCGCCGTCGTGGTGGCGGCCCTGCTGATCGGCGCGTTCGCCTTCGGCAGCCGTCTGAAGCGCCGCGAGTCTCCGCCGCCGCTGCCGGAGGAGCAGCCCCGTCTGCCCGACGACGGGCCCGTGCGCGAGGTACGGGAGCAGCGGGAGCCGGACGAGATGCCGCAGAGCGACGAACGGACGCTGCCGCACGACCTGGGCCACCAGGGCAGCCGCACCGCCGCCGGGCAGGAGCGGCCCCGCTGGGACGAGGGCGGCAGCGGTGCGTTCGGCAGCGGAGGGCCGGGCGGGCGACGCTGACGCGGGTTCTCAGCCGCCACCACCGGTGCCACCGGACGGTCCGGGAGCACCGGTTCCGCTGTCCCCGGGCGCACCGGTTCCGCTTGTGCTGGGCACGGCGGTTCCGGTGCCGGTCGTTTCGGTGCCGGGCGTTTCGGTCCGGGCCGGTTCCGCCCCGGCCGGGCAGTCGTCGCTGGAGCGGCCCGCGAGCCGGCCGCCGGGCTGTTCCACGGTCACCTGTGCCCGGTCCAGCACCGGGTCCTGACGCAGCCGGGCGGCGGCGACCGTGCAGGCCAGCTGGTCCACGGCCGTGTCGCTGAGGCTGCCGGTGCCGCGCGGCAGGAGCACGGTGACCGACGCCCCGTCGACGCGGACGGTGGGCGCGGCGACGGCGAGCGGCAGCTCGGTCGTCAGTCCCCTTTCCCGCTCCTGCTCGTCCGGGCCCTTGAACAGCATGAGGACGACCGTGCCGGGATCGGTGGCGCCGGGCACCGCCCGGGTCACGGACACCAGGGCGCCGTCCTCGACGAAGAAGAGCGGCACGGCGGCGACGGGCACCGGCGTGGGCTGTGCCCGGGACGGGCTGGGGGCGGTGCCCGGATCCAGGACGCCGGTAGCCGGTTCACCCGCCTCGACCACGCCGGTCTCGGGGATGCCGCAGCCGGCCAGCGGGAGCAGCGCCGCGAGCAGGAGCGGGAGGGCCCGTCCGGCGGTCCGTGGTGTCGTCGACGGTTTCATGCCCGGTCCTCCTCGGCCGCGTCCGTCGCCCCGTCCGGTGCCCCGTCGCGCGGCAGGGGCAGGACCACCGTGAAGACCGCGCCTCCGTCCGGGCCGTTGGCCGCCCGGACGGTGCCGCCGTGCAGGCGTACGTTCTCCGCGGTGATGGCCAGCCCGAGGCCGCTGCCCTCGCTGCGGGTGCGGGCGGCGTCCGACTTGTAGAAGCGGTCGAAGACGTGCGGCAGGACGCTCTCGGGGATGCCGTCGCCCCGGTCGCGGACCGTGAGGACCGCCTCTTCCCCGGCGCGGGTCCCGCCTCCCGCGCTCAGGCCGACGTGGACCGGTGGCGCGCCGTGCCGCAGGGCGTTGCCGACGAGGTTCGCGACGACGACGTCGAGGCGGCGCGGGTCGACCCGGCCGCGCAGCTCGCCCGGTCCGGGCAGGCCGGCGGTCACCGAGTCCAGCCAGCCGCGGGAGGCGAGCGTGCGCCGTACGGACTCCGCCAGGTCGATCTCGTCCAGGTGAAGGGCGGCGGCGCCCGCGTCGAACCGGGAGATCTCCATCAGGTCGTCCACGAGGGCGGCCAGCTTGGTGGTCTCCTCGCTGATGAGGCGCACCGCCGTCGCCGTGTCCTCGTCCAGTCCGGCGGCGTCCTCGTCGAGTACGTCCGTCACCGCCGACATCGCCGCGAGCGGGGTGCGCAGTTCGTGCGAGACGTCCGCGGCGAAACGGCGAGCGCCGGCCTCCATGCGCCGCAGCTCCGCCACCGAGCCCTCCAGGGCGGCGGCGGTCTCGTTGAAGGTGTGGGACAGGTCGGCGAGCTCGTCGGATCCCTGCACCGCGAGCCGGGTGTCCAGGCGGCCCTCGGCGATGCTGCGGGTGGCCCGGCGCAGTGCCCGCACGGGCCGCAGCACCCCGCGCGCGGCCAGCAGCGCGATCAGCACGGCCAGCGCGAGCGCCGGCACGGTGGCCCGTTCGATGGCGGTGACCAGGGCGTCGACGTAGCCCTGTTCCTCCTGCTGGGGCACGGTCAGGTAGACCTCCAGGCCGGAGGCGCGCTCCCCGGCGGCGTACGGGCCGGTGAAGGTGACCGGCATGCCGACGACGAGTGCGGACCGGCCGTCGTGGGACACCCGCTGGAACACGGTGGCCCGGCGGGAGCGCACGGACTCGCGCATCTCCGGGGACAGTTCGCGGAAGGCGTCCCCGGGGCGCGAGGTGGCGTCGGCGTCCCGGTAGGCGGCGAGCACCCGCCAGGTCTGGGACCGGCCGCTGCGCGCCACGTCGGCGGCGAACGCCTGGAGATCGGCCCCGTCGGGCGGGAAGCGGTAATTGGGGACCAGGGTGTTGACCCGGTGCCGGAAGTCCTCGATCACGGTGTCCTGGCTCTGCTGGAGGACCCCGTTGCGTGCCTCGCGGAAGGTCAGCGCGCCGGTGGTCACGGTGGCCACGACGGCGACGAGGGTGAAGGCCACCACCAGCCGCACGCGCAGCCCGTTCAGCGCGCGCAGCGCCCGCGGAACCCTCACCGGGCCCCGAACCGGTAGCCGAAGCCGCGGACGGTGTGGACGTGGCGGGGGCTCCCCGCGGGCTCGCCGATCTTGGCCCGCAGTCGCTTGACGCAGGCGTCCACGAGGCGGGCGTCTCCGTGGTAGCTGTGCTCCCACACGGCTTCCAGGAGCTGTTGGCGGCTGAACACCTGGCCCGCCGACGCGGACAGTGTGAGGAGCAGCCGCAGTTCCGAGGGGCCGAGGGCGACGGGCCGGCCCTGGTGGGTGACGGTCAGTCCGGCGCGGTCGATGACCAGGTCGCCGTGGTGTTCCGGGCGCGGGGTGCCCTGGTCGTCCGAGGTGCCGCCGGCGCGGCGCAGCACCGCGCGGATGCGTGCGTCCAGGACCCGGGCGCGGACCGGCTTGACCACGTAGTCGTCGGCTCCGGCCTCCAGGCCGACGACGATGTCCGTGTCGTCGCCGCGGGCGGTGGCCATGATGATCGGCACCTGGTCGTGGGCGCGTGCGCGGCGGCACACCTCCAGGCCCGACATGCCCGGCAGCATCAGGTCGAGTACGACGGCGTCGGGCCGGAACGACCGCAGCAGCTCCAGCCCTTCCTCGCCCGTCGCGGCGGCGGCGACCTCGTGCCCCTGGCGGCGCAGGGCGAGGCGCAGGCCGTCGCGGACGGCGCGGTCGTCTTCGATGATCAGGACCCGTGGCATGGGTCTCAGTATGCGTATGAAAGGGCGGGCTTCCCCGCGCGGGTGACGGCTGTTACACAGCGGTCCAACAGCGGTCCACGGGCGATCACACCGTCGCGGCACGCTTCGTGATCATGAACGAGCGCCGATCGACCCCTTCGTCTTCCTCCGCGACGGACCGGCGGCACGGCCGCGGGTCCCGCGGCCGCCGTGGCGGCGGCGCGCGCCGCCGCCGGGGCGTCCGGTCGCGTCTGCTGTGGCCTGGGCTCGCGGCAGGGGCGGTGCTGGTGCTCGCGGGCGGTCTCGCCCTGCGGGAGGGCGGGGAAGCAGCCGCGGACCGCTCCGCGGGCGCCACCGGCCCGGCGGGCCTGCCGGCCCCTTCCGCGTCGCCCACCGCGTCCGCCCGGCCCGGGCCGCGCGACGCCGTCGAGACGGAGAAGGCGGAGGCGACGGAGAAGGCCGACGGAACGGAGGGGACGGAGAAGGACCTCGACCCCGCCTCGATCCCGTCGTCCGGACCGGGAACGTTCGCCACCGCGGGCGGCGGCGGTGAACGGGTCGGCGGGAGCGGACGGACGCTGACGTACATGGTCCAGGTAGAAGACGGCATAGGGATACGGGCCGGGGACGTCGCGGCCGAGGTCGAGCGGATCCTCGCCGACGAGCGGGGCTGGACGGCGGACGGAATCGTGGGGTTCCGGCGGGTGCCGGGCGGCGCCTCCGACTTCCGGGTTCGGCTCGCCACGGCGGGGACGGTGGACACGATCTGCGGCCGGTGCGGCCTGGACACCGGGGGCGAGGTCAACTGCAACGTCGGTCAGGACGTCATGGTCAACCTCAAGCGGTGGCTGCTGGCCACGCGGTACTACGCGGACGACGTGACGTCGTACCGGGCGCTCATCGTCAACCACGAGGTCGGGCACTTCCTGGGCCACGGCCACGAGGGGTGCCCCGGGGCGGGGCGGCCGGCGCCGGTGATGATGCAGCAGATCAAGGGGCTGCACGGCTGCCGCACCAACGTCTGGCCCTACGACGCCGAGGGCAGGCCCGTCACGGGGCCCGCCGTCGGCTGAGCCCGGGCGGGCGCCGGGCCCCTCGGCGCCGCGTGCCGGTGGCGGAGCAGTGTCAGTGGCGGGGGCCGGCCGCGTCGGTGCCGCAGTCGGGGTTGTGGCAGGTGCCCGGCCCCCAGACCGGGACGTAGATCCCGAGGGTCTTGTGTCGGGTGATCTCCGCCGGGACGGAGTGACCGCAGGTGGGGCAGACGTCGTGACGCTGCGAGTCGGCCTGCCGGGGTGCGGTGCGGGTCTGTTTCGTCTGCTGCGTGTGACTGCTCATGGTTCTCACGTCCGCACTGGGAACGGATTGGGGGGACTTGGGGAACTTAGGGGGCTTCGGAAGGACTTTACCCCTATTTTACGTTCTTATGTTCGGGTGAGGTCAGGACTTCCTCACCGGGTCCGCCCGTGTCCCCGTCGTCCGTGTCGGGTGGGCGCCGCAGGCTCAGGATGACCGATGCCGCCAGCACCACGACGATGACCGCCAGGCTCACGGGCGACGGGATCTCCGGTACGGAGGGGCTGACTGTCTTGTGGGTCGCCTGGAGGATGAGCTTGAGGCCGATGAACCCCAGGATGATCGCCAGTCCCTTGCTCAGGTAGTGGAAGCGGTCGAGCAGCCCGGAGAGCATGAAGTACAGGGCACGCAGGCCGAGGATGGCGAAGGCGTTGCTGGTGTAGACGATGAAGGTGTCGTCACTGACCGCGAGCACCGCGGGCACACTGTCCACGGCGAAGATCAGGTCCGCCGCCTCGATCGCCGCGACGACGGCGAGCAGCGGCGTCGCCACGTGCTTGCCGGCCTCCTTCACGAAGAACTTCGGACCCGCGTAGGTGTCCCGCACCGGGATGATCTTGCGCAGCAGCCGGACGGCGAAGCTCTTGCCGGGGTCGAAGCTCTCCTCCTCGCCCTTGAGGATCTTGTAGACGCTCCAGAAGAGGATGGCCGCGAAGGCGAACAGCACGGCGGTGAAGCGGTTGACCACGGCCACGCCCGCGGCGAGGAAGACGCCACGGAACACCAGCGCGCCGATGACGCCGAAGAAGAGGACGCGGTGCTGGTAGGCGCGTGGCACCTTGAAGTAGGCGAAGATCAGGGCGAAGACGAAGAGGTTGTCGACCGAGAGACTCTTCTCCAGCAGCCACGCCGTGGTGTACTCCGTGCCCGCGGTCGGGCCGAGGACGAGGAAGACGACCGCCCCGAAGACGAGCGCCAGGCCCACCCACAGGCCGCTCCAGGCGGCCGCCTCCTTGAATCCGATGACGTGTGCGCTGCGGTGGGCCAGGAGGTCGACGGCGAGTGACACGACGACGGTGGCGGCGAAGGCTATCCAGAGCCAGAAGGGCACATCGAACATGGGGGCCTCGCATGGACGGGCGGGGTACTCATCGGTCCTCGGTCACGGGGGTGGCGCGCATCGCCTCGGAGGTCACCCGGTCGGCCCGGGCGGCGTCGGCGAGGGCCTCGGCGGCGGCCTCGGCTGCCTGGGCCGTGTCGTTGGCGGCCTGGGCGGCGCCGTCGTCGGAGCGGCTGTCGCGGGTGGCGGGTGACTGGGGCAGCGCTTCGGTGAAGGCGCGGGAGACGCCCTGGAGCGCGGAGGTGACCTCGCTGGGGATGACCCAGAAGGTACTGCCCGAACCCTGGGCGAGCTGCGGCAGCACCTGGAGGTACTGGTAGGCCAGGAGCTTGGGGTCGGGGTCGTTGCGGTGCACGGCCTGGAAGACCTCGTCGATGGCCCGGGACTGCCCCTCGGCCTTGAGGATCTCGGCGGTGCGGTTGCCCTCCGCGCGCAGTACGGCGGCCTGCTTGTCGCCCTCGGCGGTGAGGATCTGCGACTGGCGCTGGCCCTCCGCGCCGAGGATCGCGGCCCGCTTGTCGCGCTCGGCCCGCATCTGCTTCTGCATCGCGTCCTTGATGGACTGAGGCGGGTCGATGGCCTTGATCTCCACCCGGTTCACGCGCAGCCCCCATTTACCGGTGGCCTCGTCCAGTACGCCGCGGAGCTGGCTGTTGATGGTGTCGCGCGAGGTGAGGGTCTTCTCCAGGTCCATCGAACCCACGACGTTGCGCAGGGTGGTGACGGTGAGCTGCTCGACCGCCTGGAGGAAATTCGCTATCTCGTAGAAGGCCGCGCGTGGATCGGTCACCTGGAAATACAGGACGGTGTCGATCTCGACGACCAGGTTGTCCTCGGTGATGACCGGCTGGGGCTTGAAGGAGACGACCTGTTCGCGCAGGTCTATCACCGGATAGACCCGGTCGATGTAGGGGATGACGAGGTTGAGCCCCGGTTTCAGCGTGCGATGGTAGCGGCCGAGCCGTTCGACATTGCGGGCACGAGCCTGGGGCACGATGCGAACCGCCCGCACCACGGTGAATACCGCGAGAAGCGCGACGATCACACCGGCGATCAGGAAAGCCGAGACTTCCATGGTCACTCCCGGGGATAGACGAATGCGGTGGTGCCGCTGATCTCCAGTACGTCGACGGTCGCCCCGCGGGGTATCACCAGCGTCTCGTCGTAGGAACGGGCGCTCCATTCCTCACCACCGATACGGACCCTGCCCTCCATGCCCGTCACCTCGGAGACGACGTACGCCGCCTTGCCGACCAGCGCCTCCACGCCGAACCGCTCGGTCTGGGGCTGCAGGAGATGGCGTACGGCGACGGGGCGCACGAACAGCAGGGTGACCGTGGCGACGACGGTGAACAGCAGGAACTGGAAAGGCGGCGAAAGGCCGGCGGCGGCGGATCCCGCCGTGATCAGCGCGGCCGCACCCAGCATTCCGAGCGCGGCGGTAAGAGTGAAGATCTCCGCCACGATCAGGACCGCCGAAACGATCAACCAGATCAGCCACGGATCCATGGCGACCCCTCCCGGACGACGCGAAAAGAGCGGTCTGTTGATCAAGTAATGATCAAGGCACCACAAAGGCGCCTTTGGAGTAATTTTACCTGGTTCCCGTGAAATCCGACCCCGCCCGGGATCAGCCCTTCACGGTCACGTGCTCGGCACCCGGGAGCCCCTTTTCCCACCAGTGTCCGTAGCGCCGGTACACGGCCGGATCGCGGTCGGCGAGCAGCGCCGAAAGCTTCTCCGCCTCCTCGGTCACCGCGCGCCACGCGGCCTTGCCGAGTTTGTGGAAGGCGGTCAGCTCCAGTCCTCCGTCTACCGCGCGCCACACCCCGGCGACCCGGCCGTCGACCAGCAGGCAGGGCAGCACGTCACCGTTGCGGCGGACGACCGCCGGGCGGTACTCGGGAGGCAGGAACCGTCCCGGTACGACATGCGCGAGCAGGGTGCTGTCCCACATCGGCAGCAGCCGGGGCGGGGCCTCGGTGTCCTCGGCCGGCACGGTGGCGTCCGTCAGGTCGAACAGGGCGGCGCGGCCCCGGCCCGCCACCGGCACCACCCGGTCGCCGAGTTCGTGCAGCGCCCCGTCGACGGCGCCGCGTGTCAGCAGAGTGAAGCGGGCGAAGTCCTGGGCCGTGGCGGGCCCGAACGCCCGCAGGTAGGAGAGCAGCAGCCGCCGCACCCCCGCGGCCGCCACCCCCGGGCCGTTCTCGGCGTCCGCCGGGGCGGCCAGGTAGGCGTTGCGCGCGGTGAACGACCAGGGCCCGCCGGTCGGCCCGTGATGTATCGGCGCGTAGGTGCGCAGCGCCCACCACACGCGGTGCGCGTCCTCGCCGAAGCGCGCGGTGACCTCCTTCTCCACCTCGGCGCCGGTACGGGGCCGGTCGAGGAACCCGGCGAGTTCCGGGAGCAGACCGTCGGCGTCGGCGGGGGTCAGCGATGTCGAGGTGAAACGGCGGTCGTACAGCCGGGAGGCGCGCAGGGTGCTCAGCATGGCCGCGCGGTAGGGCGCGTAGTCCTCGGCGTGCACGGCGTGCAGGGTGATCCGCATCAGGCTCGCCTTGACGATCCGGCGCTCCGCGAACGCCGCGTCGAGGTCCTCCGGCGCGAAGTCCCGCACCCGGTTCCACAGCGCCAGGTACGGCGACGCCGGTGACTGCGCCTGCAGCGCGCAGACCCGGCGCACCGCCTCCGCCACGTCCAGGCGCTCGCGTTCGAGCAGGAGTTGCCGGTCCAGAGTGGCCAGGGCGAGGCGTCGCGGCGTGAGAGTCACGCACGGATTATGGCCTCCCCCGGCCTGCGCAGGGAGACGTGGGCGTGCCGACCCCTCCCCCGCCCTCGCCCGTCGGACCGGCCGGTTCGCTCGGCGCCCGATACGGTGGTCCGATGAGTACCGTCAACGCCAACGGGGTGACCCTGGGCGTCGAGTCGTTCGGTGACGACGACGCGCCCCTCGTGCTGCTCGCAGGCGGGACGACGATGCTGTCCTGGCCCGACGCGCTCTGCGAGCGGCTGGCCGCCGGCGGTCGGCACGTGGTGCGCTACGACCTGCGCGACAGCGGCGAGTCGACGACGGCGGATCCGCAGGCGCCCGCCTACACCCTGCGGGACCTCGCCTCGGACGCGGCGGCGCTCGCGCACGCCCTGGGCGGCGAGCCCGCGCACCTCGCGGGAATCGGCGTCGGCGGGATGGTCGCCCAGGTGGCCGCCCTCGATCATCCGCAGGCGTTCTCCGCACTCACGTTGGCCGGCACCCGCGCGGTCGCCCCCGGCCCGCCCGACGACGACCTCCCCGACCACGACGCGGCGACGATGAGCCGCCTGTTCGCGCATCCCATGCCGGACTGGACCGACCGGGAGGCGGTGGCGGAGTTCGCCGCCGCCGGTGCGGCGATCCTCGGCGACGACCCCGACGCCGCGCGCACGACGGCCGCGCGCGTCTGGGACCGCACGCCCGGCACCGCACCTCCCGTGCAGCTGGCCAACCAACTCGGCATGGTCTTCTCCGCGCTCGACTGCGCGCCCCGCTGGCGGGAGCGGCTGCCCGGGATCGCGATCCCCACGCTCGTCGTCCACGGCCGCCGCGACCCGTTCTTCCCGGTCGGCAACGCCGAGGCGATCGCGCGCGAGATCCCCGGCGCCCGGCTGCTCGTCCTGGAGGACGCGGCAACCGCGATCCCCGGCAAGGCGGCCGACGAGGTCGCCGGGGCGATGCTCGCGCTCGGCACGGGCCCGTCCTAGTCGCCGGCGCCGGGCGGCCCGTCGAGCACCCTGGGGACGTACTCCAGCAACTGGAGCCCGCCGTCGAACGTGCGGTGTTCGACCATGTCGAGGGCGAGGTCGGGGTAGCCGTCGAAGATGCGGTCCTTCCCGGTGGCGCCGGTGATGACCGGGAAGACGACCACCCGGAAGCGGTCGACCACGCCCGCCGCGATGAGCGACCGGCACAGGGTGAGGCTGCCGAGGGTGCGCAGCGGGCGCCCGTCCCGCTTCATCTCCCGTACGGCAGCCACGGGCTCCTCCCGGTTCAGCTCCGAAGCGGTCCACGACAGCGGCGCCTCCAGGGTCGAGGAGAACACCACCTTGGGCGACGCGGCCAGGAGCGCCATCCCCGGGTCGTCGGGCATCTGGGCGGCGAACCCCGACATGAGCCGGTACGTCGTGGCGCCCATGAGGGTCGTGTACTCCTTCCGCGAGTCCTCCTCCAGCCAGGCGAGGTACTCGGGCCCCTCCATGCCCCAGAAGCCCGGCCATCCCTCCGCGGCCCCGTAGCCGTCGAGCGAGATGATGAAGTCCACCATGAGGCTTGACATGGGTCTCTCCTCCTTGCCGCACGTGTACGTAGGAGTACTGACCGGCGGCGGGCCGGAAAGTCATCGGCGCGGGCGGCGCGACGCGTGGCACGGGCTCAGTGGACCGGCGGGTCACCGGCGGGGCCGGTGCGCTTCTCCAGGCGGGTGCCGGCGCGCAGCGTGATGGACATCAGGTCACTGGGGGCGTCCAGTTCGAGGCGGTGCCAGTGTCCCCGCGGGACGATCACGGCGGTGCCCGGCCGCAGCCGGACCGTCTCCTCGACGGCCTCCGGCCCGGTGGGCCGCAGGTGGAGGCGGACACCGCCGGCCAGGCAGCACACCGCCTCGTCGGCCTCCGGATGCATCTCCCAGTGGTCTGCGTGCACGTCGGCGTCGCTCTCCACGTGGAACGTGGCGACCTGCCAGGCGCCGGCCCCGCCGCTCGCCATCCGCCGCTCACCGGCTCGGACCTCGCCGCCGGGGCCGATGTGCAGGGCGGAGGTGAACAGGTCGAGGGGTGAGAGGGCCGTCGTGGTCATGATGGGGTTCCTTCCAGTTCGTCATCGGCTTCGTCATCGGTGCGGTGCTTCGACGCGGTGCGTCGGCTCGGTGCCTCGGTGCTGTTCTTCACCGCGCGCTCCGCCTCGTTCGCCGCGGTGGGCTCGGAGCGCGGGCCGGGTGGCGCCGCGCGGCCGCCGGGCAGCACGCGGATCGCCACGACGGCCGCGATCAGGAAGAGAAGTGCGGCGCCTGCCAGGCCGAGCGCGTAGCCGTCGTTGAGCGCGGTGAGTCCGGTCGCCGTGCCGGTGCGGTGCTGGGCGAGGGTGGCCAGGACCGCCAGCCCGATGCAGCCACCGAGCTGGCGGGAGCTGTTCATGAGACCGGAGGCCATGCCGGCCTCGTGCGGGGCCACCCCGGTCGTCGCGGCGGCGACGATGGGGGCGATGACCAGACCGACGCCGAACCCGGTGACGAGGCAGGGACCGAGCACGTCGGTGAGGAAGCCGCCGTCGGGGCTGATGAACGCGAACCAGGCCAGCCCGGCGGCGGCCAGCAGGGAGCCGGGCACCAGGGACGTCCGTGGGGTGCGCGCGGAGGTGATCCGGGTCGCGACCAGGGTGCCCGCGACCAGGCTCACGGAGAAGGGGACGAACGCGGCGCCGGTGGCCGCGGCGCCCATGCCCAGGACCTGCTGCATGTACAGGGACACGAAGTAGAACGCCGCGAACTGACCGGCCGTGGAGAAGAACACCAGCACGTTGGCGCCGGCGACCCAGCGGCCGCGCAGCAGACCGAGGCGGAGCAGCGGTGCGGACGTCCGGCCCTCGGTGCGGACGAAGGCGGCCAGGAGTGCGGCCCCGGCGACGAGCATCACCCAGGTGACGGGTGCTCCCCACCCCTCGGCGTCGGTGCGGACGACACCGAGCACCAGCAGCGTCACTCCGCAGGTGGCGAGGACGGCGCCGAGCACATCGAGCCTGTCGCGACGGGCGGGCCGCGCGTCGGCCGGGACTCCGGCGGGAACCAGCGCGAGGGCCACGGCCACGATCGGCAGGTTGACCAGCATCACCCAGCGCCAGCCCGCGTACTCCGTGAGCAAGCCGCCCACCAGCACGCCCAGTGCGCCGCCCGCGGCGTTCACCGCGCTCCACACTCCCAGCGCGCGCACCCGGCGCGGGCCTTCGGCGAACGTGGTGGTCAGCATCGCCAGGGCGGCGGGGGCGGCCGCGGCGGCGCCCAGTCCCTGACCGGCGCGCGCGGCGATCAACTGCCAGGGTGCCTGGGCCACCCCGCCCGCCAGCGAGCACAGTCCGAAGACGGCCAGGCCCAGCACGAAGAGCCGGCGTCGGCCGAACAGGTCGGCGGCGCGGCCGCCCAGCAGAAGGAACCCGCCGAGCGTCAGCGCGTAGGCGTGCACGACCCAGGACAGTCCGAGCGGCGCGAAGCCCAGCGCGCCGCGCATGGCGGGCAGCGCGACGTTGACCACGGACAGGTCCAGGGCGACCGCGAACTGGGCCACGGCCACCGCCGCCAGGATCCTCCCGGGATGACCTCTCGAGTTTCTATACATGTAAGAAAACTATAGCGGACGGCAGTCGCTGTCGACACCTGAGGGATGATGAGGGCATGCCGCAACCGTCCGCACCGCGCAAAACCCCAGGCCGGCCACCCCGTATCTCCCGGGAGGAGGTCGTCGCCGCGGCCCGCCGGATCGTGGACGCCGACGGCGTGGACCGGCTGACCATGCGCCGGCTGGCCACCGAGATCGGCAGTACACCGATGGCGCTCTACCACCACGTACGCAACAAGGAAGAGCTGCTCGTCCTGCTCCTGGACGACTACGCCGCGCGGACGCTGCACCGGCCCGAGCTGCCCGCCGAGCCCCGCGAGCGCGTCGTCGCCTGCGCCGCCGCGATCCACGAGGCGCTCGCCGCCTGCCCCTGGATCGTGGAGGTACTGACCGCCGACGACCTGCTGTCCACCTCCGCGCTGTGGTTCGTGGAGCAGATCGTGGACGGGCTCGTGGCCTGCGGCCTGTCTCCCGAGCGGGCCGTGCACGGCTACCGGGCGATCTGGTACTACACCACGGGAGAGATCGTGGTCCGGACGACGGCGGCCCGGCGACGCACGGGCGACGGCCGTCCGACATACCGGGAGCAGGTCTTCGACGGCCTCGACGCGGACGAACTGCCCCGCTTGACCGAGGTCGCCGGCCGCTGGGCGTCACTGACCGCCGAGGACACCTATCCGGACGGCCTCCGGGCCCTGGTGGACGGGTTGACGGCCCGGCGCTGAACCGGCCCTTCGGTCAGAGTGCCGTCAGGCGGGCGATCGTCCCGTTCTCCAGGGCGGTCCAGATCGCGCCGTCCGGTCCCTGGACGATGCCGTGGGGTTCCGAGGCCGGGGTGGGGAGGTCGTACTCGTCGATCTCGCCGTCGGGGGTGATCCGCCCGACCCGGTTGGCTCCCCACTCGGTGAACCAGCAACTGTCGTCGGGGCCGGCGGCGATGGCGTGCGGCCGGGACTCGCGGTCGGGCAGGGCGAACTCGTCGATCGCGCCGTCCGGGGTGATCCGCCCGATCCGCCCGGCGCCGATCTCGACGAACCACATGGCGCCGTCGGCCCCGGCCGCGATGCCGACGGGGGCGGCGCCCGGAGTCGGCAGCGGATGGACGTCGACGGCGCCGTCGAGAGCGATGGCACCGATCGCGTTCGCCTGGTTCATCGTGAACCACAGCCGGTCGTCCCGGCCGACGGCGATACCCGAGGGGAAAGCACCCGAGACGGGGAGGGAAAACTCGCTGACCCGACCGCCGGTCGTGACGCGGCCGATGCGGTCGGCGCTCGCCTCCGTGAACCACAGCGCGTCGTCCGGGCCCGCCACGATCCCGAACGGCCCGGCGTCCGGCGTGGGCAGCGGGAACGACGTGACCTCGCCGGCCGTGGTGATGCGGCCGATCCGGTGGCCGCGGAACTCGGTGAACCACAGCGCGCCGTCGGGCCCCGCCGTGATGGTCGACGGTCCGCCGGAGGCGGGTTCCAGGGCGTGGGAGTCGGTGGCGCCGTCGGGGGTGACGCGCCCGATCCGCCCGTGGTGGACCATGGTGAACCACACCGCGCCGTCGGGTCCGGCGGTGATTCCGTAGGGGCCTGCCTCGGGGCCGGAGACGGAGAACTCCGCGATCGAAACGGTCGGGCGGCGCGACATGGGCGTTTCCTTGATCGGTCGGCGGCGGTCGGCGGGGGGGGGGAGCCCGGCTGCGGATGCTAGCCGTGCCGCGGCCACCACGCCTCCGATTATTCCGGCGGCCCGGCCGGCAGCGACGCCTCACGGGACGGCGCGCATGCACGGCGGCGGACAGGGCAGAAGCAGCGTCGTCGGCGTCGGCCGACGGCTCAGGGGCGGGTTCACCGGGAACTGTCGCTTCCCCTTGCGCGCTTCGAAAGGAAACAGGGATGACGAGTGTCCAGGAGGTCCCGTCGGCCGCCGCCCGCGCGGCGGACGACGGTGCGGTGACGGAACGGGCCATGCGGATACGGCGCCGCCTGGAGCGCCTGATAGGCATCGCGGCGACCGAGGGCAACGCGCTGCTTCCGCTGCGCAACGGGGACGAGATCTTCCCGGCCATGCTCGACGCCATCCGCTCCGCCGAGCACACCGTGGACATGATGACGTTCGTGTACTGGAAGGGCGAGATCGCGCGCGAATTCGCGCACGCCCTTGCGGAGCGGGCCCGGGCCGGGGTGCGCGTGCGGCTACTCCTCGACGGCTTCGGCAGCCGGCTCATCGACACCGACCTGCTCGCCGAGATGGACCGGGTCGGCGTCCAGGTGGCATGGTTCCGCAAGCCCGCACACCTGTCGCCGCTCAAGCAGAACCACCGCTGCCACCGCAAGGTCCTGGTCGTGGACGAGCAGGTGGCCTTCACCGGCGGCGTGGGAATCGCCGAGGAGTGGTGCGGCGACGCCCGCAACCCCGGCGAGTGGCGGGACACCCACGTCCAGGTGCGGGGACCGGCCGTGGACGGCATCGCGGCCGCGTTCGCGCAGAACTGGGCCGAGTGCCACGACGAGCTCTTCGACGACCGCGACCGCTTCACCCCCCACCACCCCCACGGCGACGCGGTGGTGCAGGTGGTGCGCGGCTCGGCCAGCTTCGGCTGGCAGGACATGCAGACCCTGATCCGGGTCATGATCGAGTCCGCCGAGGAGCGTTTCCGGCTGACCACCGCCTACTTCTCGCCGGACCGCTACTTCATCGAACTCCTGTGCGCCGCCGCACGGCGCGGCGTGGAGGTGGAGATCCTGCTGCCCGGCCCGCACACCGACAAGCGCGTCTGCCGGCTGGCCGGACAGCACTACTACGACGATCTCCTCGCCTGCGGGGTGAGGGTCTACGAGTACCAGCCGACCATGATGCACGCCAAGGTGATCACCGTGGACCGTACGGCGGCCCTCGTCGGGTCGACCAACTTCAACCGGCGCTCCCTCGACCACGACGAGGAAGTCATGCTGGCCGTCCTGGACGAGGAGTTCACCGCCACCCTGGACGCCCACTTCGACGCCGACAAGGCGGCGGCCGAGCCGATCCGCAAGGGTGCCTGGAAGCGGCGTTCGGTGCTCCAGCGCGCCCGCGAGGCAGCCGTCCAGCCCATCCGCCGGTTCCTGTGACGGTGACGGTGACCGTCGGCACGGCGGTCGACGCGGGCCGGGCCCTGATCAGCGCAGTGCCCGCGCCTGCGGCCCGATGAACCGCGAGGAGACGCAGCCGGTCGTGGCTCTCGCTGCCCGGGACCGCCGTGTAGACGAGCAGTCGGTGTGACTGGCAGGTCTCCGAGGAACTCGTGGGCGCCCACGCCTGGCGGTAGGCAGGGCACCGGGTCAGACCGCGGCACCGGCGGATCGTACGACCGCCCGACCTGCCGCAGAACGGCCACGGCGCCCTGCCGGTGCGGTTCAGCGGGTCCGGTAGCGCGCGTAGATCAGTCCGCTGTCGAAGGCACGCTGCTCGACCATTTCCAGATCGAGGCGCACGCCGTCCGGGAAGAACCGCTTGCCGCCGCCGACCACGCTGGTGGTGACGAACAGGTGGTACTCGTCCACCAGACCGGCCGCGATCGCCTGGGCCGCGAGGTTGGGGCCGTCGACGGTGAGGTCGGCCTCGGCCTCGGCCTTGAGCCGGCGCACCGCCTCCGGGTCGAAGGTCCGCTCGATTCTTGTCTTCGCGCTGGACACCGACTCGAGCGTCGTGGAGTACACGACCTTCTCGGCGGCCTGCCAGTCGCGGGCGTACTGCAGGATGTGCGGCGGCTGGCCGGGCTCGGTGTGCGCGGTCTCCCAATAGACCATGGTCTCGTACATCCGCCGGCCGTAGAGGTAGGTGCCGACGGGGCGGAAGAGGTCGTTGATGAAGGTGTGCACCTCCGGGTCCTCGGCCCCGGTGCCGAGGTCGCCCTCGGCCGCCTCGGCGTAGCCGTCGAGCGAGGTGACCATCGAGTAGATGAGCTTTGCCATGCCTCTCCTTCGGTACGGGCGCGCAAGTCTGCCGGCGGTCCTGCGAACCATGACTCCGGCAGGGCCCGGAACTCATCGATCGGCCGCCGGCGTCCGGCCCGTCCGAGGCCGCTCCGCCCTACAGAGGTTCGGCGGTCTCGCGGGGGTCATCGGCGGTGATCAGACCGATGAATCGCCGGGCCTGTTCCCCCGCCGGTTCGTGCCGCGTGACAGGCAGGTCGAAGGCGAATTCAGCGCGGTACGCCCCGGCATCCCGGCGACGCCCGAAGTACACCTCCACCCCTTCGGGCACCTCCCGCCGGGGCTCCACCCGTTCCACCGCGCAGTCCCAGCGTTCGAACCATCCGCTCTTCCCGAACTCCCGGGTCAGCAGGCGCGCGACCGTGTCCACGGGCTCCTCCCAACTGGTGTCGGCAACGGCGCGCGCCAATTCGGCGTCGTACTGAGCCGCGTCGAAACGGACATCCGCGGGCACCGGCACCCGGATGTCATGGGTGTTCTGCCAGGCCGACCACACCACCAGGTCACCCTGGCGGTGGATGGTGACGAAGACTCCCCCGCAACAGCCCGTGCAGCAGTCGTTGTTGGACAGCTCGATCCGGCGAGGCTCCTCCAGCGCCGCCAGTGGCCACTCCTCGGCCGGCCCGAACCACTCACGGCGTGAGCAGCTCGACACCCCTGCGGGATGGATCGCTGCCAGCACGTCCCGGCCGTCGATCAGCGGGCGCACCTCCGCCCACTGCTCGATCGCGAGGGGATGCGGTATCGCGTGCCTCAGGGAAAGGCGACTGATGGGCGCAGGGCGGTTCATGCGATCAATGATCACTGTGAGCGGGGTGTGCGGAAAGCGCTTATCGAACATCACGTCGATGTCGTCCCGGCTCGAGGGGTGGTCGCCACGCCTCCTACTTGAGGCGGTCGAGGAAGCCGAGCACCCGGTGGGTGACCTGCTCCGCGGCCCGTTCGTCGTAGGAGGGCAGGCTGCTGTCGGTGAACAGGTGCCGGTCGCCCGGATAGAGGAACAGCTCGCCGTCCGTCGCCGTCTCCACGAGCGCGCGGGCGGCGTCCACGTCGCCCTCCCCGGCGAAGTAGGGATCCGCGTCCATGCCGTGGACCTGGACCGGGACGTCCCGGGGCCAGGCGCCGCCGAACTCGGTGACCGGGACGCACGACTCGAGCAGCACCGCGCCCTTCGCGCCGGGGCGGGTCTGGGTCAGCTTCTGGGCCGGCAGGACGCCGAGTGAGAACCCGACATGGACCAGCTCCGGCGGCAGCTGCTCGGCGGCGGCGATTCCGCGAGCGGTGATCGTGCCGAAGCCGGTGTTCCCGGCGTAGGCGATGCCCTCCTCGAGGGTGTCGAACACCTGTCCCTCGTACAGGTCCGGGGCGTGGACGGTGTGTCCGGCGCGCCGCAACCGCTCCGCGAACTCGCGGACGCCGGTGGTCAGCCCGTGTCCGTGGTGGAAGACCAGCACCTCAGCCATGTCGCTCCCCTCGTGCCGCGGTGCCCGGGTGGCGCCGCGGCACGAGTATGGCCGGGAGCACTGACATCCGGTCCGGCTCGGCGCTCACCCGCTTCGGCAGGTGCCGGGAGGGGCCCGGCACTGTGCCGGGCCGGGCCCTCCCCCGGTGTCAGTGTCCGGCGACGAGCCGGGGAAGGGTGGCGAGGACGCCGGTGACCCGGTCGGCGGGCAGGCCGCCGCCCTGGGCGAGTTCGGGGGAGCCGCCACCACGGCCGTCGAGAAGCGCCTTGACCAGCGTGGCCGCGTTCAGCCCGGCCTCCCGGGCCTTCTTGTTGAGGGCCACGACCACCGCGCCCTGGCCCGTTCCCACGGCGACGGCTCCGGGCGTGTTGGTGGGCAGGCGGTCGCGTACCGCCATGGCCAGGGCGCGGGCCTCGTCGGCGCCGCCCTCGGCGATGGTGGTGACGACGAGTGTGCCGCCGGTGTCGACGGCCTGCCCGGCGAGTTCGCCGGCACGGGCCGTGGTGGCCCGGCTCTTCAGGCGGGCGTTCTCCCGGTCGGCGGCCTTGAGCCGGTCCAGCAGGGCGGCGATCCGGTCGGGGAGTTCGGCGCGGGGTGCGTTCAGCTGTTCCGCGATGCGGCTCACCAGGTCGCGTTCGCGCGCGAGGTAGCCGAAGCCCTCGATGCCGACCGCGGCCTCCAGCCGGCGCATTCCGGCGCCGACGGAGGACTCGCCGGTGAGGGCGACGGTGCCGATCTGCGCGGCGTGCTCGACGTGGGTGCCGCCGCACAGCTCGCGCGACCAGGCGCCGCCGATCTCGACGACGCGGACCTGCTCGCCGTACGTCTCGTCGAACAGGGCGAGCGCGCCGAGTTCCCTGGCCTCGGGGAGGGTCATCCAGCGGACGTCCACCGCGAGGTCGCGGCGCAGGGCGCGGTTGGCGGCCTCCTCGATCTCGCCGCGGACGGCCGGGGAGAGGGCGCCGCGCCAGGGGAAGTCGAGGCGGAGGTGACCGGGACGGTTGTAGGAGCCGGACTGCAGGGCGTTCGGGCCGAGGATCTCGCGCAGCGCGGCGTGCAGGACGTGGGTGCCGGAGTGGGCCTGGCGGGCGCCGAGCCGCCACTCGGCGTCGACGGCGGCCACGACCGCGTCTCCGGTGGCCAGTTCACCCGCCGTGACGCGGACGCGGTGGACGACCAGGCCGGGCAGGGGGCGCTGGACGTCGATGACCTCGGCCTCGCCGGAGGCGCCGGAGATCCGCCCGGCGTCGCTGTCCTGGCCGCCGGACTCGGCGTAGAACGGGGAGCGGTCGAGGACGACGGTGGCGAGCTCGCCCTCCCGGGCCACCGGGGTGGTCCCGTTCGCGCCCAGAACGGCGAGGACGGTGGACTCGGTCGACAGGGTGTCCCAGGCCCGCCAGTCGGTCGGCCCGTGGGCGTCCAGGACGCCGCGGAGTGCGGCGGTGTCGGCCGCGCCGCCGGACTTGCGGGCCCGGGCGTCGGCGCGGGCGCGCTCGCGCTGCTCGTTCATCAGGGCGGTGAAGCCGTCGCGGTCGACCTCGACTCCCTGTTCGGCGGCCATCTCCAGGGTGAGGTCGATGGGGAAGCCGTAGGTGTCGTGGAGCAGGAACGCCTGCGCGCCGGGCAGGGAATTGCCGCCTTCCTCCTTGACCTTGGTGACGGCCGTGTCCAGGACGGTGGTGCCCTGCTTGAGGGTGGTGCGGAAGGCGTCCTCCTCCCCGTACGCCTGGTCGGCGATCCGGGCGAACGCTTCGGTGACCTCCGGGTAGGAGGGGGCCATGCAGTCGCGCGCGACCGGCAGCAGTTCGGGCAGGACGGGATCCTGGAAGCCGAGCTGGCGCATGGAGCGGACCGAGCGGCGCAGGATGCGGCGCAGGACGTAGCCGCGGCCCTCGTTGCCGGGGGTGGTGCCGTCGGCGAGCAGCATGAGGGCGGTGCGGACGTGGTCGGCGACCACGCGCAGGCGGACGTCCGCCTGCGGGCCGGCGCCGTAGCGGACGCCGGCCAGGTCGGCGGCCCGGTCGAGGACGGGCCGGGTCTCGTCGATCTCGTACAGGTTGTCCTTGCCCTGGAGGAGGGTGGCCATCCGCTCCAGGCCCATGCCGGTGTCGATGTTGCGGCGGGGCAGTTCGCCGAGGATCGGGTAGCCGGACTTGCCGGTGCCCTCGCCGCGCTCGTACTGCATGAAGACGAGGTTCCAGAACTCCATGTACCGGTCCTCGTCGACCGCCGGTCCGCCCTCGCGGCCGAGGGCCGGACCCCGGTCGTAGTACAGCTCCGAGCAGGGGCCGCAGGGGCCGGGCACGCCCATGGACCAGAAGTTGTCCTCGTCCCCCCGGGCGACGATCCGCTCGTCCGGCAGACCCGCGGCCTCGCGCCAGATGGCGCGGGCGTCGGTGTCGGAGTGGTGGACGGTCACCCAGATCTTCTCCGGGTCCAGCCCGTAGCCGCCCTCGGCCGGCGTCCGCGTCGACAGCTCCCAGGCGAGGGCGATGGCCTCCTCCTTGAAGTAGTCGCCGAAGGAGAAGTTGCCGTTCATCTGGAAGAAGGAGCCGTGCCGGGTGGTCCTGCCGACCTCTTCGATGTCGAGCGTGCGGATGCACTTCTGCACGCTCGTGGCCCGGGGGTACGGCGCGGCCTGTTCGCCGGTCAGGTAGGGCTTGAACGGCACCATGCCGGCGTTGACGAACAGCAGCGTCGGATCGGGGGTGGGCAGCGGCGCGCTGGGCACCACGGTGTGGCCGCGCGCGGCGAAGAAGTCGAGGAAGCGCTGGCGGATGTCGGCGGTACGCAAGGGTCTCACTGCTCCGGTCGAGGGGTCGGAAGGGGCGCGGCCGGGTGGGCGGCGGGCCGGGTGTCGGGTGCGGCGTCGGCCGGCATCAGGCGGTCTGCGGCGAGAGGGCCGGGAGCGGCGTCAGGGAGGCGTACTCCAGCGGCGCCGACGGATCGATGGACACCTCCAGTGGCGCGGGCTCGGCGCCGGCGCGGACGAGGAGGTCACCGACGGCCGCGATCATGGCGCCGTTGTCCGTGCACAGCGTCATGGGCGGCACTCGCAGCTCGATCCCGGCCGCGGCGCAGCGTTCCTCGGCCAGGCCCCGGACCCGGGAGTTCGCGGCCACGCCGCCGACCACGATCAGTGTCCGCACGTCGTGGGCACGGCAGGCGGCGAGCGCCTTGCGGGTCAGCACGTCCGCGACGGCCTCCTGCAGGGCGGCGGCACCGTCGGCCACCGGCACCTCCTCGCCGCGCAGCCGCTGCTTCTCGACCCATCGGGCCGCGGCCGTCTTGAGCCCCGAGAAGGAGAAGGCGTACGGGTCGTCGCCGGGGCGCGTGAGGGGGCGGGGGAAGTCGACGGCGCGGGGGTCGCCCTCCCGTGCCGCGCGGTCGATCGCGGGCCCGCCCGGATAGGGCAGGCCGAGGATGCGGGCGACCTTGTCGAAGCACTCCCCCGCCGCGTCGTCGAGGGTGTCCCCGAGGTGCAGGATCGGCTCACGTACCAGGTCCCGTACGAGGAGCAGCGAGGTGTGTCCGCCGGAGACGATCAGCACGACGCACGGGGTGGGCAGCGGCCCGTGCTCCAGCGTGTCCGCGGCGACGTGTCCGGCCAGGTGATGCACCCCGTACAGCGGCACCCCCGCCCCGTAGGCGAGCGACTTGGCTCCGGCGAGGCCGACCTGGAGGGCGCCGGAGAGCCCCGGGCCGGTCGTGACGGCGACGGCGTCGATCCGGCCGAGTCCGAGCCCTGCCCGGTCGAGGGCCTCACGCACGACCGGGGTGAACGCCTCGAGATGCGCCCGGGCGGCGATCTCGGGCACGACCCCGCCGAAGCGGGCGTACTCGTCCATGCTCGACGCCACGACGTGGGCGAGCAGCCTTCCGTCCTGGACGATCCCGGCTCCGGTCTCGTCGCACGAGGACTCGATCCCGAGTACCACTGGTCCGCCCATCGGGCACATCTCCTTCTGCACATGGTCCGCAACTGCAATATATGTGCAATAGGTGCGGGCAGAAACGTCCGGTCCGTCCGAGGGCGACGGCGAGCGCGTGCACGCCGAGCGCCGCCTGACCGCGAAGCCATGCGGGTACGGGATTCCGCGCGCAGAATGAGACCCGCCGCCGGCCGAGTGGCCGTAGGCGGGAGGAGAGGCGTGGGCGAGACTCCGTCGAAGCACATCGCCTCCGGGATGCGGGAGGCGGCTCGTGCGCTGCTGGCCGCCCTGGAGCCGGAGCAGGTGCGTGAACTGCGCTCGGGGCCCGTCCGGTTGGACGCGCCGGAGCTGCGTGAGTGGACGTACCTGCCGGGCCCGCGCCCCGGGCTCTCCACCGAGGGGCTCGACGCCCGGCAGCGCGAGGCGGTCGACGCGCTCCTGGCCACGGCGCACAGCGCGCCGGGAGCGGAGCTGGCGCGCGGGGCGATCGAGGTGGAACGGCATCGCCGCGCCCGGCAGGGGTCCGTGGGCGCGGACCGCTACTGGGTGCGACTGCTCGGCGACCCGGGCGGCGACGAACCGTGGGGCTGGCGGATGAACGGCCACCACCTCGCGGTGCACGTCCTGGTCACGGCGGCCGGGATCCGGGTGACGCCGCACTTCGTCGGCTCGGAACCGGCCCGCGTCGACAGCGGCCCTCATGCCGGTCTCCGGCTCCTGGGCCCGGAGGAGGACCTGGCCAGAGAGCTGATCACGGGCCTGGACGGCGGTGCGCGGGCCGAGGCGGTCTTCGCCGCCACACCCCCGGACGACATCCTGACCCGGGACGATCCGTTCGCCGATCCGTCCGTCCTGCCGGACGGCCTGACCCACGACCGCATGACGCCAGGTCAGCAGCGCCTCCTGGAGTCCCTGGTGCGCCGCTACCTCGACCGCGCGCCCGCGGCGTACGCGCGGGAGTGCTGGTCGGACGCCGTGACCAACGGACTGGGGTCGGTCTCCTTCGCCTGGGCCGGCGGCCTCGCCCCCGGGGACCGGCACTACTACTGCGTCCGGGCCCCGGATTTCCTCATCGAGTACGACAACACCCAGGACGACGGCAACCACGCCCACTCGGTCTGGCGCCACATCCGCCACGACTGGGGAACGGATCTGCTCCGGAGGCACTACACGGAGCAGCACGCTTGACGCGGTGGCCCACCGTTCAGCTCCCGGATCCGACGACGGCGGTGACGCGGATCTCCACACGCATGGCGGCGAGGCCGAGGACCGTGACGCCGGTCTCGGTCCAGATCGGCGCGCGGCCGCCGAGGCGACGGCGGAACTGCTCGGCCATCACCCTGTTGTGGTCGTCGCCGATGACGTCGTCCCCCGGCGCGACCTTGTGGTACGAGTTGACGTGGATGACGTCCTTCCACGTCGCGCCCACCGTGGCGAGCGTGCGCTCCACGTTGTCGAAGGCCTGGACGATCTCGTCCTCCAGCGCGTCGGGGATGACCAGATCGTCGTCCACCCCGGCCTGGCCGGAGATCTCCACCCGGTCGCCGACGCGGACGGCTCCGCTGTAGCCGAGGGCCTCGTGGAGCTTCTCGCCGAAGCCCGGGGTGACGCCGAAAGTGACGGTGCTCATGATGATCCCGCTTCCTGTCCGTAGGGCCGCGTTTCCCATGACATGACTTCACGCGTAAAGTGAGACTAGCAAGCGATGACTTCAAGCGCAAAGTGATGGCGGGAGGGCCCGTGAGCGGCACCGGAGAACACGAGGACGACCAGGAGCCGCGATGGCTCGACGAGCAGGAGAAGGCGGCGTGGACGGGGCTGATCTCCCTCGTCCTGCTGCTGCCCGGCAAGCTGGAGTCACCGCTGCGGCAGGAGCACGGCCTCACCCTGTTCGAGTACCTCGTACTCAGCCACCTCTCCGAGGCTCCGCAGCGCAAGCTGCGCATGGGAGAGCTGGCCTTCCTCGCCAGCGGCTCGCTCTCCCGCCTGTCCAACGTCGTCAAACGCTGTGAACAGCGGGGCTGGATCGTACGGACCCCCGACCCGGCCGACGGCCGCTACACGCTCGCCGAGCTCACCGACACCGGCTTCGACACCGTGCACCAGGCAGCCCCCACCCACCTGCGCTCCGTACGCCGGGTCGTCCTCGACTCGCTCAACACCACCGACCAGAAGGCACTCGCGCGCATCGCACAGCGGCTCCGCATCGTCCCCGACGACTTCGGCTGACGGACGGAGCCGGTCACATCAGGGACACGGCGCGGGCGACGAAGAAGGCAGCGAAGATCACCGCGCCGATGAGGATGATCCACGTCCAGACGCGGGGGTGCTCCCAGATGCCGCCGTCGGGGCGCTCCTCGTGGGCCTCGGCCGTGGAGCCTTCGACGGGAGGGGTCTCTCCGGGGGGCACGAGCGGTTCTGTCATGTTTCCAGGTTCCTGCAGACACCCGGGGTACGCATCCGCTGCCCGCACGCACCCCGCGGACGCGGAAGCGGAGGACGAAGGTCCCGGCAGTGACACGACTGTCACTGCCGGGACCGGGCGCCCGCCGGGGTGATCACCGTCGCCGGGATCAGACTCCCGTGGGGTCCTTCTCGTGCGTCCGCCGCGCCCGGGGCGCCGGCTCGTGGCCGCCCTCGCTGAGGCCGAAGCGGTCGTGCGCCCTGCGCAGGAGCGGTGGCGCGTACCAGGCCGAGCGGCCGAGCACGCGCATCGCGGCAGGCACGAGTACGCCGCGGACGGCGACGGCGTCGATGAGGATGGCCAGTCCGCTGCCCAGACCGAACATCTGCATGTAGCTGATGCCTGCCGTCCCGAAGGCGAAGAAGCTCACCGCCAGCAGGCAGGCCGCCGCGCTGACGATGCGTCCCGTGTGCCCGAGCCCGTCGACCACCGCGGTCTCGTTGTCCGCGCCCTCGTCGTGCAGCTCCTTGATCCGGCTGGTGACGAACACCTCGTAGTCCATCGAGAGGCCGAAGGCGATGCAGAACATCAGCAGCGTCATGGACACCTCCATCGGCTGCGGCGTGAAGCCGAACAGGCCGGAGAGGTGGCCGTCCTGGAACATCCACGTCATGACGCCGAGGGCCGCTCCCAGGCTGACGATGTTGAGCACCAGCGCCCGCAGCGGCTGCACCACGCTGCCGGTGAACAGGAACAGCAGGATGAGGGTGGTGAGCGCGATCAGCCCGCCGGCCAGGGGAATCAGGCCGCTGATGGAGTCCTTGGAGTCGACCAGTGCGGCGTCCCTGCCGCCCGCCAAGGGGTCCGTCCCCTCCGGCGCTTCGACCGCTCGCACGTCCTTGACCAGGTCCTGGGCGGCGTCCGACATCGGTGTCAGGTCGCTCACCACGTCGATCCGCTGCGCCTCGGGGCGGCCCAGCGCGGCGTTGCGCGGACCGGGCGCCGCGGCCCGACCGTCGGTGTAGGTCCCGGTGGACGCCTCGACGCGGACCACGCCGTCGAGCTGCGAGAGCCTGCCCGCGTAGGAGTCCAGCGGTGTCCTGTCGACCGCCTTGTCCATGACCACGTGGATGGCCGCCGCGTCGCTGCCGTTGAAGTTCTTCTCCAGTTCGGCCGAGACCTGGCGGCTCCTGGCGTCCTCGGGCAGGGAGCGCTCGTCGGCGATACCGATGGTGACGCCCAGCAGCGGACTCGCCGCCAGCAGCAGCACCGCGAGCACCGGCAGCGCGGTGAGGGCGGGACGCCGCATGGCCGTACGGGCCAGCCGGCCCCAGAAGGGGACCCCGGAGTCCTGCCGCCTCGCGTTCCTCACCCACGGCAGCTGCCCCTTGTTGACCCGGTGCCCCAGG
Source organism: Streptomyces sp. NPDC048171 (assembly GCF_043202655.1). Taxonomy (NCBI): domain Bacteria; kingdom Bacillati; phylum Actinomycetota; class Actinomycetes; order Kitasatosporales; family Streptomycetaceae; genus Streptomyces; species Streptomyces sp. NPDC048171. The sequence goes on from NZ_JBIDAU010000007.1 coordinate 364,730, forward strand.
ACCTTGAGCAGGGCCGGCATCACGAACAGGGTGCTGATGGCGGCGATGGCGACCACACCGACCCCGGCGTATCCGAACGAGCGCAGGAAGTACTGCGGGAACACCAGCAGAGCGGCGAGCGCGACCGCCACCGTGGCGGCGGAGAAGGCGACGGTGCGGCCCGCGGTGTGCACGGTGTGCCGGACGGCGTCGTCCACGCTCGCACCCTTCGCGAGCCGTTCGCGGAACCGGCTGACCATCAGCAGGGCGTAGTCGATGCCGAGGCCGAGTCCCAGGGCCGTGGTCAGGTTGGTGGCGGTGATGGAGATGCTGGTGACGCTGCCGAGGAGGAAGAGTTCCGCGAACGTGCCCACGATCGCGATGAGCCCGATGACCAGCGGCAGCAGGGCCGAGACCACACTGCCGAAGACGAGGAGGAGCAGCAGGAGGGTCAGGGGCAGCGCGATCGCCTCGGCGAGGACGAGGTCCTCGGAGGAGTAGGTCCCCATGTCGTCGCCCACGGCAGCGCTGCCGCCGGCCTCGACGGTGAGCCCGGCGCCCTTCGCACCGGTGTACTCGTCGATGATCTCCTTGGCGTTCTCCCGCTCCTCCGTGTCACCGCCCTTCACATGGGCGAGCACCATCGCCTGGTCGCCGTCCCTGGATCGGAGGTCCGGGTTGCCCGTGTCCCAGTACGAGACGACGTTCGCGACCGTGTCCTCCTTCCTCAGGTCGGCCGCCAGTTCCGTGCCCTGCCGCTTGACGGCCTCGGTGTCGACGCCGCCCTCCGGGGCCCGGACCAGCAGGACCAGGTTGGACTCCCCGCCGAACTTGTCGCTGATGACCGCCTTGGCCCTGCTGGACTGGGAGGACGGGTCGTCGAAGCCACCGGGCAGGAGCTTGCCGAACGCGCCGGCGCCCAGAACTCCCATGAGGACCACGGCCACGGCGGTGATGACGAGTACCAGCCGGGACCGGCGGACCGCCAATTCGGCTATGCGTTCAAACACGCACTTCTCCTTGCATTCTGACGGCGTGAACCCTGGGCCCGCGCGGGTGGCGGGGGTGTGGCCCTGAAGGTAGCCAGGCAGCAAGGGGCTTTGGCAGTGCGAGATTTACTTGACACTGTCAGGTGTTTCTCACACCTTGAATTCGGGTGGCAGATGCGATCCCCGACCGCCTCTCACACACTCCGTTCGGGGATCGCCGGGAGGATCTTCTCGGCGATGCCGACGAGGGCGCCGTCGTCCGGGAGGGCTCCGGTCGCGCTCCACACGGTGATGTCGAAGTAGCCGCCCCGGTCCTTCGCGTCGAAGGCCACGGACAGCGTTCTGGCCGGCGGGCCCTGCTCTACCGGTCCGCCGGAACCGCCGCTCCCGAGATCGATCTCGATCTTCATGGTGTGATCCGAGGCGAGGACCGCGGGCCGGCCGAGGACCGCGGGCCGGCCGAGGACCGCGGGCCGGCCGAGGACCTCGAGCCTCCTGACGTCCGTCTCCTGCCCGTACTTCATCAGATTCACGTACTGGTCGATCGACAGCTTGTTGTACGTGGCCGAGACGTGCACGGTGTAGGTGTCGAACTGGACCTGGGCCTCCGGCTGGGCGACCCTCCCGTCGGTCAGGGGCGCGGTGTTGCTCGTGCCGGACGCCGCGGTGGCGGTCTCGGCGGGTGTTCCCAGGAGCTGGGCCAGGCCGGGCATGTTGAGCGCCTCGCACAGCTCGTCGCCGGTCACCGCCTCGCGGTTCTTCGCGTAGGCGCTCGGCAGTTCCTCGCCCTCCCCGCTCGAACACGAGGCGGCCTGCGGCGTGCTGTCGTTCTCGGAGGCCTGCAGACGCGGGCCGAGCCACACTGCGCCACCGAGCGCCGCGAACACGGCCACGGCCGCGACGGCCTGGGCCCACGCGTTGGGTTCCTTCTCCGGCACGGACGGGGTGGGACGCTGCACCGCCGGCGCGTGAATCGGCGCCTGAGTCGGCGCCTGCGTGGGCGCCTGCGCCCGGACAGGGGCGGCGGACGTTGCCCCGTCCGCCGAGTCCACCGGGGCCGCCGGGCCCGGGTTCCGGCGGGCGCGCAGTGCACGGACCACCGTGCGGACGCGCACCGCGGTGAACACCAGGAACACCGCGCCGATCCCGGCCGGCACCCATGTGTCGTCGCGGAGGGCGAGATGCACGAGGCGTACGCCGAACACGGCCCCGACCACGATGAACAGCGGCTCGCGGACCCAGAAGGGCAGGAGCCGGAGGAGGAAACCGAGCATCCGGCAATCTCACCAGGCCAAGATCGCAATGGCTGTGGTGGAAGCCATAGTTCCGGCTCGGACCGCGGGTGCCGTCCGGGTGATGGTCGCCGGCGGCGCACGTGGCACCGGTTCGAGGGCGGCGCCGCCCCGTTGACGCGGCGCATCGCTGTGGACGACCATCCCCGCCGGAGGGAAGAGGACCGTCACCCGCGCGACCCGGGGCCGGGCGCCGGCACCGCACTGCCGGACCGTCCTGACGCTGCCCGCTCCGGACGACCGAGCGCGTGAGCGGCTCATGTCACACACACGGAGAGAACAAGGTCACAACCGCTCCCTCTGCTGCTCGTCTGCCCGCCTGACCTAACATCCGAGCATGACGCTCCTGCCTGACGACGGACTCGACCTCGCAGCCGAGTTCCCTCACGCGACACATGAGCAGTGGCAGCACCTGGTGGCGGGCGTGCTGCGCAAGTCGGGCAGGGAGGTGCCGGACGACGAGGCGGAGGACGCCCTGTCCACCGCGCTCGAGGACGGCCTGCGGGTACGCCCCCTGTACACCGCGCGCGACGCCGCCCCCGACCCCGGTCTGCCGGGCCTCGCGCCCTTCGTACGCGGTGGCCGCGCCCAGGCCGCCCGCATCGGCGGCTGGGACGTGCGACAGCGGCACACGATGGCCGACGGGGCATCGGTCATGACCGACCTCGAGAACGGCGTCACCTCCCTGTGGCTGGTCGTCGGCGAGTCCGCCGGCATCCCGGTCGCCGCGCTCGACCGCGCCCTCGACGGCGTCTACCTCGACCTGGCTCCCGTCGTCCTGGAGGCGGGCGACGCCTTCGAGCCGGCCGCCCGTGCCCTGTTGCGCCTGCACGAGGAGAGGGGCGTCCCGGCGGACGCCGTGCGGGGCAACCTCGGCGCCGACCCGCTGGGCCACGAGGCCCGTACCGGCACGTCGTACGAGACCGAGCCCGTGGCCGAGCTGGCCCGGCTGTGCGCCGCACGCCACCCCGGCCTGCGGGCCCTGACCGTGGACGCGCTGCCCTACCACGAGGCCGGTGGCTCGGCGGCGCAGGAGCTGGGCTGTTCCCTGGCGACGGGCCTGGCCTACCTGCGCGACCTGACCGCGGCCGGACTGGACCCGGCCCAGGCGCTGACCCAGCTGGAGTTCCGGTACGCCGCGACCGCCGACCAGTTCCTGACCATCGCCAAGCTGCGTGCCGCACGCCGGCTGTGGGCGCGGGTGGCGGAGGTCTGCGGCGCGCCGCGGCAGGGCGCGCAGCTGCAGCACGCGGTGACCTCGCCGGTGATGATGACGCGCCGCGACCCGTGGGTGAACATGCTGCGCACCACGGTCGCCGCCCTGGCCGCCGGGACGGGCGGCGCCGACGCCGTGACCGTCCTGCCCTTCGACCACGCGCTCGGTCTGCCGGACGCGTTCGCGCGCCGGATCGCCCGCAACACCTCCACCGTCCTGATCGAGGAGTCGCACCTGACCCGGGTGATCGACCCGGCGGGCGGTTCCTGGTACGTGGAACGGCTGACCGACGAACTGGCCCACGCCGCCTGGACGTTCTTCCAGGACATCGAGCGGGCGGGCGGGCAGGCGGCCGCCCTGCGCTCCGGGACGGTCGGCGAACGGCTGGCGGACACCTGGGCCGTGCGCAGCGCGAAGCTGGCGAAGCGGCGGGAGCCGGTCACCGGGGTCAGCGAGTTCCCGCACCTGGCCGAGAAACCCGTCGTGCGCGAGCCCGCGCCCGAACCTCCGTCCGGGGGCCTGCCCCGGGTGCGGCGGGACGAGGCGTTCGAGGCGCTGCGCGCCCGCTCGGACGCCCACCTGGCCGCGACCGGCGCCCGGCCCCGTGTCCACCTGACCGCACTCGGCCCGGCCGCCGCCCACACCGCCCGGCTCACCTTCGCCGCCAACCTCTTCCAGGCCGGCGGCATCGAAACCGTCACCGAAGGGGACTTCGGTGAGAGCGGGGCGCGGGAGGTGTGCCTGTGCTCCAGCGACGCGCTGTACGGGGAGCAGGCCGAGTCCACCGCCGCCGCGTTGCGCGAGGCGGGCGCCGAGCACGTGTTCCTCGCGGGCCGTCCGGGGCCGTACCCGGGCGTGGACACCTACGTCTTCGCGGGCTGCGACGCCGTCGCCTTGCTGTCCGCCACCCTCGACCGCATGGGAGTGTCCTGATGTCCATCCCCGACTTCTCCGCGATCGGGCTGGGGACTCCGACCGCCGACGCCGACGGCTTCGACGAGTGGCGTGCGGCCGTGAAGAAGGCCGCCGACGGCGACGACCTCCTCTGGGAGACGCCGGAGCAGATCACGGTCAAGCCGCTGTACACCGGGCAGGACCTGGAGGGTCTGGACTTCCTGGACACCTTCCCGGGCGTCGCCCCGTACCTGCGCGGCCCGTATCCGACGATGTACGTCAACCAGCCGTGGACGATCCGTCAGTACGCGGGTTTCTCCACGGCCGAGGAGTCCAACGCGTTCTACCGCCGCAACCTGGCGGCAGGGCAGAAGGGCCTGTCGGTCGCCTTCGACCTGCCCACCCACCGCGGCTACGACAGTGACCACCCTCGGGTGACCGGCGACGTCGGCATGGCGGGCGTGGCGATCGACTCGATCTACGACATGCGGCAGCTGTTCGACGGCATCCCGCTGGACCGCATGACGGTGTCGATGACGATGAACGGCGCCGTGCTGCCGGTGCTCGCGCTGTACATCGTGGCGGCGGAGGAACAGGGCGTGCCGCCCGAGAAGCTGGCCGGGACCATCCAGAACGACATCCTCAAGGAGTTCATGGTCCGCAACACCTACATCTATCCGCCGAAGCCGTCGATGCGGATCATCTCCGACATCTTCGCGTACACGTCCCAGCGGATGCCCCGCTACAACTCGATCTCCATCTCCGGCTACCACATCCAGGAGGCGGGCGCGACGGCCGACCTGGAGCTGGCGTACACCCTCGCGGACGGGGTGGAGTACATCCGGGCCGGGCGTGAGGCGGGCCTGGACGTCGACGCCTTCGCGCCCCGGCTGTCGTTCTTCTGGGCGATCGGCATGAACTTCTTCATGGAGATCGCCAAGTTGCGGGCGGCCCGGCTGCTGTGGGCCAAGCTGGTCAAGCAGTTCGACCCGCAGAACGCCAAGTCGCTGTCCCTGCGTACGCATTCGCAGACCTCCGGCTGGTCGCTGACCGCCCAGGACGTGTTCAACAACGTCACCCGCACCTGCGTGGAGGCGATGGCCGCCACCCAGGGCCACACCCAGTCGCTGCACACCAACGCCCTCGACGAGGCGCTCGCGCTGCCCACCGACTTCTCCGCGCGCATCGCCCGCAACACCCAGCTGCTGCTCCAGCAGGAGTCCGGCACGACCCGCGTGATCGACCCGTGGGGCGGCAGCGCCTACGTGGAGAAGCTGACGTACGACCTGGCGCGCCGCGCCTGGCAGCACATCCAGGAGGTCGAGCGGGCGGGCGGCATGGCGCAGGCCATCGACGCGGGCATCCCCAAGCTGCGGGTGGAGGAGGCCGCCGCCCGCACCCAGGCGCGGATCGACTCCGGGCGGCAGCCGGTGATCGGCGTGAACAAGTACCGGGTGGACTCGGACGAGCAGATCGAGGTGCTCAAGGTCGACAACTCCTCGGTGCGCGACCGGCAGATCGCCAAGCTGCGGCGGCTGCGCGAGGAGCGGGACGAGATCGCGTGCCGGGACGCGCTGGACGCGCTCACGCGGGCGGCCGGCGGCGAGGGCAACCTGCTGGAGCTGGCGGTGCGCGCGGCTCGTGCGAAGGCGACCGTGGGAGAGATCAGCGACGCCCTGGAGAAGGTGTACGGGCGGCACGCGGGCCAGATCCGTACGATCTCCGGTGTGTACCGCAACGAGACGGGCGAGTCGCCGGCCGTGGAACGCACCCGGGCCGTGGTGGACGCCTTCGCCGACGCCGAGGGCCGTCGGCCGCGCATCCTGGTCGCCAAGATGGGCCAGGACGGCCACGACCGCGGCCAGAAGGTCATCGCCACCGCCTTCGCCGACCTCGGCTTCGACGTGGACGTCGGCCCGCTGTTCCAGACCCCGGCCGAGGTGGCCCGCCAGGCGGTCGAGGCGGACGTCCACATCGTCGGGGTGTCGTCCCTGGCCGCCGGTCACCTCACCCTCGTCCCGGCGCTGCGCGAGGCGCTCGCCGAGGAGGGGCGGGAGGACATCATGGTCGTCGTCGGCGGGGTGATCCCGCCGCAGGACGTGCCGACCCTGCTGGAGATGGGCGCGGCGGCCGTGTTCCCGCCCGGCACGGTGATCCCGGACGCGGCCCGTGACCTGGTGGGACGGCTGGCGGCCGGTCTCGGGCACGGCGAGCTGTGAGCCGGTGACGTGATGGCCCTCGAACTCGACGCGTACGTCAAGGGCGTCCTGGACGGCAAGCGCGCGGTCGTCGCCCGCGCGATCACCCTCGTCGAGTCCACCCGCCCCCAGCACCGTACGCTCGCACAGCAATTGCTGACCGAGCTGCTGCCGCACAGCGGCACGGCCCGGCGGATCGGGATCAGCGGCGTGCCGGGCGTGGGCAAGTCGACGTTCATCGACGCCTTCGGCACGATGCTGACCGGGCTCGGCCACCGGGTCGCCGTCCTCGCCGTCGACCCGTCCTCGAGCCGGACCGGCGGATCGATCCTCGGCGACAAGACCCGGATGGAGCGCCTGGCCGTCGACCCGGCGGCGTTCGTCCGCCCCTCCCCCACCGCGGGGACGCTCGGCGGGGTCGCGAAGGCGACCCGCGAGTCGATCGTGGTGATGGAGGCCGCCGGCTACGACGTGGTGCTGGTGGAGACCGTCGGCGTGGGCCAGTCCGAGACGGCCGTCGCCGACATGGTCGACTCCTTCCTGCTGCTCACCCTGGCCCGCACCGGCGACCAGTTGCAGGGCATCAAGAAGGGCGTGCTCGAACTCGCGGACGTGATCGCCGTCAACAAGGCGGACGGCCCGCACGAACGCGACGCCCGCACCGCGGCACGTGAACTGGCGGGCGCCCTGCGGCTCATGCACGGCAAGGACGCCTTCTGGACGCCGCCGGTGCTCAGTTGCAGCGCACGCGAGTCGACCGCTCTCGACACCGTCTGGGAGCGCCTGGAGCAGCACCGCACCCTGCTGGACTCCACCGGGCGCCTCGCCGCCAAGCGCCGCACCCAGCAGGTCGACTGGGTCTGGAGCATGGTCCGCGACGAACTGCTGGGCCGACTGCACGCCGACCCGGCCGTCCGGTCGCTGGCTCCGCAGCTCGAACAGCAGGTGAGGGAGGGCGGACTGACGGCGACACTGGCGGCGGAACACATCCTGGACGCGTTCACGAACGACACAGCCGCCCCTGAACCACCCGCCGCTTCTCAGTGACCGTCCCGGGCATCGGCGGCTCCCCGCCGACGCCCGGCCATCGTCGGCCTGCTGCCGAAGCGGCAGTCCGGACGCCGAGTCGTCCCTTTCCGGAGACGTCCCGCGCGGTCACCGCCGCCGGCCTCACCGCCGGACGGCACGCAGTCCGTCCAGGAGAAGCCGCAGGCCGAACTCGAAGTGTGCCGTGAAGTCCGTGCCAGTGAGCACCGGCAGGGTGGCAGCGAGGTGCGGATACGTCTCCGTCACCACCGCCTCGCGCAGGACGCCCGCATCGGTGGGCCCGCCGTCCCCGGGCCGGAGGGCGGCCTGTTCCTCCAGGGTGTGTCCGACGGTGAAGTTCGTGACCGCGTAGAGCGCCCGCGCCGCCTCGACGTCACCGAAGCCCGCCTCGCGCAGCTCGCCGACGAAGCCGTCGGCGAAGCCCAGGGTGTTGGGGCCGGTCGAGTGCGTACCGGCGAAGACGCGTGCGCCGTCGCGATGGGCGAGCAGGGCCGTGCGCAGCGCGCGGGCGAGGCGCGCCGCTCTCTCGTTCCAGTCGCCGTCCCCCACCGGCCCGGCGGCGTCGGCGACCCCGTCGATCATGCGCTCGGCCATCGCGGTGAGCAGGTCCTGTTTGGTCGCGAAGTAGCGGTACAGCGCACCGGCCCGGACGCCCATCGCATCGGCGAGCCGCCGCATGGTCAGCGCGTCGAGACCGGACTCGTTCAGCAGGTCGAGGGCGGTGTGGACGGTGCGGGCCTGGTCGAGCCGGGCGGGCCGGCCCCTGGTCGGGCTTGACGGGGAGCTCATACACCTCACTATAGTGAACGCCGTTCACGTGAACAACGTTCACTAAATAGGGGAGGACATCTCCGATGAGCACTGATGTGATCGTCGTGGGCGCGGGCCCGACCGGGCTGATGCTCGCCTGCGAGCTGGCACTGGCGGGCGTACGGACCCGGATCGTGGAGCGCCGCACCGAACGGCAGCGCGATTCGCGGGCGCTGAGCCTGCACCCGCGCAGTGTGGAACTGCTGGACCAGCGGGGGCTGCTCGACCGGTTCCTCCCGCTCGGCCGGACCGTGCCGGGCTGGCACTTCGCCGGGCTGCGGACCCGGCTGGACTTCCGCGCTCTCGACTCCCGGCACACCTACACCCTCTTCCTGGCCCAGGCGCGCACCGAGGCGCTCCTGGAGGAGCGGGCGCACGAGCTGGGTGTGGCGATCAGCCGCGGATACGAGGCCCTCGGCGTGAGCCAGAACGGCGACGGGGTCGTGCTGGAAGTGCGCGGCCCGGGGGGCGGCACCGAGACCGTGCGCGCCGGGTACGTGGTCGGGTGCGACGGTGGCAGGAGTGTCGTACGGCAGGCCGCGGGGATCGGCTTCCCCGGCACCGACGAGACGCTGACCGGGGTACTCGGGGACGTCGCGGTCATCGACCCACGGCCCGGCGTCCTCGACGTCGCACGGGCCCGAGGCGTGCTCGTCGCGCCCCTGGAGGGCGGGCTCACCCGGCTCGTCTACCTGGATCCGGAGCGGATGCGGGTGCCGGCCGGCGAGCCCGTGACGCTGCAGGAGTTCCGTGCGTCGCTCACCCGGATCACCGGATCCGACTGCGGCGTCGCCGAGCCCCGCTGGCTGTCGCGCTTCGGCAACGCCACCCGGCTCGCGGAGCGGTACCGTTCGGGACGCATCCTGCTGGCGGGGGACGCCGCCCACATCCACTTCCCCGCGGCGGGCCAGGGCCTCAACACCGGTCTCCAGGACGCCATGAACCTCGGCTGGAAGCTCGCGGCCGTAGTCAACGGCTGGGCGCCACCTGGGCTGCTCGACAGCTACGACGCGGAGCGCCGGCCGGTCGGCCAGTCGGTCACCGAGAACACCGAGGTCCAGACTCTGCTGGCGGAGCTGGCACTCGTCGAGCAGTACCGGCGCCCGGCCGCGGCCCTGCGCAAGCTCCTCGATCGGCTGCTGGGCTTGGCGGAGGTCAACCGCCTGCTCGCCGCCCAGGTCTCCGCGCTCGACACCGGATATCCACCGTCGGCCCCGGACGCCGATCCGCTGGCGGGGCGGCGCATGCCCGACCTCGGGCTGACCGCCACCGGTTCGCGGGCGACGCGGGTCTACGAACTGCTCCCCCCGGGCCGCTTCGTTCTCCTGTCCCTGACCGGTGACCCGGCCCTCGGGGAGGCCGTCGATGCGGGCTGGGGCTCACGGGTCACGGCCGTCACCGTCACCCGGCACGACGAGCACGCGGACCTCGACGGGGTGAACGAGGTTCTCGTACGCCCCGACGGTCACATCGCGTGGACCACCCGCGCCACCGACGCCGGCGCGCGCGGCACCGAGCGCGCTCAGGCGCTGGCGGGCTGGGCGGGCAGGTCTTCCTGAAGGGAGCGGATCACCCCTCAACGGCCCGGCCTCGCCGTCGGGGCAAGGAGGCGGGGTGGAGGCCACGGCCTTGCTTCGAGACCCTTGGTCAGCAGCCTCCCGGCATGAGTCAGGAGACGCGCCCTTGGCGACCCAGCTCGTCCGCGGAAGCGAGCTCCCCTGCTGATCTCACGCCCCGGGGGCGAGGCCTCCGGCCGGCACCACCGCGTCCGTCTCCCGTTCGTGCGACAGCACGGTCTCACGGAACGAGGCGACGACCGGCCGCAGATCGACGTGGTGCCAGACCGCCCACAGTTGGACGCACGCCTCGTACCAGGGCAGGGCGCGCACGGCCACGCCCTCGGTGGCGCCGCGCACCATGCTCTTCTGCACCAGCGCGAGACCGAGGCCGGAGGCCACCAGGCCGAGTGCCGTCAGGGGATCCGCGGCGTCCAGCCGGATGTCGGGAGTGAAGCCCGAGGCCACGCACGAGGCGACGAACGCGTCCCGCCACGCCGGGTCACCCGGCTCCTCGACCGCGATCCACGGCTGCCCGTCCAGATCCTTCGCCGAGATCGTCTCGCTCGCGGCCAGCGGGTGACCCGCCGGAAGGGCCAGCAGCAGCGGGTCCTCCAGCAGCGTCGCGGCCCTCAGCAGGGGGTCCTCGCGGTCCGGTGGCTCCCGCACCAGAGCGATGTCCAGGCTGCGCTGACGCAGTCCCTCGAACTGCTCGGCCGCGGCCATGCTGTACAGCGCGACATGGATGCCGGGGCTCTCCTCCTGGAGCCGGCGCAGCGCGCCCGGGAGCACCCCGGTGTGCATGGCGTCGGCCACGTAGCCGATGCAGAGGCCGCCCTCCTCGCCCCTGCCCAGCCGGCGGCCGAGGTTCTCCAGCCGGTCGGCGTGGCGCAGCAGCGCCTGGGCCTCGCCGAGGAAGGTCGCGCCGTCGCGGGTGAGCCGGATGCGCTGCTGGCTCCGCTCGAACAGGGTCAGGCCGAGGTTCTTCTCCAGCTGCGCGATCTGCCGGCTGAGGGGTGACTGGGAGATATGGAGTTGCTCGGCGGCGCGTCCGACGTGTTCGATCTCGGCCACGGCGACGAAGTAGCGCAGTTGTCGCAGGTCAAGCATGTTAGACCTCCAAGGACTCAAGTATATCCAAGAGAGTCTTGGACAGTCTGAAGTTCCGATCCTAACGTCGAAGGCGAACGAACGGCGGACCGGCCGAAGGCCATGAGTCCGCTCCTTCCCCCCTCCGCGAGGACGCTTCATGACCATCACATCTCTGCTCCCGGGCCGCCTCGGACTGGGCACGGCCCCGCTGGGCAGCATGTTCCGCGACGTCTCCGACGAGGAGGCCGCCGCGACCGTCGACGCCGCGTGGGACCACGGCATCCGCTACTACGACACCGCCCCCTTCTACGGCGCGGGCCTGGCGGAGATACGCCTCGGCGACGCGCTCGCCGGGCGCCCCCGCGACAGCTACGTGCTCAGCACCAAGGTGGGCCGCGTCATCCTCGACGAGGTCGAGAACCCCGCCGCCCGTGAACTCGGCGAGAAGGGCGGCCTGTTCGAGCACGGCCGTCCCAACAAGCTCGTGCACGACTGGACGGCCGACGCCACCAAGCGGTCCATCGAGGACAGCCTGCGGCGTCTGCGCACCGACCGGCTCGACATCGTCTGGGTCCATGACGTGGCCCAGGACTTCCACGGTGACGAGTGGCTCGCCGTCTACGAGAGTGCTCGTACCGGTGCCTTCCGCGTCCTTCAGCAGCTGCGCAACGAGGGCGTGATCAAGGCGTGGGGGCTCGGCGTCAACCGCGTCGAACCCATCGAGCTCACTCTCGAACTGGACGAGCCGAAGCCGGACGCCTTCCTGCTCGCCGGGCGCTACACCCTGCTGGACCACGACCGGGCCCTGCAGCGCCTGCTTCCCACGGCGGCCGGCCAGGAAGTCAGCCTCGTCGTCGGCGGCCCCTACAGCTCCGGCATCCTCGCGGGCGGCACCCACTTCGAGTACCAGGACGCGCCCGCGCACATCATCGAGAAGGTGGCGCACATCAGGGAGCTCGCCGAGCGGCACGGCGTCAGCATCAAGGCTGCCGCCCTGCAGTTCTCCCTGGCCCACCCGGCGGCCGCCGCCGTGATCCCGGGCGCGACCCGGCCCAGCCGTATCGCCGAGGACGTCGCGGCCCTCGACGAGACCGTCCCCGCGGCGTTCTGGGCCGACCTCCGCGAGGCCGGGCTGGTCTCCCCCCTGGCACCCCTGCCCACCGCCTGACACTCCCACCCAGGACAGGAGCATTTCCGTGGCCTCCACCACCGCTACCCTCGACGTGGCCGTACCCCCCGATCGGGTGTGGCAGCTCATCGGCGGCTTCGACGCGCTGCCCGACTGGCTGCCATACATCTCCGAGAGCGTCGCCGCCGAGGGCGGCCGCGTCCGCCGGCTGCGCAATGAGGAGGGCGGCGTGATCGTCGAGCGGCTCGTGGCCTTCGACGACGCGGCACGCTCGTACAGCTACGCCATCCTCGAGGCGCCGTTCCCGGTGACCGACTACCTCTCCACGCTGCGCGTGCGCGAGGTCCCCGGCCGGTCGGACACGTCGCGCGTCGAATGGTCCGGGACGTTCACCCCCGCCGGCGTCAGCGCCGACGAAGCCGTCGCGCTGTTCCACGGCATCTACGCCGACGGGCTCGCCGCCCTGCACAACACCCTGTCAGGGTGAACGGGACGTTCCGTCCGGACAACGGGCTCGGTCCGCTCCCACCCGTGCCCCGGGCAGCGGCGCGCGGTACGCTGCCCGGGGCCTCGTCGGACGCGACGACCGGTCAGAGATCGCTCACTGGGTGTCCCCGTCGGGCAGCGGGTAGGGGAAGTCGGCGGTGACGCCGATCTTGTCGTACTCCATCTTGGAGGCGTCGTACCCGTCCTCCCAGTTGGCGTTCTCGACCTCGTTGCACTGGTAGCTCTGGTACGACTGGTCGGTGGTCTTGCCGACCTCGATGTCCTCGAAGGTGAAGCCGCAGCCGCCGGCGTCCATGTGGATGCCGCGGGTGCCGCTGTCCGGCATCGACTCGTCCGGGATCACGTCGCCGATGACCATCTGGCGGACGTGGTTGTCCATCGGGTACGGCTCGACGTTGTTGACGCCGTAGGTGTAGAAGGCGCCCATGTCGCCGCTGTCCAGACCGGCTTCGTCGATGCGCAGGTACTCGAAGGTGTTGCCGCGGGCGTAGTTGTCCTTGAGGGCGACTTCCGGGCGCACCTCGAGGCTGATGCCGTAACGGGCGCTGTGCTTGACGTGGCTGTGGCTGACCGTGTTGTGCCCGGTGTTCATCAGCTCGATGCCGGAGGCGTCACCGGGGTTCAGTTCGCCGTAGTGGGTGATGTAGTTGTCGGTGAGCAGGTGGCCGTTGGAGGTGTTCCCCTCGCCCGGGTAGGGGCCCTCGACCTTGATGCCGTCGGCGCCGATGTTCTCCAGCAGGCTGTCGCGGACCGTCAGGTGGTCGTTGGCGGCGAGTGCGTAGACGGCGTGGTAGCCCGTGTCGGAGATCTTCAGCCGGGACAGGGTGATGTCCTTGCTGTTGGTGACGGAGACGGCTCCGAAGCGGTTGCGCGGCATCTCGATCTGCCGGTCGTACTCCGGGTACTTGTGCACCTCGCCGGAGTCGCCGTCGCTGATCCATCCGTTGCGGTACCAGTCGACGAAGTCGGTGTACTGCAGGGCGAGTCCGTCCAGGGTGATGTCCTGCGCCCGCCGGTCCGGTGCGGTGCCGGCCAGGTCGAACAGGGTCTTGACCGTGGGGCGCAGCACGGTGACGTCGTCGATGTCGCCGCGGGGCTTGTAGTAGAGCTGACCCTTCTTGAAGTCCAGGTAGTACTCGCCCGCCTGGTCCAGGAAGTCGAGGGAGCTCTGGAGGAAGTACCGCGAGCCGCCGCCGGAGTTGTTGAGGGCGTACCGGGTCCAGTACTTGAGCGTCATCTGGTTCTTGGCGGGGTTCCAGTCACGGATCGGCACCGTGTCGGTGAACCAGCTCCAGCTGCCGCCCGACCAGACCACCGCCTGGGCGTTGCTGAGGTCCCACGAGGCGTCCCAGTCACCCGGGTTGGAGTACAGCCACTGGTGGACGGCCTCCTTCTCCGGCTCCGGCAGGGTGGACGTGAGGTACGGGGCCCACTCGTCCTCGGACTTGCGGTTGGGGTAGCGGGCGGTGGTGGCGCGGGTGCCGTCCTCGAAGAGGGTGTAGAAGGGGTTGTCCGTGCCGACGTCGGCACGGTAGATGCCGTCCTTGTACTCCTCCCAGCCGGTCACCGGCTCGGCGCCCGTCACGCGTGCCTTGCCGGGGCCGTCGTAGGAGCGGTAGACCACCTGGTGGCCGCCGGCGCCCGAGTCGCGGTCGTCGAGTTCGACGGTCCGGTCCAGCGGGTAGTCGCCGGCACGCAGGTTGACGTGGATGTCGCACCGCATCCTGCCGGGCCGGTTGAGTCCCTTGTCGCGGATGTGGTCGCGGGCCTTCTCGATGGTCTTGAAGGGCTTGCTCTTCGTGCCCTTGGCCTTGTCCTTCCCGTCCGGGGAGACGAACAGCTCGGTGGCCTTGCAGCCCGCCGACTGGGCGCTCGCGTCGGGAGTGCTCAGGGTGGCGCCGCCGACCAGCAGGGCCCCGGCCGCGAGCAGGAGGGGCAGTCTTCTGGTCCTTCGTCGTACGGGTCGTACCTGGGTGGTTGGCACGGGTTCTCCTTGCGCGTGGAGGTGGAGTGCGTGTGGGTGCGTGTGGTGTCGTGGTCCGGCCGCATGGGCCGGACGGTGCGTTCCGTGCCGTCACGGACGGCGGGCCGCGCGGGTCGTGTGTCGGGCGCGGGGCTTCGCACCCTCCGGCGGGGGCGAGCCGGCCGCCGACGGACCCGGCGTCCGGAGCGGCATGGGGGGCGGGGTCCGCCCCTGCGGTGCCCGTTCCGGCAGAGGGCCGGCACGGCATGTCGTACGCGATTAGTGGGTCACTGATCGAGCAACGATAGTTAATATGTTCGCGCCGTGGGGTCGTCAATACGCAGGGCCGAACCTGAAATTGATGACCTGAGAGGCGGCCGGCTCACGGCCCGTGAGCCATAAGTCCATGCAGCCCAGGAAGAACGGTGTCATGACCGATCCCGACCTGCCGGCCTTTCCCCAGCTCAGTGCGGAGGACCGGGAGGCCCTCGCGGACCTCGCCCGGCGGCAGCAGGCCGGGCTCCGGATGCGCGGCCGGATCGTCCTGGCCTGCGCCGACCAACTGACCAACACGGAGGTCGCCCAGCAGCTCGGGGTCGCGCCCGCCACGGTGGCCAAGTGGCGCGAGCGCTATCTGCGGCGCGGCGTCGCCGGTCTGCACGACGCGCCCCGCTCCGGGCGGCCCCGCAGCACCGGCCGGCAGGAGGCGGAGGCCCGGGTCGCGGCGGTGCTGGAACAGGCCCGCGCCGGTGCCCCGGTGCCCTCGACGCGCTCGCTCTCCGACACCCTGGGCCTGTCGCAGTCCACGATCGCCCGGATCTGGCGGGAGCAGCAGGCCGTGCTCCCCGATCCGCCGGACGTGCGGCCGGGAGGGCCGCAGCGGGAGGCGGGCGGGGAGGCGGCCCGGACCGTGGCCGCTCCCGTGCCGAGTCCTCCCCGCCTGCCGCGGCAGTTGCTCTCCGACCACGTGTACACGCTGCTGCGGGACTGGATCGTCGGCGGCCGTCTGGCGCCCGGACAGCGCCTGGTCGAGTCCGAGATCGCGCGTGATTTCGGTACCAGTCAGGCCCCGCCCCGCGAGGCGATCAAACGCCTCGCCTACGAGGGCCTTGTCATCTCCCAGCCGCATCGCGGCACGTATGTCGCGCGGGTCTCCGAACGGCAGGCCCAGGACGTCCGTGACATCCGGGTGATGTTCGAGGAGTACGCGGCCCGCCGGGCGGCCGGCGGCCTGGACGCCGAGCACACGCGGCTGCTCACCGAGGACGTGAACCGGCTGCGCCGGGCCGCGGCCGAGGACGACATCGGCGCCTTCCGCGACGCAGACATGTCATTTCACCGGCATGTCTGCGAAGCTGCCCGCAACGCGGCGCTGATCCGCCTGTGGCGCATGATCGAGTCCAGTCTGTGGGACCTGCACGTCCTGGGCGACCCGCGCTACGCGGGCAGTTGGGGCGCGATGGCCGAGCACCACGCGGAACTCCTGGACGTCCTGCGCTCCGGTGACCCCGATGTCGCCGGACCCATGTTCGCCGACCATGCCGCGGGCGAGGCCGCCCGCTACCTCCCCGACACCGCCGGGCCCGCCGCAGCGCCCGAGCGGTGAGGCGAGCGCCGACCGTACTGTTCGGCACCGACCCCACCGCCTACCTGCCCGTTGTCCGCACCCGACGGTCAACGGGGGCGCACAGTGGAGACGCCGTCGGCGCTCAGGCCACCGCGCCCATCCTGCGCACGACGTCCTTGATGAGTGCGGCGAGCGCCGCCACCCGCTCGGCCGTGGCCTGGGACTTGAGCAGGGAGGAGCTGACGGCGAAGGGGCGGCCGCCCGGTGGCGGTCCGGGGACGGCCGCCGCTACGCACACGATGCCCTCGGCGGCCTCCTGGTCGTCGACGGCGTGACCGGCCGAGCGGACGCCGCGGACGTCCGCGAGCAGCGCGTCGAGCGTCGTGACCGACCAGGGGGTGCGTGCCTCGAACGGCTCCCGGTCCGCGAGCAGTTCACGCACTCTGGTGTCGTCCAGGCCGGCCAGCATGGCCTTGCCCAGCGCCGTGCAGGTGACCGGGAGCCTGGCCCCCGCACGGCTGGTCAGGCGCATCAGGACGGTGCCCTCGTGCACCGCCAGGTAGACGACGTCCGTGCCGTCCAGGGTGGCCAGTTGGAGGGTCTCCTCCCGGTCGCCCAGGCGGCTCACCTGCTCCCGGAAGCTGCGGACGGGGTCGAAGGCGTCGAGGTAGGACTGGGCCAGGCGGAGCAGGCCCGGCCCGAGGGCGAAGCCGCCGTCCACGGCCCTGACCAGTTCCCGTTCGTGCAGCGCCGCGCAGATGTTGACCACGGAGGCGCGCGGTATGCCGCCCGCCGCGGTGGCCAGTTGGGCGGGCGTCAGCGCCCGGCCACGGGCGTCCGCCAGCGCGTCGAGGATCGCGCCCGCCCGCAGCACGGCCGGTGCCGGTGCGGCACTGGCCCATACCGATCCGTCCCGAGTACTCATGGCGCCACACCCTAGTTGTCAGCCAGTTGACAGTAAAGCAATCCATTGACAACTAGTGGTGCCGTACACCGATACTGAGCCCGCAAGCCCTGGAGCGGCGGTGCCGGCCGGCACCGAGCTGGGCGGACGCCCCGTATGACCGGGTTCGGCTCCCGTCGTCTCACGGCGACGGCCGGCTTCTCCCTTCCCCCGCCCTGCGGCCGGGACGGACGCGTCCGGCGCGACCGGCGGCCCCGGCAGGCACGGCCCCCGACCAAGGAAAGCGGCACATGAGACTCGTACGGCTCGGAGACCCCGGGCGGGAACGCCCCGCCGTCATCGACGACCGGGGCGTCACCCGGGACCTCTCCTCCCTGACCCCCGACATCGACGGCGCCTTCCTCGCCGCGGACGGCATCGCCCGCACCCGCCGGGCCCTGGCCGACGGCACGCTTCCCGAGCTGGAGTCCGCGGGGCTGCGCTTCGGACCGCCGGTCGCGCGACCCGGCGCGGTGGTCTGCGTCGGCCAGAACTACGCGGCCCACGCGGCGGAGTCCGGCAGCACGCCGCCCACCCGTCCGGTGATCTTCTTCAAGCCCCCGAACACGGTGGTCGGACCGCACGACGAGGTGGAGATCCCGCGCGGCTCGGCCAGGACCGACTGGGAGGTCGAACTCGCCGTCGTCATCGGCCGGACGGCCCGGTACCTGGACTCACCCGAGCAGGCCCTGGAACACGTGGCCGGGTACGCCGTGTCGAACGACGTCTCCGAGCGCGACTTCCAGCTGGAGCACTCCGGGGGCCAGTGGTCCAAGGGCAAGTCCTGCGCCACGTTCAACCCGCTCGGCCCCTTCCTCGTACCGGCCGACGAGGTGCCCGACGTCCAGGACCTGCGGCTGCGGTCCTTCGTGAACGGGGAGCCGCGACAAGACTCCCGCACCGCGGACATGATCTTCTCCGTCGCACAGATCGTGTACGACCTGAGCCAGTACCTGGTGCTGGACCCCGGGGACGTCGTCAACACCGGCACTCCGGAGGGCGTCGCCCTGTCCGGCCGCTTCCCCTATCTGCGCCCCGGCGACGTCATGGAGATCGAGATCGAGGGGCTGGGCCGTCAACGCCAGTCCCTCGGCGCCGCCTGACGACCGCCGCTCCCGCCGGGCGGGCCCGGCGGGAACCTCCCCGAACCGGTGACCGAGACCTCTTCTCAGTCATCACTTGTATGATACGTTACGACTCGATGAGGGCATGGTTTCGGGATTGCTTCCCGACAGCCGCACACGCCCGCTCTCCCGGCCCGGCGGCACGCTCCCCCACCTTCCGCGCCCCCTCGGATTTCCCCGGCGCGGGGTGGGTGGGCCGGCGGGCGGGACGGCGAGGAGAGCACGAAGAGGGGGAGCAGTTGAAGATCACCGGATTCCGGAGCCTGACGACCCTGCACCGCTGGGGGCGTCCCGTCGGCGACGCCAACGGCTTCGTCGCCCAAGGGGTCACCGAGGTCCCGGTCCTGCTGGTCGAGACCGACGGCGGCCTCACCGGAGTGGGCCTCGGCGCGCACGGCGACGCCTCGCGGATCTTCCCCGCACTCGACGGACAGGACCCACGGTCCGTCACCGCGCTCTACGACCGGATGCTGGCCCACACCTTCAAGAGCGGCCACGCCGGCGCGGCCTTCGGCACCATCGGCGCCTTCGACATGGCGCTGTGGGACCTCAAGGCGAAGATGGCCGGCGAGCCGCTGTGGCGCACCCTCGGCGCGGCGGACCGGTTCGTGCCCGGCTACGCGTCGGGGCTCGACATCGCGCTGGACGACGACGAGTTGGTCGCGCTGTACTCCGGCTGGGCCGCGCGCGGCTTCACCGGCGCCAAACTCAAGGGCGGCCTGGACACCGAACGCGACATCGCCAGGCTGCGCACGGTCGCCGGAGTACTGGGAGCCAACACCCGCTCCCCCGCCCTGATGCTCGACGTCAACGAGTCCTGGGGCAGGCACCAGGCCGTGCGGCTGCTCGCCCGGATCGAGGACCGCGTCGAACTCGCCTGGATCGAGGAACCGGTGCGCCGCTGGGACGCGCGGGGGCACCGGGCCGTGGGCCGGGCCTCCCGCACCGCCGTGGCCGGCGGCGAGAACCTGACGGGCCTGGAGCAGTTCCGGCCCCACCTCGCGGCCGACGCACTCCAGGTCGTGCAGACCGCCTGCGTCTGGGGCATCACCCACTTCCTGCGGGTCGCGACCCTCGCCCACGGCCACGATCTCCCGGTCAGCCCGGTCGGCTACCACGCCAACCCTCTGGCGCACGCGGCCGCCGCCGTACCCAACCACCTGGTCACCGAGGTCCAGGACACCGGCACACCGGAGGGGCTGCGCGTGGACCAGGCCATCGAGGACGGCGGCATCGTCCTCGGCGACACGCCGGGACTGGGCATCACCGTCGACGAGACCGCACTCGCCGCCCCGGACCGGCACGCCGGCTGGGCCCGTCCCGACGGCCCCCATGTCCGCCCCCGCGACGCGGGCCTGCGGCTGGTGCCCGACCCCGGCCCCCCGGGCCCCGGCCCCCGCACCCCCGCGGGTACCGCCCCGCCCGCCGTCCCCGGCCCCGTCCACCGCCCCGCGCGCAGTGAGCGCACCGAGAGGGAGAGCACGCCGTGACGCGACCACGTGCCGTCTTCGCCATGAACCCCCGGCTGGTCCGCAGCGTCTTCGACGAGGACGCCCTGGCCCGGCTGCGCCGCGCCGCCGACATCGACACCTCCCTGGTCCTCGGGGAGCTGGACTCCGACCGCTCGCGCGACGCGCTGGCCGGTGCCGAGATCCTCGTCGCGGGCTGGGACGCGCCACTCGTTCGAGCCGAGCACCTGGACCTCACCGAGCGGCTCCGGGCCGTGGTGTACGCGGGCGGGGTCGCCGCGACCTGCCTGGAGGACCCGGCCGTCTTCGCCGCCCGCGGCGTGGTCGCGGCCAACGCCCGGGCCGCCAACTCCGGGCCCGTGGCCGAGTACGCGCTCGCCATGATCCTGCTGGCCAACAAGCGGATCCTGCCCGAGGAGCGCCGCTACCGCGCCGCGCGGACCCTGCCGGACCACTTCGGCGGATACGCCGGGCGGGGCAACTACCGGCAGACGGTGGGCATCGTGGGCGCCTCCACCGTGGGCCGTGCGGTGCTCGCCCTGTTGCGCCCCTTCGACCTGGACGTCCTCCTGTACGACCCGACCGTCACGGCGGAGCAGGCCGCCGCCCTCGGCGCGCGCCTGGTGCCGCTCGACGAACTGATGGCGCACAGCCGGGTGGTGTCCCTGCACCAGCCGCTGACCCCCGGAACCCGCGGGCAGATCGACGCGGGACGGCTGGCGCTGATGCCGGACGGCGCGACGCTCGTCAACACCGCGCGCGGCGCCGTCGTCGACCAGGACGCCCTGCTGGCCGAGGTGCGCACCGGCCGCATCGACGCCGTCCTGGACGTCACCGACCCGGAGCCGCCCGACACCGCGAGCGAGCTGTGGACGCTGGACAACGTCGTGCTCACTCCGCACCTGGCGGGTTCGCTCGGCGGCGAGCTGCACCGGATCGGTGACACCGTCGTCGACGAGGTCGAGCGGTTCGCGGCGGGCCGGCCCTTCGCCCACCCGGAGGACCTCGCGGCCTCCGCACGGACGAGGGTGTGGTGAGACCGATGCGTTCCCGTACCCTCGCCCGCGGCCCGCAGTTGACCGAACTCGGTCTGGGAGCAGCCCAGTTGGGAAACCTGGCCCGCGAAACCAGCGAAACGGACGCGCAGGGCGCCGTCGACGCGGCCTGGGACAGCGGCGTCCGCTACTTCGACACCGCCCCGCACTACGGACTCGGGCTGTCGGAGCGCCGCCTCGGCGCCGCCCTCGCCCGGCGTCCGCGGTCCGAGTACACCGTGTCCACCAAGGTGGGCCGGCTGCTGGTGCCCAGCCCCGAGACCGCGCACCGCCAGGACGACGGCGGATTCGCGGTGCCCGCCGCCTTCCGCCGCGACTGGGACTTCTCCAGGGACGGGATCCTGCGCTCCCTGGAGGGCAGCCTGACCCGGCTCGGCCTCGACCACGTCGACATCGTCTACCTGCACGACCCCGACGACCACTGGCAGGAGGCCGCCACGACCGGCGTCGACACCCTCGTCGAACTGCGCGGCCAAGGGGTGGTGAAGGCGGTGGGCGTGGGCATGAACCAGGCCGCGATGCTGACCGAGTTCGTCCGCCGCTCGGACGTCGACCTGGTCATGGTCGCCGGGCGCCACACCCTGCTCGACCAGTCGGCGCGGGAGGAGCTGCTGCCGCTCGCCCGGGAGCGCGGGGTGGGGGTCGTCGCCGCCGCCGTCTACAACTCCGGTCTGCTCGCCGCCGACCGTCCGCCGGCCGACGCCACCTACGACTACCTGCCCGCGCCCGGTGAGCTGATCGCCCGGGCTGGTGCGCTCGCCGGCGTCTGCGAGCGCCACGGAGTCACCCTGCCGGAGGCCGCGATCGCCTACCCACTGCGGGATCCGGCGGTCGTGTCGGTGGTGCTCGGCGCCCGCGACGCGCGGCAGTCCCGTACGAACGCGAGGCGGCTCGCGGCCCGCGTGCCCGACGCGCTCTGGGTGGAGCTGGCCGAACTCGGCCTGGTCCCGGACGGCCCGGGCGCACAGCCCGCGCCAACCACGCCGACCCCGCCGACCCCGCAAGGGGAGCGGCCATGACCGTCCTCGACGCCCATCTGCATGTGTGGGACCCCGAGCAGGCCCCCTACGACTGGCTGGGGCCCGCGCTGTCGCCCGTCGACCGCGCCATGCGCTTCCGCGACGTACGTCCGGTCCTGCGCACGGCCGGCGTCACGGCGGCCGTGCTCGTCCAGGCCGCCGACAACGACGCGGACACCGACCTGATGCTGGCGACCGCCGCCGCGCACCCCGAGGTCGTCGGCGTCGTGGCCTGGGTCCCGCTGGACGACCCGGGCCGGGCCCGGGACCGGCTCGCCGAGCTCCGCCGCGACCCGCACGTGGTCGGCGTACGCACGCTGCTCCATGAGCGGTCCGACCCGGACTGGATCGCGGGCCCCGACGCGGAGGCGGGCCTCGCGCTGCTCGCCGGAGCCGGTCTCCCCTTCGACTACCCGACCGCCTCGCCCGCCGCGCTGCGCCACCTGCCCGGGCTGGCGGTCCGGCACCCCGCCCTGCGCCTGGTCGTCGACCACCTCGGCAAGCCGCCCGTCGGCGGCGGCCGCGAGGACCGGGCCGAGTGGCGCCGCCTGATCGCGGCCGCCGCGAAGCACCCCGGCGTCCACGCCAAGGTCTCCGGGCTCTACCCGGCCTCGGGAGCACTCGACGCGTGGTCCACGGACGAGGTCCGGCCGTTCGTCGAGGACGCGCTGGAGCTGTTCGGCCCCGAGCGGCTGATGTACGGCGGCGACTGGCCGATCTCCCTGCTGGCCGGGGGCTACGCGCGCACCTGGGAGTCCGTGTGCGCGCTCCTCGCCCCGCTGGCCCCCGACGAGCGTGCCGCCGTCCTCGGCGGCACCGCCGCCCGCTTCTACCGACTCGACCCCGCCCTGCTGGACGCCGCGCGCGACGCGGCCGTGTGATCGCTCCGGAAGGAACGCCAACACCATGGACCACCAGACCACCACCCCGGACACGGCCGCGCTGGCCGGCTGGCTGCACAGCTGGGTGACGGACGAAGGAGCGGTCAACGGCTTCCACAACCACAGCGTGTGGGGCACCAACCCGGCCACCTTCCTGGACTTCACCAGCGGGCACACCACGTTCGCGGGCCCGGCCGTCGGCGCCTTCGCGCAGGCGCTTGCCGCGCGGCCGGACGAGCGGGGCGTCGCCCTGCTGCGGCGGCTGCTGCGCTACCAGTGCTCCGAGGTGCAGTCCGACGGGCAGTACGCGCACATCGGTTTCCAGGTCGGCGAGTCGGCGACCAGCGGCCTCATCCACAACGCCGTCGGCAGCCTCGGCATGCTGCTCGCGGTGCGCCACGCCGGTCGTCTGCTGCCCGCCGAGGAGGTGGCCGCCGTGCTGACCGCCGTACGCCGCAACCTGGACGCCTGCGAGGTCTACGGCGGCGGGCGCCCCGGCGAGGACGGCACCTGCAACCAGGAGTACGCCCGGGTCTGGGTCAAGCAGCTCTACACGGAGCTGGGCGACGACAAGACCTACGCCGACGAGATCCCCGATGACCTCGCGGAGCTGGTCCGGCTCTTCCACCACCGCGGGGTGCCGGACGCGGACAGCGCGGGCACGTTCCGCACCGTGCGCGACCGCGCCGAGGGCGGCATCCTGGAGCCCGCCGAGTACTACGGGCTCATGATCGTGCCGCTGGTGCTGGGCTACCGCGCCCAGGGCGACCCCGAACTGCTCGCCGAGGCACGGCGGCTGTGCCGGCACGTGGCCCGCTCGGCCTGGACCGACGAGACCGGCGCCACCCGCTACCACCGCTACTGGTACGTCCAGGGCGAGCGCTCCCTGAAGACGGACACGCCGATGCTCATCGCGGGCATGGGACTGACCCTGTACGGCATCCACGAGGTGCTGGCCGAGGGCCCGGACGCCGAGCTGGAGGCGTTCACCGAGGCCTGCCTGGCCACCTACGCCCGCTACCAGACACCGGCCGGCTACTTCGCCTCGGCGAGCGGCTGGCACAACGAGGCCGACATCGCGCCCAGTACCGCCTGGCACGCGCACGACCTGCTGTTCCTGATGGCCCGGTACGGCCCGGACGACGACTTCTGGGACCGGGTGACCGCACCCCGCGAACGGCAGTCGGTGCTGGTCAGCGATCGTGCGTACTGGGCCGAGTCCGGCGTCCACTGGTCCGTGCGCAGCCCGCTGACCGCGGGCGACCTGCACCTGTACGGCCGCAAGGACCGGGCTGTCTTCGCCCGGGAGTTCTTCGCCTGGACGGACCGCGAGCCGCTGCCCGAGGAGCTGCGCCACCCGGACGTCCCCGAGTTCTTCGTCGCCGACGACGGCATCTACCGCGTCGACCGCGGCGAGGCCCCCACCGACATCACGGCCGTCGGCCCCCTGCCCTACCGGGGGCGGCTGTGACCACCGAACGACACCGCCGGCTTTCCCCACCGAGGAAAAGAGAGATGACAATGACGTCGACCAACAGAGGGAGCAAGGCGCGCGGTGCCGCGCTTGCCGCCGTGGTTCCGCTGCTCCTCGTCGCGGCCTGTTCGTCGGGCTCCGGCTCGGCGGGCGGCGAGGACGGCGAGATCCGGATGATGGTGAACCTCACCGACAACCTCAACCAGGCCTACTGGGAGAAGCTGGTCAAGCCCTTCGAGGACGAGACCGGCCTGAAGGTGAAGATAGAGGGCCCGACCGGCAAGTCCGTCGCCGAGTCCTTCCCGCAGCAACTGGCCGCGGGCACCGCGCCCGACGTCATCCAGTCGATCTTCCCCGACGACGACACGGCGCCCGAACTGATCGACCTCGGTGGTGAGGCCTGGGCCAAGGACACGCCGATGTTCGACGAGTACGCCATGGGCGACGCGCACTACGCGGTCGGCGTCGGCACCCAGACGCAGTCGCTGGTCTACTACAACAAGACCGCCTTCGAGAAGGCGGGGATCAGCAAGCCGCCGACCACGTGGGACGAGCTGACCGAGGATCTCGGCGACCTGAAGAAGGCCGGTTACACGCCGATGCAGACGGCCGGCGACTTCCAGACCGGCCTGCAGCTCCAGCAGATCTACCACCCGACGCTCAACCAGTTGCACCCCAAGTGGCAGACCGCGGTGTCCGACGAGAAGCTCACAGTCTCGGACGCCTACGAGCCCGCGTTCCAGATGTACGCCGACTGGATCAAGGCCGGGTACATCGACAAGAGCGACGTCGGGCTCAGCCCCTCCCAGGCGGACGGCAACTTCACCGCGGGCAAGGTGGGCCTCTACACCAACGGCAGCTGGTTCGCGGCCACCCTGAACAAGGCCGGAGACCTGCCCTTCGAGGTGGGGGTGTTCTCGCCCCCGGCCGCGGACGGACAGGCGTACCCGGGCCCGCAGGGCGCCACGATGGCCAACCCTTACATGATCCGCAAGGGCATCGGCGACGAGGACGGTGCCAAGCAGCTGGTGGAGTACCTGGTCACCGACGCCAAGGCCATCGAGGCGCAGCTCGGCTCGGACGGGGTGTTCCGCAAGGGCTCCGAGGCCAAGCAGACCCCGGTCGACGCGCAGATCCAGACGATCCTCGACGACGCCCCCGCGCTCGTCGCCGTGGGCGAGGGCCAGGGCAACGTCCGGCTGCCCGTCACCGGGTTCAACCCGAAGTTCACCGAGGTCGCGCAGAGCCTGTACACCGGGGCGGGTCCGGCGGACGCCGCCAAGAGCATCGACCAGTGGGTCGACGAGAACCGCTGACCCATGGAATGGACATCTGCCTCGAAGCCGCGGGCGTGGCGCGACCTGGGCGCCCGCGTCAGCATGGTCGTGCCCGCGGTGCTCGTCTACGTCGCCCTGCTGGTCGTGCCGGTGATCTACGCGATCTACTACAGCTTCACCGAGTACAACGGATTCCCCAACCGCGTCCCCGAGTTCGTGGGTCTCGACAACTACCGGACCATGTTCGAGTCCGACGACATCACGGGCACCATGGTGGTCACCGCCGTGGTGGCCGTGGTGGGCGCGGTCGCGGTCAACCTGGCCGCGCTCGGTCTCGCGCTGCTGCTGCAGCGCACCAACCGGTTCAACACCTTCGGCCGGGTGGTCATGTTCTACCCGCACGTGCTCAGCGCGCTGGTCGTGGGTTTCCTGTGGCAGGCCATCCTCGGCCCGCAGGGCGTGGCCAACACCATGCTGGAGAAGGTCGGAACCGACAGCCTGCCCTTCCTCAGCGATCCCGACTGGGCGCTGTGGTCGATGATCCTGGTCATCGTCTGGTCGCTCTTCGGCGTCCAGCTGATCCTCTACCTGGCGGGTCTTCAGGCGGTGCCGGCCGACCTGCTGGAGGCGGCCCGGATCGACGGGGCGAGCAGGTGGCAGACCTTCCGTGCCGTCACCTGGCCCTCCCTGGCGTCCACCGTGACGGTCGCCGTCATCACCTCGGGCATCTCGCTGCTGAAGACGTACGACGTGGTGGTGTCGCTGACCGGGGGCGGTCCGGCGGGATCGACCAAGACCCTCGCCTACTCGATCCTCGCAGTCTCCTTCCCGCAGCGGGACATCGGCGTCGCCTCGGCCCAGGCCGTGCTGCTGATCGTCGCCGCGGCGGTCCTGGCCATCACAGTCCTCGTCCTGCGCAGGCGCGCCGAGGACGACGCGGAGTCCATCGGATGAAGAAAACACTCACCTCGGCCGCCACCGTCCGGGTCGCGTTCGTCTCCCTGGTGTCCCTCGGCATGCTCGTGCCGATGTACCTCCTGGTGGTCAACGCCTTCAAGAGCCAGCAGGAGATCCTCGCCAACCCGTTCTCGCCGAGCTTCGGCACGGCGACGTTCCGGTACCTCTCGGACGCCTGGAACAACCCCGACTTCAGCATCCTGAAGGGCTACGGCGTCACCATCGCCCTGGTGCTCTGTGTGAACGCCCTGGCCATGGCGGTGTGCGCGCCGGCGGCGTACGTGCTGGCCCGCACGCCCAAGCTGATCTCGCGGCTGCTGCTGTTCTTCTTCATCGCGGGGATGTTCATCCCCACCCAGGTGATCCTGGTGCCGGTGATCTTCGTGCTGCGGGGGATCGGCCTGATGGGGACGCTGCCGGGGCTCATCCTGTTCATGACGGCGACCACCATCCCGTTCACGCTGTTCGTCTTCTTCGGCTACATCCGCGTGCTGCCCAGGTCGTTGGACGAGGCCGCGGCCATCGACGGAGCCGGCCGGTACCACACGCTCTGGCGGATCATCCTGCCGTTGATGCGGCCGATCGTCGCCACGGTCTTCATCCTCAACTCGCTCAGCGTCTGGAACGACTTCGCGAGCCCGCAGATGATCCTCGGTCCCGGCAGCGGCGTCTACACCGTCACCACGGGGGTGTACGCGGCCGTCGGCCAGTACTCCACGGACTACACCAAGGTGTTCCCGACCCTGCTGCTCGCGGTGATCCCGATCCTGGTGATCTTCATCGTGATGCAGCGGCACATCATGAGCGGGCTCGCGGCGGGAGCGGTCAAGGGCTGACCGGCCCCCTGGCACCGCACTGTCCTACGCCCCGCTCCCCTGCGTCGCGCGGCCCCGCGCCCAACGCCCCGCCCGGCCGGGAAGCGCCCCACCGATCAGTGACCCGTTCCGCGAAGGAGTGACCAGCCATGCCCGCACCCCGCACACCCCGCCGGGTCGCGTCAGTGATCCTACTGCGGCCCGAACACGTCGATAAATACCGGGAGTTGCACGCGGCCGTGCCGCAGCCGGTGCTGGACACCCTCTCGCGGGCCCACATCACCGACTACTCCATCTTCCTGCGCGACCACACCCTCTTCGCCTACTTCGAGTACACCGGCGACGACTACGAGGCCGACATGGCCGCCATCGCCGCCGACCCCCAGACCCAGCAGTGGTGGACCCTCACCGATCCCTGTCAGCAGCCCCTGGACTCCGCACAGCCAGGGGAGCGGTGGGTGACCGGCGAGGAACTCTTCCACCTGGACTGACCACCACCCATGCGAAGGACACCCGCCATGCCGCACACCCCCACTCCCCCGGCCCCCGAACTCGACGGTCTCGCGGCCGTCGTCACGGGCGGCGCGTCGGGGATCGGGCTCGCCACCGCCAGGCTGCTGGCCCGCCGCGGCGCCCGGGTCGCCGTCCTCGACCTCGCCCCGGACATCCTCCCGGCCACCGACCACGAGGTGCTGCTCCCCGTCCGGTGCGACGTCACCGACGACGCCTCGGTCCGGGCCGGCGTCGCCCGGGCGGTGGACCTCCTGGGCGGCCTCGACATCCTGGTGAACAACGCGGGCATCGGCGCCCAGGGGACGGTCGCGGACAACGACGACGCCGAGTGGCGGCACGTCCTGGACGTCAACGTCCTCGGCATCGTGCGGACCACCCGGGCCGCGCTGCCCCACCTGAGGGCCTCCCCGCACGCGGCGGTGGTCAGCACCTGCTCGGTCGCGGCCACCGCGGGGCTGCCCCGGCGTGCGCTGTACAGCGCGAGCAAGGGCGCCGTGCAGTCCCTGACCCTGGCGATGGCCGCCGACCACGTCCGGGAGGGCATACGGGTCAACTGCGTCAACCCCGGTACGGCGGACACCCCGTGGATCGACCGGCTGCTGTCGAGCGCCGACGACCCGGCGGCCGAGCGCACCGCGCTCAACGCCCGCCAGCCCACCGGCCGCCTGGTGAGCGCCGAGGAGGTCGCCGCGGCCATCGTGTACCTGGCGTCCCCGGCGGCGGCTTCCGTCACCGGCACGGCGCTCGCGGTCGACGGCGGCATGCAGGGGCTGCGGCTGCGCCCCGAGGGCAGCTGACCCCGCTCCCGCCCCCCGTGTCACACCCCACGTCAGTCACTTGAGAACCGACGAAAGGGCACCTCCATGCAGAAATCCCGGCGACCAGCGTCGTGGACACCGATGGCAGCGTCGCGGACCCTGCCGGCCGCGGTCGCCCTGGCGCTGACGGCCGGCGTCGGCGGACCGGCCGCGGGTGCCGCCGCCGCGGCCGGCCCTGCCACCGCCCCCGGCAGGCTGACGGTCTACGTCTCCGCCACCGACGGGGACGACGCCAACAGCGGCGGCCGCAAGGACCCCCTCCGGACGATCGCCGCGGCCCGGGACGCCCTGGCCGGCCGGACGTCGGCCGAGGCCCGCGGCACGGTGCTGATCCGGGGCGGCACCTACGTCCTGGACGACACCGTGGAGCTGAAGGGCGCCGCGCACTCCTGGGTCACCTATGCGCCGTACCGGAACGAGAAGGTGACGGTCACCGGATCGCACGAGCTGCCCGCCGAGGGGTGGAAGCGGCTCACCGACCTGCCCGCCGAGACCCTCGCCCAGCCGCAGTATTCCTCCAACTCACGGCTGAACACGCCGGCATTGCGCGAGGGTGTGTGGGTCCACGACCTCGGTGCCCAGGGCATCGACCCGGGCACCCTCTACAAGAACGGCTTCAACTGGGTGCAGGACCCCTTCGCCCCCGAACTCGTCGTCGGCGGCGCCACCCAGGTCCTGGCCGAGTATCCCAACGGGAACACCTGCGCCACGAAGGAGACCGACTGCCACCTGTGGGGCACAGGCGACAAGTGGGACGCGGAGGGACCGCGGGACCTCATGAACGTGGACCTCGACGCCCGCTTCGGCCTGCAGGACGACTGGAACTCCTCCGGCACGACCCCGCGGGCCCAGTTCGAGGACAAGAAGCAGCAGCTCGGCGACCCGGAGCAGCGCGACACCTGGTCGCCGGAGGAGATGCGGCGCATGACACCGCAGATCTTCACGGTCGGGGGCCGGGCGCTCGGCGAGGACCGCTACAGGAACTGGGCGCCGGAGGCGGTGCCGACCGTGGACGACCTCGGCACCCGCGGCCTGGGCGAGTACTCCGACGTCCCGGTGCAGCTCGACCCGCGGTGGATCGAGGACATCGACAACACCAGGGCCGAGACCGAGGGCTGGCTGTCGGGGTACTTCGGCAACAACTACGCCAACGACATGGTGCGGATCCTGTCGTGGAGTGACGACCGGCTCTACACCAAGTACCCGTCGATGTACATTCCGCAGGACGCGTGGACCAAGGTCAAGGTCCTCAACGTCCTGTCGGAGATGGACACGGCCGGCGAGTACTACATCGACCGCTACCACGACAACGACGTCCTCTACTACCGGCCCGAGGGCGGGACGATCGAGGGCAAGGACACCACGCTCCAGACCTTCGACAAGAACTTCTTCCTGCTCGACGGGACCGAGGGCGTCACCCTGCGGGGCCTGGCCATGACCGGGTCGCTCGTCAGCGGCGTGCAACTGCTGGACGCCGTCGGCACGCTCGTCGACGGCGTCGACATCTCCAACGTGAGCATGGACGCGATCCGCATCGGGCGGACCACCGACACCATCACGAGCATGCCCGACTACGAGACGCTCCAGGGCGGCCACGACAACGTCGTGCGGAACTCCTACCTGCACGACCTGGGCGGCGGCGGGGTCCTGCTCGGCGGCGGCGACCGGGCCACGCTGCAACGGGGGAACAACGTCGCCCGCCACAACGAGATCGCGCGCTTCTCGAAGCTGGCCACCTACACGCCGGCCGGGTACCTGTACGGGGTCGGCAACTCCTTCGAGTACAACTACGTCCACGACGCACCGCACATGGCCGTGCAGATCATGGGCAACGACATGCGGGTCAACCACAACCACTTCTACGACGTGGTGAAGAACGCCGGGGACATGGGCGCGGTCTACGCGGGCCGGGACTTCACGTATCTGGGCAACGAGGTGGCGTACAACCACTTCGAGGAGATCGGCGGTTCGAACGACGCGCTGTACATGGACGACGGCGCGTCGGGCGTGCGCTTCCACCACAACGTGGTCAACGGCTCGAACTCCGCGGTCAACCTCAACTCCGGGCACGGCAACACCGCGAACGACAACGTGTTCATCGGTGTGAAGCACGTGGGGCACGGCGGCATCTACCACCAGAAGGGCGAGACGCGGCTGCCGCTGGACAACAGCTGGGTGCTGCAGAGCAGGTTCAACGCGTTCCTCGACGTCCGCGAGGGCGAGAAGTACAGCGCCACCCCCGAGACCGTGGCGGCCTGGCACGAGCACTACACGGACGGGAAGGCGAGGTACTCCGACGGGAAGCCGATCGCGTACCCGCAGGTCGAACGGTGGTATGTGCCGCGAGTGACGGCGACGGGCAAGGACTGCGCGGCGGCGGACTACTCGACGGCGGGCTCGAACGGCTGCAGCCGGGCGACGGTGTGGGACGACGCGGACTCGCTCTACGTGCCGTCCGGTGTGGAGATCGACCACGCGGTGGTGGTCGGGGGCGGTTCGGGGTTCGTGGAGACGACCGCGGCGTTCACGGAGCCCGCTGCCGAGTACAAGCTCTCGCGCTGGAGCGACAAGGTGAACACCCGCTCCGTCGCGGCCGGTTCGGTGGCGGAAACGGGACTGGACCTCGGCACGCTGAAGTTCTCGCGGTCCGGTGCGGTGGCCGAGGCGTACGGTGCGGCGTGGGTCGCGGAGTGGAACCGGCGCGTCACGGCGGAGGGGATCGGCCGGCCGTGACCGGCTGAACCCGACGAGGCGGCCGGGGGACCCGTCCGGCTTCGGGTCCCCCGGCCGCCTCGTCCTGACCGCCCTACGCCTCCGGCGCGTCGGCCGGACGGCGGCGGGCCCACGAGGACGTGATGTGCTCGCGCATCGCCTCGGCGGCCGCGTCGCCGTCCCCCGCGAGCACGGCGGCGGCGACCCGGGCGTGCGCCTCGTGCGTCAGCTCGATGTCCTCGCGGGAAGGGTCCCCGCTGTACTGCGGCGAGCGCACGGCCTTGCCCTGGATGCTGGAGACGATGGCCCGCCCGAACGCGTCCCTGGAGGCGCGGTGGATGATCTCGTGGAACTCGATGTCCGCGCGCGAGTACGCCTCGGGGTCGTCGATCAGGCCCGCCAGCTGGTCGAGCTTGGCCGAGAGCGCCGCCGTCTGCTCCGCGTCGATGCACCCCGCGGCGCGGGCCGCCATCGCGCACTCCAGGGTGGTCCTGATCTCGATCAGGTTGTCCAGGTACACCAGGCGGTCCTCGCGCTGGAACAGCGCGTCCAGGACCAGCGGGTCGAGCAGGCTCCACTGGTCCTGGCCCAGGACGACGGTCCCCCAGCCCTGACGGGTCGCCACCAGTCCCTTCTCGGCGAGCGTCGTCGTCGCCTCCCGGATCACGGTCCGGCTCACCTCGTACTCCTCGCAGAGCTCACCCGCCGACGGCAGCGCGGTGCCCGGCGGGTACTCCCCCAGCACGATGGCCGTCGCGAGGCTCTGGACGACGGCCGCGGCGAGCGGCGGCCGTCGTCGTTGAGGTCGGGACACGGCGGTGGTGTCCGCGGATGGCTTGATCATCTGGTCAGAGACTCCCAATGTTCGTGCAGGTTCGCCCGGCCCCCGCTGTCCAATGACCCCAGGTTAGCGGAACATGCTAAGGTCATCACTCGTATCACAAGTTACGACTCAGCCGTGGGAGACGCGATGCGCATCACCGGATACCGGTCCCTTGCCACGGTCCACGAGTGGGGCCGGCCGGTGGGCGACGTGAACGGCGTCGTGACCGCCGGCGTCACCGAGGTGCCGGTCCTGCTGCTGGAGACCGACGAGGGCCTGACCGGTGTGGGTCTCGGCGGCCACACCGACGTGGAGCGGGTCTTCCCCGCCCTGGAGGGCCAGGACCCCCGGGCGGTCACCTCGCTCTACGACCGGATGCTCGCCCACGTCTTCAAGTCCGGGCACGGAGGGCAGGTGTTCGGCACCATCGGTGCCCTCGACATGGCGCTGTGGGACCTCAAGGCGAAGCTCGCCCAGGAGCCGCTGTGGCGGACGCTGGGCGCCGCCGACCGCTTCGTGCCGGGCTACGCCTCGGGCCTGGACTACGCGCTGACCGACGACGAACTCGTCGCGTTCCACGAGCGCTGGGCGCGGCGCGGGTTCACCGGTGCCAAGGTCAAGGGCGGCCTCGACGTGGACCGGGACGTGCGGCGGCTTGCGGCGGTGCGCGACGTGTTCCGGGTCAACAGCGACCGCCCCGCGCTCATGTACGACGTCAACGAGTCCTGGGGACGGCACCAGGCGGTGCGCCTGGCCCGGCAGGTCGAGGAGCGGGTCGACCTCACCTGGATCGAGGAACCGGTCCGGCGCTGGGACGTGGCGGGGCACCGTGCGGTCGCGACCGGCATCCGCGCCGCCGTAGCGACCGGGGAGAACCTCACGGGCCTGGAACACTTCCGGCCGCTGCTCGCCGCGGACGCCGTGGGGGTCGTGCAGACCGGCGCCGTATGGGGCATCACCCACTTCCTGCGCGTCTCGACGCTGGCCTTCGGGCACGGAGTGCCGGTCAGTCCGGTCGGGTACAACGCCAACCCGGTCGCGCACGCGGCGGCCGCCGTGCCCAACCATCTGGTGACCGAGGTGCAGGACCTGTCCTTCCCGGTCGGGCTGCGGGTGGACCAGGAGATCGCGGACGGCGGGATCGTCCTCGGCGACACCCCGGGCCTGGGCATCGAGGTCGACGAGGAGCGGATCGGCGCCCGGGCCGCGTCGGGCGGGTGGTCCCTGCCGTCCGGACCGCACGTCCGTCCGGCGGACGCCGGCCTCAGACTCGTGCCGCAGGCGCGATGACGGTGTGTTGACGGCGCCATTGGCGCGCCGAGGACGCTTCGGAGGAGGGAGCACGACATGAGGACGCGAAAGGCCCTGGTGGTCCGCGGCGGGTGGGAGGGCCACGACCCGGTCGGCTGCACCGAGGAGGTGCTGCCCGCACTGGAGCGCGCGGGCTTCGAAACCGAGGTCGCCGAGGACCTGGGGGTGTACGAGGACGCCGGGCTGCTCGCCGCCACCGACCTCGTCGTGCACTCCTGGTCGGCGGGCGGGCTGACGGCGGCCCAGGAGGCGACCCTGGTCGACGCCGTGGAGGCGGGCACCGGCTTCGCCGGCTGGCACGGGGGCGTGGTCGCCACGAACGTCGCCAACCCCCGCTACCTGCGGATGGTCGGTGGCCGTTTCCTGTGGCACCCCGACGGCTTCCAGGAGTTCACCGTGCGGATCGCCTCCGCTCCGGACCGGGACGGCGGGATCACCGAGGGCCTCACGGACTACGCCGTGGAGACCGAGCACTACTGGGTGCTCACCGACGCCCTCAACACCGTCCTGGCCACGTCCGTGCTCACCCCGGGCGCGGCCGATCCGTGGGACGCGCCCGTCGAGTTCCCCGTGGTGTGGACGCGCCGCTGGGGAGCGGGGCGGGTCTTCGTCTGCACCCTCGGGCACCGGGTCGAGGACCTGCGGGTGCCGCAGACGGCGGCGATCGTGGCCCGCGGGCTCGTGTGGGCGGCGCGCGCGTGACGCCCCGGTGTGCCGGGCCCGCGAGGCGCTTTCGCCCCCGCCGGCCCGGTACGCCCCGCCCGTCAGGTGCTCTCGCGCGCGACGACCCGGAACCCCACGTCCCGGTGCGGTACTTCGACCGGTGCGCCGCGCATCCGCGTGAGCAGCAGCTCGGCGCTCAACTCCCCGATCCGCGCGCTCGGTACGGCCACCGTCGTGAGCGCCGGGACCAGGTGCCGGGCCAGTTCGAAGTCGCCGAAACCGGCCAGGGCGAGCGTGCCCGGCACGTCGATGCCGCGCCGTACGCAGGCCTGGAGGGCGCCGGCCGCGAAGACGTCGCTGGAGAACATCACGGCGTCGGAGTCCGGGTACTTCGCCAGCACCAGGTCCAGCAGGGCGACACCGGTGTCCATGGTGACCGGTTCGGGACCGGCGTCCACGGTGCGCGGCCCGGCACCGAGCAGGTCACGGACGGCGCCGGTGTAGCCGTCGAGGCGTTCCGCCGCGCGGGGGTCGCCCGAGGTGTGCCGTCCGGCGAAGGTGATCCGCCGCCGGCCGCGCTCGACGAGATGCCCCACCGTCGCCGCTGCCGCCGCCGCGTTGGAGAAGCCGACCAGCAGGTCCACCGGGTCCTCGGACCAGCCCCACGTCTCCACGACCGGCACCCCGGCCGCCTCGAGGAGCGTCAGCGTGCCCGGGGTGTGGCGGGTGCCCACCATCAGCAGTCCGTCCGGCCGCCGGCCCAGGAAGCTGCGCAGCACCTCCTCCTCGTGCTCGGGCCGGTAGTCGGTGGTCCCGACAAAGATCTGGTAGCCGTGGGCCGCCAGGGCCGCGGAGAAGGCGTGCACGGTGTCGGCGAAGACCGACGCGTTGATCTGCGGCACCAGGGCGGCGACCGTGCGGCTGCGGTTCGACGCCAGGTTGCTCGCGGCCAGGTTGGGCACGTAGCCGGTGGCGGTGAGGGCCGCCTGGACCCGGGCGCGGGTCTCGTCGGGCACCGACCGGGGGTCGCGGACGACCCGGGAGACCGTCTGTGCCGACACCCCGGCGGCCGCCGCGACGTCGGACAGGGTCACCGAACGGGTCGCGGAGCGCTTGCGGGGACGGCGGGGCGGCGGCTGGGTCACGCCGGAAACGATATCGGGCGTCACAGTGCTCCCCGGGCCACCAGTGCCCGCATCAGGTCCGCGATGCCGAACGTCCACGGCACGCACGCGTCGCTCGGCCGGATCCGGTTGACGAGCGTGCCGAGCTTCGGGGTGGCGATGGCGACGAGGTCGCCGTCGTGATGCGTGAAGCCCTGTCCGGGCGCATCGCGGTCCTCGACGGGCGCGAACATCGTGCCGAGGTACAGCACCGCGCCGTCGGGATACTGGTGGTGCGGGCCCAGCAACTGCGCCACGAGGTCCAGGGGGTCGCGGCTGATGGCGGCCATCGAGGACTCGGCGTCCAGGCGGTAGCCGTCGACGCCCTCGACGGTCAGGGTCACGGTGGCCCGCCGTACGTCGTCGATGCGGAAGCCCGGTTCGAACAGCCGCAGGAACGGTCCGAGGGCGGCCGAGGCGTTGTTGTCCTTGGCCTGGGGCAGCAGCAGCGCGGAACGACCCTCCACGTCACGCAGGTTGACGTCGTTGCCGAGCGTCGCGCCGACCACCGCCCCGGTGGAGGACACGGCCAGCACCACCTCCGGCTCGGGGTTGTTCCAGCGCGAGGCGGCGTGCACCCCGGCGTCGGCGCCGCTGCCCACGGCGGCGAGTACGGGCGCCTTGGTGAAGATCTCGGCGTCGGGGCCGATGCCGACCTCCAGGTACTGGCTCCACGCCCCCTGCGCGACCAGGATCTCCTTGAGCGCCGCGGCCTCCCGCGAGCCGGGCCGCAGGGAGGCGATGTCGTCGCCGACGAGAGCGCCGATCCGCTCCCGGGCCTCCGCGGCACCCGCCGCGTCACCGCGGACGCGTTCCTCGATCACCCGCTCCAGCATGGACACCACGAAGGTGACCCCGGCCGCCTTCACGGCCTGCAGGTCGACCGGTGCGAGCAGCCAGGGCCGGCGCGGGTCCCGGACCTCGACGGGCATGTTGGCCAGGACCTCGTCGAGACCG
This sequence comes from Streptomyces sp. NPDC048171, assembly GCF_043202655.1. NCBI lineage: Bacteria > Bacillati > Actinomycetota > Actinomycetes > Kitasatosporales > Streptomycetaceae > Streptomyces > Streptomyces sp. NPDC048171. The sequence goes on from NZ_JBIDAU010000007.1 coordinate 400,943, forward strand.
GCGATCCGCTCGCCGCGGGCGGCGCGCAGCCGGGCGGCCGGGTCCGGGGTCTCGCACAGGTCGCGCACGGTCGGGAAGTCGGCCGTGACGTCGTGCAGGCCGTCCTCGCGCACGGCCACGACGGACGGGCCGAGTCCGGGGCGCCAGACCCGGCCGACGAGCGCGCCGTCGGTGCCGTCGGCGGGCAGGGTGGTCTCGGCGTCCGGCCAGTGGTTCATCGGAGTCCCTTCGTGGACGTCCCGGCCTGCTCCCAGCGGGAGCGACGCGGTCCGGGCAGGGGCGTTGACACTGCGAGCGACGCCCGCCTAGCGTGCATGTTAGCGCTATCGCTAGCGCTAACAACAGACTCCGGGCGCTGACCGCCCCCGATCACCTCGCCGTGGTGCCGCGGACCGGCCCGCGTCCTCCCCGCCCGGCGCCCGGTCCGCGCCGAGCGCCGCCCGCCCCTCCAAGGAGCCCCATGACCTCGCGCGACACACCCGGCGTCCTCGCCGGGTACCGGGTCCTCGACTGTTCCATCGCCATGGCCGGCCCGTTCGCCGCCCAGCGCCTCGGCGATCTCGGCGCCGACGTCGTCAAGGTCGAACCGGTCACGGGTGAGTGGCAGCGCCACGCCGCGGCGGGAGGGGCGGCGGGCAACCGGATCAACGTCTCCTTCCTCTCCCTGAACCGCAACAAGCGGTCCCTGGCCGTCGACCTCAAGGACCCGGCGGGCAAGGAGGTCCTGCGCCGCCTCGTCGCGGGCGCCGACGTCTTCCTCCAGAACTACCGCCCCGGCGTCGCCGACCGGCTCGGCGTCGACTACGCCTCCCTGGCCGCGATCAACCCTTCCCTCGTGTACGTCTCCATCTCCGGGTACGGCGAGGACGGCCCCTACGCCCAGCGACCGGGCCAGGACCTGCTGTTGCAGGCGATGTCGGGGGCGATGCTGTCCAGCGGCCGCTCGGGGGAGGCACCGCGGGCGGCGGGCCAGTACCTCGTGGACGCCGTCACCGCCTCCACCGCCTTCGAGGGGGTGCTCGCCGCACTGCTGCACCGCGAACGCACCGGCGAGGGCCAGCTGGTGACGGTGAACATGCTCGACGCCGTCACCACCCTCCAGATGCAGGAGCTCTCGGTCCACACCGTGGGCGGACTGCCCCAGACCCGCTCCGCCGAGCCGCATGCCCACGTGTACATCCGCTCGCCCTACGGCGCCTTCCAGACCGCCGACGGCTATCTGGTCCTCGCCTTCCCGCCGTTGAAGAAGCTCGGCGAGATCCTCGGCGAGGACGGCTTCCTGTCCATGGAGGACGAGGAGCACGGCTGGACCCACCGGGACGAGATCTTCGCCCGCACCGCCGCCCGGCTGCTGACCCGGCCCTCGCGGCACTGGCTCGACGCCTTCGCCGCCGCCGGCATCTGGGCGGGCCCGGTCTACGGCTACGCCGACCTGGTCCAGGACCCCCAGATCCGCCACAACGGCACCTTCGTCACCTACGACCATCCCACCGAGGGCCGCGTGACCGTGCCCGGCTTCCCCTACAAGTTCTCCGCCACCCCGCCCCGCATCGACCGCGGCGCCCCGCTCGTCGGGGAGCACACCCGTGAGGTGCTGACCGAAGCGGGCCTCGCGCAGCGGGAGATCGAGGAACTGTTCGCCACCGGTGCCGTGGCGGAGACGGCCTCATGACGTACACCGGCTCGGCCTACCGCGGACTCACCTGGGACCACCCCCGCGGCCACGACGCCCTCGCCGCCTGCGCGGGCGACCTCGTCCACTGGGACGTGCAGCCACTGGAGGGCTTCGAGTCCCACCCGATCGACGAGTTGTGCGCACGCTACGACCTCGTCGTCCTCGACCACCCGCACCTCGGCGAGGCACTGCGCACCGGGTGCCTGCGGCCGCTCGACGACCTGTTCACCCCGGCGGAACTGGCCCGCTGGGACGCCGGCTCCATCGGGCCCACCATGCGCTCGTACGCCATGGACGGCCGTCAGTGGGCGCTGCCGCTGGACGCCGCCACCCAGGTCGCGGCCACCCGGACCGACCTCGTCGGCGCGCCCCCCGCCAACTGGGACGAGGTCCGCGCACTGGCCCGCCGGGCCCCCGTGGCCCTGTCCCTCGCCGGACCGCACGCCTTCCTCACCTTCGCCTCCGTCGCGGTCGCCCTGGGCGAGGAACCGGCCGCCGACCCCGACGAGTTGGTCGGCGACGACACGGGGCTCGCGGTGCTGGACCTGATGGCCGACCTCGACGCCACCGCACCGCCCGGGACCCGCACACTCAACCCGATCGGGCTGCTGGAACTCATGAGCGGCACGGACGGGCTCGCACACTGCCCGCTGGTGTACGGCTACGTCACCTACGCCGACCGCCTGACCTTCAGCGACGCGCCCACCGCGCGCTCGGGCGGACGCCCGGGCTCCACCCTCGGCGGCACCGGCATCGCGCTGAGCGCCCGCTGCGCGCCGTCCCCGGAACTCCTCGCCCACGTGCGCTGGCTGATGTCGCCCGAGGCACAGGACGACTTCCTGCCCCGGCACAGCGGGCAGCCCAGCGCCCGCAGCGCCTGGGCCTCCCCCGGGACCGTCGCCGCCGACTTCTACCGACGCACCGCCGCCACCTGCGAGCAGGCATGGGTGCGCCCCCGGCACGCCGGCTACATCGGCTTCCAGACCGCCGCGTCGGCCGTCGTGCGCGCCGCGCTCGCCGGTGAGACCGGCCACCGTCACGCACTCGCCCGGATGCGCGCCCTGTACCGGGCGAGCCGGACACCAGAGGAACGAGAGTCATGACCCGCCGCCAGCCCCTCGGACCGCCCCCGCTCGGCACCGAGCACGTCCTGCTGGACGTCTCGGACCGCGTCGCCACCCTGACCCTCGACCGGCCCGCCAAACTCAACGCCGTCACCCCCGAGATGTCCCGTGCCCTGGTGCGCGCGATCGAGTGGTGCGACACCACGGACGACGTCAGGGCGTTGGTCGTCACCGGCGCCGGCGAGCGCTCCTTCAGCGTCGGCTCCGACATCGGCGAACTCGACCGTTACGCCACCCCGTGGGACTTCCGCAACCGCGTCGACTACTGCGACGCCATCCGCGCCGCCCGCACCCCCACCATCGCCGCGATCGGCGGCTACGCACTGGGCGGAGGCCTGGAGACCGCCCTGTCCTGCGACATCCGGCTCGCCGCGGACACGGCGTCCTTCGGCGCGCCGGAGATCACGCTCGGCTGGATCGGGGGCGGCGGCATGGCCGCCTTCCTCAGCCGGGCGGCCGGACCGGGCAACGCGGCGCTGATGCTGCTGACGGGAGAACGCATCGACGCCGAGCGGGCGCTGGCCTGGCATCTGGTGAGCGAGGTCGTGCCCCGCGCCGAACTGCTCGACCGGGCCCGCGCCCTCGCCACCGTGATCGCCTCGCGCGCCCCCGTGGCGGCCGAGACCGCGAAGCTCAACCTGCGGGCCGCCGGGAACCTGCCCGAGAACCAGGCACTCGCCTACGAGCGCGACCTGCAGACCATCTGCTTCGCCACCGAGGACGCCGCGGAGGGCCGCCGCGCGTTCGCCGAGAAGCGCACCCCCGTCTTCCGCAAGCGCTGAGAGGAACTCCATGAAACAACCCCGAGCCGCACTCGTGACCGGAGCCGGCGGCGCCCTCGGCCGGGCCACCGCCGTCCGGCTGGCCGCCGACGGGCACGACGTCGCCGTACTCGACCGCGACACCGAGTCCCTGGAGGCCACCGCCGCGCTGGTGGAGAAGACCGGCGCGGCCGCCCTCCCACTCACCGTCGACCTGCGCGACGCGCGGGCGATCGAGGAGGCCGTCGGACGGACCGTCGCCGAGCTGGGTGCCCCGCGCGTCCTGGTCAACAACGCGGCCGTGTACCCGAGCCGGGCCTTCCTCGACGTACCGCTCGCCGAGTACGAGGAGGTCGTGGCGGTCAATCAGCGCGCGTACTGGGTCGCCGCCCAGGCCGTCGCGCGGCACATGACACGGACGGGCGGTGGCGCGATCGTAAACGTCGCCTCCATCACCCTGCACGGCGGCTGGGACTCCCTGGCGGCCTACGTCTCCACCAAGGGGGCCGCCGTGGCCCTGACCCGGGCCCTCGCCCGGGAACTGGGTCCCGCCGAGATCCGCGTCAACTGCGTCTCCCCCGGCGCCTTTCCGACCGCGGCCGAGGACATCCACGAGGACCCCGGGGCCTACCGGCGGCACGTGCTCGACCACCAGGCTCTCAAGCGGCGCGGACGGCCGGAGGAACTGGCCTCGGTGGTGTCCTTCCTCACCGGCCCGGACGCCTCGTTCGTCACGGGTCAGTGCGTGGAGGTCAACGGAGGGTGGGTGATGGCGTGAAGCTGTACGGACGTTCCCACGACCGGCGGTCCCTCGCCCGGCACGCGGGCGATCTGAGTGCGGCGGGCGGGGTGCGGTCCGTCGTCCTGGACGACGGGTCGGAGCGCGGGATCCGCACGCTGGAGTTCAGGACCGGCGCCGGGCTGTCGTTCGACGTGCTCGTGGACCGGGCGATGGACCTGGGCGGCGCCGAGTTCGAGGGCCGGGGCTTCGGCTGGCGCTCGGCGACCGGCTTCCGCCACCCCGGACTGCACGAGTACCGCGACGACGACGGCCTGTCCATGATGCGCAGCTTCTCGGGTCTGCTGCTCACCGCGGGCCTCGACCACACGCTCTTCGGCGCCGAGGTGGACGCATCGCAGTACCGCTACCCACCGCGGAGCACGGCCGTGCACGCCCTGCACGGGCGGGTCGCCAACCTGCCGGCCCGGCTCACCGGGTACGGCGAGCGGTGGCAGGACGACGGCCGCTGCGTGCTGTGGGCCGAGGGCGAGGTGCGCCAGGCCGCGATCTTCGGCGAGCACCTGCGGCTCACCCGGCGGATCGAGGCCGACCTCGGGGGCAGCGAGATCCGCCTGACCGACCGGGTGCGCAACGCCGGTTTCGACCCGACGCCGCACATGTACCTGTACCACGTCAACGTCGGCTGGCCCTTCCTGGACGAGGGCGCCCGCTACGAGCTGCCGCCGCACCGCACCCTGTGGCGCAGCGACAGCGTCGCCGAGCAGGGCGTGTCCCACACCGAGATGCCCGCCCCGCTGCCGGGTTTCGTCGAGCAGGTCTACGAGCACGAGCTGGAGCCCGGCGCCTCGGGCCTGGTCCGGCCCCGCCTGGTCAACGAACGCCTCGGCGTCTACTTCGAGCTGGAGTTCGACACGGGCCAGTTCCCGTCCTTCTTCCAGTGGCTGCACCTGCGCGAGGGCGCCTACGCGGTCGGTTTCGAACCGTCCACGCACCACGTGCAGGGCGAGGCCGCCGCCCGGGAGGACGGGTCCATGACGTTCCTGGCCCCGGGTGAGGAGCGCGAGTACACGACCGTGTTCCGGGTGGGCAACCTGGACTGACCACCTGATCCCGCCGTGCGCACGCGGGGGCCCGCAGCCGTGCCGGGCCCCCTTGCACGCGGCCGCGCCGAGGATCACTGAAGGTCGCGCGGGGCGGCGCCGGCGTCGTCATCTCCAGCATGGCCGGCCACCTGCTCCCCGCCCCGATGAGGCCGGAGCAGGAGCAGGCTCTCGCGGGCACCCCCGCCGACGAACTGCCGGCCCTGCCCTTCGTCACCGGCGGCGGCCTCGGACCGGCCAAGTACGGCAACCGCCTGAGGGTGCAGGCCGCGAGCATCACCTGAGGGCGTCGCGGAGCAAGGATCGACTCGATCAGCCCCGGCGTCATCGCCACTCGCACGGGGCAGCAGGATCTGGTGGGGGCCGGCGGTGCCACCATGCGAGCGATGATCGCCGCATCGGTCACCGGCCGCGTGGGCACCCCCGACGACATCGCCGCCGCGGTGGAGTTTCTGCTGGGCCCCGGCGCCACCTTCGTCACCGGCACCGACCTGCTGGTCGACGGCGGTGTCGTGGCAGTCGTCCACGCAGGCCGGCTCCACAGGGACCGCTCAGGCCCCCGGCGGGAATCGACAGGACGGGCGCCGCAGTGCGGTCGGGGTGGCGGTGGCGTGGAGGCGTTCCAGTGCGTCCAGGACGACGGTGTTCCAGTGCCAGGACAGCCAGCGACCGGTGTGGGCGCCGGTCTGCTGGAAGGCCGCGAGCTGGGCTGCGGTGAAGTCGGCCACGGGGCGTTCGTGGTGGGAGGAGACCATGCCCAGGATCGCGCCGCTGCCACTGGTGAGGGGGACGCTGTGGGCGGCCCGGCTACCCGCTTGCAGGATCGCGTGGCGGGACGCCTCGTCGAAGACCTCCGCGGTCGCCACGTCTCCCACGGTGACCTGTCTGCGTTGGCTCGCCGCCTGGGCGCAGGCGGTGGTGGAGCCGTCGACGAAGGCGAAGAATTCGGTGAAGTATCTGTTCAGTCCCGCGTGGCGGGCCAGGTGCAGCCGGTCGCCGTCCAGGAGTTGGACGTTGCCCATCGGCGTCTGGGCGATCGACAGCACCCGGTGCAGTACCGCCTTCAGCACGGCACCCTGAGCGCCGCGAGAACCGGGCTCCAGCGACAGCCCGGGCAGGCGTGGCGGGTCGTGGCGTCGCCGCGCGGGGAACCACAACCGCGCGTCACGATCCGGAGCGGGCACCCGGACCACGGCGTCCGCCAGCGTGTGCAGCTTGACGTTGCACTGCTGCGACACCGTCCTCAACAGCTCGAACCCGTCCCGGGACTCGTCCAGTCGGTACCGCTTGACCAGCAGATCCTGCGCGGCCGCCACTCCCTCGTGAGCCAGCCGGCGGTTACGGGTGCCGAGCTCTTCCAGCGACTGGTACACGACACGAGACCCGGGTGCGGAGTCCGGCGGTCCGTACTGAGCAGTCACCTCTTCCGGGCGGCAGAGGAACTGGTCCATGGAAGCTCCGATCCTGGACGCGAGCAGTGGGCATGCCGCAATCCGCGCCCCTGAAGGCGCTCTGCGGGCAGCACCTACTTCCCAAGCGCTCCGGGTCCGACTCTAACCAGAGTCGGATGTCCGGAGGACCCCGCTCTCTGCTCAACGGCAGGAAGCGGGCGCGGCCGATGAGTTCGGGCTCCGACGGGAGTCTCATCGTGGACACCCGATCTCTGGAGGCTCGCCAGTGGCTGAACCGCACGTTCTGGAAACACGGAAAGCCCTCGAAAGGGCGATCCACGTCGAGCGGTCCGCGCTCGCTCAAGACCTGGCCGAGCTCAGCGAGGCGCAGTGGGCGACAGCTTCTCTGTGTGAGCGCTGGACCGTGGAGGAGGTAGTGGCCCATCTGACGGCAGGTGCCGGCACGGGGATGTGGCGCTGGCTGCTGAGCATGCTGGCCGCCCGGTTCGACCCCGATCTGCACAACGACCGACGACTCGCGCAGCACCGCGGGGCCACGCCTGAAGAGACCTTGCGGCGCTTTCGCGAAGTGGTCACCGGGCCGGCCGGGCCGACAGGCCATACCGCGGCCTGGCTGGGCGAGATCGTCGTCCACGGTGAGGACATCCGTCGGCCACTGGGTCTGGTGCGGACACCTCCGGTGGCCACGACCACTGCCGTGGCCCGGTTCTTCGCCGGCCGGGACTTCACGGTCGCGAGCAGGACTGTCATCGCGGGCCTGCGGGTCGAGGCCACGGACGGACCGTTCACCACCGGCGCGGGGGATCTGCTCCGGGGACCGACCCTCTCGCTGGTGACGGTGATGGCAGGCCGTACGGCGGCCTGCGACGACCTGGAGGGTGACGGTGCCGCGATCCTGCGCGCCCGACTGCTCTCCGCGTCCGCGGATCGGCTGCGTCGGCACCGCGGCACCGGCCGAGCACGCTGAGGCGCGGATCACCGGGGCGGCGGAGCGTGCTCGCCCTCCAGCCGACCCGGCCCAGTCCGTAAGCGTTCTCCTGTCAGCGAGGGCGTCAGGACCGGCGTCGTGATCCCTGTCGCGGCCTCGGGTAAGGAACTGATCCCGAGGGAGAGCCGGTCGGCGAACGGCCGTGAAGACTCGGCGGTACTCGGCCTGCGCCGTGAGGGCGGCACCCACACGATCCAGTCCTCGCGACCGACCAAGCGTGCGTTTCACCAAACTTCATACTGCAGTCGATGGCACGTCAGCGGTCCGATTCAGGATCCGGATGGTCAGTGAACCTGCTCCAGGAGGCCCTCCATGATCCGCCGGACCCTGTCCGTCCTCGCCGCCGCCGTCGCGCTCGCGGCCGCCGCCGGTCCCGTCACCGCCGAGGAGATGTCCGCCGACCGGCTGCCCGGTCCCCGCGTCCTGGACGTCATGACGTTCAACATCCATCACGCCGAGGGCACCGACGGCGTCCTCGACCTGCGGCGCGTGGCGAACGTCATCCGCAAGAGCGGCGCGGACGTGGTCGGCCTTCAGGAGGTCGACAACCACTACTCGTCGCGCAGCGACTGGGCGGACCAGCCTGCCGAGCTGGCGGAACTGCTCGGATACCACGTGGTCTTCGGCGCCAACATCGACAACAGCCCGCCTGCGCCCGGCGGCCACCGCGTCCAGTACGGCACCGCGATCCTCTCCCGCTACCCCGTCACCGCCTCGGACAACACCTGGCTCTACAAGTCGCCGGGCCAGGAGCAGCGCGGTCTGCTGCACGCCACGCTCGACGTCCACGGCAGGAAGGTGGAGTTCTACAACACGCATCTGGCCGCCGGCTCGCAGGCCGACCGCCTGCGGCAGACGGCGCAGGTGGTGGATCTGATCGGCGCGACGAAGCCCGGGATCCTCGTGGGCGACTTCAACGCACTGCCCGCCGCACCCGAGTCGCAGCCGCTGCAGAAGGCGTTCACGGACGCATGGGCCAAGTCCCCGCACCCGCGCGGTGACGGGGCGACCTACCCCGCGGAGTCGCCGACGGAGCGCATCGACCTCATCTACGCGACCCGTATGGTGACGCCGCTGGCCACCCGGGTGCTCAACGACGACCCGACGGCATCGGACCACCGCCCGCTCCTCAGCAAGGTGCTCGTCACGCCGTAGGGGCCTGCCGCAGGGAGGTCACCAGGTGTACGTCGCCGGCGGTCACGGTCGGGAATCACCCGGTGACCTCGAACTTCGATTCGATTACCATCTCCCCCGTGCATGAGAACCCACCTGTTCGGCGACGCGGCCGCTCCCGCCGGGAGCAACGACGTCGCCGCCGGGCCAGGCGACGCCGCATGACGTGGGCCGTGACGTCGGTCGTGATCCTCGTCGGCGGCGCCACCTACGCCGTCACCTGGAGCGACTCCGGTGGCTCGTCCGCGGCCGACCGGGCGAAGGCTCCGTCCCCGACGGCCGTCTCGGCCCGGGCGAAGGCGGGCGAGGCACCCGCGGACGCACCGAAGTCGCTGCCGTCGCCCACCCCGTCACAGAAGTCGTTCGATCTCGGGCCGGCTCTGGCTCCGGTGACCGCGCTCTTCGGCGACAACCGGATGGCCGTGGCGATGCTGGATGTCGAGAGCGGTGCCATGGCGACGTACGGGCATGACGCCTTCGACACCGCCAGCGTCGTGAAGGTGGACATCCTGGCGACCCTCCTGCTCCAGGCCCAGGACCAGGGGCGGAGGTTGAGCACCGAGGAGCGCGCCCAGTCCGCGGCCATGATCCAGAAGAGCGACAACGACTCCACCAGTGCCCTGTGGACCCGGATAGGCAGCGCCCCGGGTCTCGACGCGGCCAACGAACGGCTCGGCCTGCTCCAGACGCGGGGCGGTCAGGGGACCGTGTGGGGCATCACGCAAACCACGGCGGAAGACCAGATACGCCTGCTCCAGTGCGTGTTCGGCGACAAGTCGCCCCTGAGCGAGGCGTCGCGCACCTACATCCAGGACCTGATGCTGCACGTCGTGGGAAGCCAGACCTGGGGCGTGTCGGCAGCGTCCGACTCGGGGACGACCGCCCTGAAGAACGGGTGGCTCAAGCGGACCCAGACCAAGAAGTGGGACGTCAACAGCATCGGCCGGATAGAGCATGAGGGCCGCGTCTACCTGATGGCGGTACTTCTCAACGGCTGTAGCACCCAGGAGGTCGGCATCAGCATCGTGGAGCAGGCGTCGCGCGCGTCCGTGACGGCGTTCTCCCGAAAGCTCGGTGAGACGTCCGCCGGCTGACGACCTCTGGAAACTCTCCGCCTTCGCGGACGACGCGGTCAAGGAGTTCTTCCGCGTCTCGACGTCCCACCTCCTCAAGGCCGAGGCGGAGGCCGGTGTCGCCCACCACGTGGCGCTCTTCGTCGTGGGTACCGACGCCACGTAGTTTTTCGAGTTCGCGAAGTCCCTGGCGGACCCGGCGACGGAGGGCGACACCGTGAGCGTCGCCCCCATCAAGGTCCAGCCCATCTTCTCGGGCGACGTGGCCGCGGCCGTGGGGCGCACGGCCGTCGGCACGCCCGTCAACGGCACGGTCGAGGTCGCGGGCCCCGACGTGTTCAGCCTGGAGGACTTCATCCGCAAGTGCCTCGCCGTCCTGCGTCCTGACCGATTCGGCCGAGCCCCTGACGGCACACCCGTAAGGCCTCGGTCCCACCCGTCAGGAACCGCTCTCGGCGATCTGGCGGTATTCGTCCTCGGTCGGTTTGGGGATCTGCGTGTTCGGGCCGTAGAACGCACGACTGAGGCGGCTGCGAAGCCGCCGGATGCTCCCCCGGGCGGCGCTCTCGCCCTCGCGCGCCGGTACCGCCTCCAGCGGCCAGTACTGCTTGTGCGCGGTCAGGGCATACAGCCGCGCCTGGCTGAGCGGCTCGTGCACCTCGATGTACTCGCCGTGCCCCTGACGCTTGACCACCCCGGTCTCGCGACCGTGCAGGACCTTGTCGCGGTCGCGGCGCTGCAGCCCCAGGGCGCAGCGTTTGGCGACCACGAAAGCCAGTACGGGGACCGCGAAGAGAGCGATGCGCACGGTCCAGGTCACGGCGTTGACGGAGACGTGCAGATGAGTGGCGATCAGGTCGTTGGCAGCGCCGATCAACGCCACGAGATAGACACTGAGCCATGCCACGCCCACGGCCGTACGCACCGGACGGTTGCGTGGGCGGTCCAGAAGGTGCTGGTCGTCGTCGTCATCGGTCACCCACGCCTCCAGGAAGGGGTAGGCGCCGAGCGCGAGGAAGAGCAGTACGCCCACCAGCAGCGGCAGGAAGTTGTCCAGCGCGAGGGTGTGTCCCCAGAAGTCGATCTCCCAGCCGGGCATCACGCGCAGGAAGCCGTCGGCGACGCCCATGTACCAGTCGGGCTGGGAATCGGCGGAGACCTGGTCGGGGCGGAAGGGCCCGTAGGCCCACACGGGGTTGATCTGGGCAAGCCCCGCGATGAGGAAGATCACGCCGCACACGAGGAAGAAGTAGGCCCCGGCCTTGACGGCGTACACCCGCAACGGCATGCCCACGAGGTTGGCATTGGTGCGTCCGGGCCCGGGGTACTGGGTGTGCCGGTGGCGCACCGCGAGGACGAGGTGCAGGACGATCAGGGCCACCATCAGGCCGGGGATGATCAGGATGTGGATGGTGTTGAACCGGGCGATCAGGTCGTCCCCCGGGAACTCACCGCCGAAGAGAAAGAACGACAGGTACGTGCCCACCAGCGGAATCGAGAGGATCGTGCCGTTGACGACCTGAAGCCCCGTCCCTGACAACAGGTCGTCGGGCAGGTCATACCCCGTGAGACCGCCGAACATGGCGATGACCAGCAGAAGGAACCCGAAGACCCAGTTCAGTTCACGAGGCTTGCGGAACGCTCCCGTGAAGAACACCCGCATCATGTGCACGAAGATCGAGGCCACGAGGATCAGAGCGGCCCAGTGATGGGCCTGGCGCACAAGCAGCCCGCCGCGCACGTCGAAGGAGATGTGCAGGGTCGAGTCGAACGCCTGCGACACCAGGCGCCCCCGCAGGGGTGCGTAGCTGCCCTGGTACACCAGCAGGTCCGACGAGGGATGGAAGAAGAAGCTGAGGAAGACGCCGGTGATCAGCAGGACGACGAAGCTGTAGAGCGCGATCTCGCCGAGCATGAAGGACCAGTGGTCGGGAAAGACGAGGCGCCTGGCGGAGCGGGTCAGGCGACGGTGGCCCAGCCGGGCGTCCATCCACCGCACAATCCTCTCCCCCGTGCTGTCGTGCTCGCGCTCGGTCGACGGCAGGCTCTCCTCGACCATCTCTTCACCATTCGTCCGTGCTCCACGCGACCGCCGACGCCGTGCGCGATCGACCGTCCGACTACAGTCGACCTTGTCAAGTTTCGACCTGTATGTCCCCTCCGGTGCGCTTCGGCACGCCGCATGACCCCCGGTTCGCCCGGAGAAGCTGGCCTGCGTCGGGCGCGCCGCCGATGCCTGCCGCCTGCCGCCTGCCGCCTGCCGCCTGCGGAACGGGACGGGCGCGCACCTGTCCGGCCGGACCGACGGGCGCCGAGTGAGCCCTCCGCACACTCCCGTCGGGACTGGCGACCTCCGCGGCCGACGCGCGCGGAGGACTCCAGCTCGCCAGGTCGCTGGACGGGATCACACTGCTGGACGTGGAGGACGCCTGGCGTCAGGCGCCGGCCGACCAGACCGGGCTGCGCGTTCGGCGGGTCCCGGTTGCCCACCGATCGACTCGGGCCCGGGATTCCGCTCACCGGGAGCGGCACTTCCCCACTACTCGGTGATACCGTATAGCGGTACTCGGTAGCACGTAGTACCGAGGAGAGCTGAGGAGCACCCGCGATGGACGACCTGACGGAGATGTTGAAGGGCACGCTCGAAGGGTGCGTGCTCGAAATCATCGGCAGCGACGAGACCTACGGGTACGCCATCACTCGCCGGCTGAACGAGCTCGGCTTCTCCGACGTCGTCGAGGGGACCGTGTACACGATCTTGCTGCGACTGGAGAGAAACGGGCTCGTCCAGGTGACGAAACGTCCCTCCGAGGTCGGCCCGCCGCGCAAGTTCTACGCGCTCAACGACGCCGGGCGCGAGGAACTCGCAAGGTTCTGGGCGAAATGGCAGTACCTCTCATCACGCATCGACACGCTTAAGAGGGGCGGGAGATGAACTTCTGGGAGAAGGTCACAGGCAGCGATCTCACCAGGGACTGGCAGGCGTTCGGAGCCCGGGTCGCGGCTCTGCCGGAGGACTACAGGGAGGCGTGGGACCAGATCGTCGCCCACCTCTTCCCTTACGGCGACTTCACCGGCCGCAACCTGACTCCGATCCTCGACTCCGCCCTGGGGCTGCTGGAAGTGTCGGCAGCGGACGGGCAGAGCATCCACGAGGTGCTCGGCGACGACATTCCGGGCTTCTGCACGGCGCTCGCCGGCGGAGCCGGGGCCCGGACTCATCGCGACCGGTGGCGCGAGCAGTTGAACAGGAACGTCGCACGGAAATTGAGCCGGCTGGGAGGCTGACGTGAGCATCCAGGACATCATCGAAGGGAAGAAGCAGTGGCGGGCGCATGCCGCCCGGGTCAGGGCGCTCCCACCGGACTACCGGATTGTGTACAAGGAGCTGCAGAAGTACCTGTTCAAGGTCGGACCGGTCATTCTCTCCGACGGACCCCTCCTCCCTGAGATCGTCGCCTTCTTCGAGGAGGGCGTCGCGGAGGGAAAGGGCGTCTTGGAACTCATCGGCACCGACGTTGCCGCGTTCTGCGACGACCTGATCAAGGACTCTCCCACCTACGCGGATGCCTACCAGGAATCCATGAGCGGGGAACGCGGCGCGGCCACAGAGTGACAGCCGGCCGGCTCACGGCGGTCCCGCCACGGTCACGCACGGCAGGAGCGGACGCTCAGTCGCTGCGGCTGGGATAGGCGGCGGTCCGCACCAGCTCTACGCGGCCTTCCTCGACCTCTACCCCCTGATCGTCGATGAAGCCGACGTGGACAGGCCGCTCGGTCCCTTCGACCTGGCGCAGGATGCTGGGGCCCTCGGGCCACGGCAGGTACTTGTCGCCCCATTGCTGTAGCGCGAGCAGTACGACGAGCAGCTCGCGACCCGCGTCGGTGAGGAGGTAGGAGGAGCGCGCCCGCTCCCCCGGCTCCTGGTAGGGCACCTTCTCCAACACCTTGTATTCGACCAGCGTGTTCAGGCGCGAGGTGAGCACGTCCGGGGCGACGCCGAGCCCGCTGCGGAACTGCGAGAAGCGGCTCGCACCCGAGACCGCTTCGCGGAGGATCAAGAGGGTCCAGCGCTCGCCCAGCACTCCCAGACTGCGCGCGATGGCGCAGCTGTCGTTCGGAACTTTGCTCATACCTCCATGCTACCTGAGTTGGCTCACCGAACTCAGGTAGGCTAAGTTGGAATCCACAACCTAGCTGGGAGCTCGCCATGAAGATCGAAGGACAGACCGCCCTGGTCACCGGAGCCAACCGCGGCCTTGGACGCCACCTGGCCATGCAGTTGCGCGACCGCGGCGCGACGGTCTACGCCGCCGCCCGCAACCCGGCCTCCGTCGACCTGGCCGGGGTGAAGCCCCTCGCGCTCGACGTGACCGACTCGGCCTCGATCGCCGCGGCGGTGGAAGCCGCAGGAAACGTCTCGATCCTGGTCAACAACGCCGGCTCCGCCACGTACGCCTCGCTGCTGACCGGAGACCTGGCCGACATCCGCCTGGAGATGGACACCCACTTCCTCGGGACCCTCGCGGTGACCAGGGCGTTCGCACCGACGCTCGGAGCGCACGACAGCAGCGCGGTGCTGAACATCCTCTCGGCCACCTCGTGGCTCAACATCCCCGATTTCGGCGCGTACTGCGCCGCGAAGTCCGCCGCCTGGTCGATGACCAACGGGCTGCGCCAGGAGCTCGCCCCGCAGGGCACCCGCGTCTCGGGGCTGCACGTGGGCTACATGGACACCGACATGACCGCCGGCCTCGACGCACCGAAGGCCGACCCCGCCGACGTCGCCCGTATCGCTCTCGACGGCATCGCTGCCGGAACCGCCGAGATCGTCGCCGACGAGACGAGCAGAACGGTGCTCGCGGGCCTGTCCGCGGGTGTCGGCGCGCTGTACCCGCAGTTCGCCTGACCAAGGCTGTCCACCCTGGGGCACGCCTGGTCGCCGCTACTTGCGTCCGGCACGCGCCACCGGGCCACCGGGGTACGCGTTCATGCCCCGGGCCCTCGCGGAGCATGCAGCCGCTCCACGAAAGGCGTTCGCCATGGCGGCATCCGCCCACCCCACACCTCACCTCCGCCCCCTGGGCGAGGCCGGAGATCGCGAGCGGCTGAGGGCCTTGTGCCCCCGCCTGTCCCCGCGCAGTCGCCACCTGCGCTTCCAGGGAGCCGTCAACGAACTCAGAGACAGCCTCCTGGACCAACTTCTGGACCTCGATCACCTGCAGCGCGAAGCGCTGATCGCGATGGCCGACGACCAGATCCTCGGCGTTGCGCGCTACGCCACGGGCGACGACCCCCGTCGGGCCGAGGTAGCCATCGTGGTTGCCGACGAGTGGCAACGTCGAGGCATCGCAGCGCAGTTGGTGACCAGGCTCGCCGGCACCGCGATGGAGCACGGCATCCGGACCTTCACCGCATCAGTCCTCCGTGACAACGTTGAGGCCCGCCGACTGATCGGTGCCGTCGCCCCGCAACACCATCTGGCGAACGCGCCGGACAACCTGCGGTTCTCCTGGGACATCGCGAGTGGGCTCCAGCGCGCCCCGGCATCCTACGAGTAGACCTACGCACACCGGGGCGACGCCCCCCCCGCCGAAGTCCGATGAGCCGCACCGCAACGATCAGGCCCCACAGACCCCAGGCCGGGAGGCCGCACTGGCGTGCGCCACCAGGCATGCCGACAACACTCCTGCCGCAGGTACCCCGACCGCGGTCGGACGTCGTCAGCCACTGCGTCCACGGATTCTGTCGGAGCGACGACCTGATCCGCCGAGCGTCGCGGCGCCGTGCGTGAAGTCGTTGCCGGGCCTGCCTCGTCCCGCCGTCACCCCAGATCCCACGTCGCTCCGGATCAGCGGGAGGGCATTGACAATCTATTCACCCATCCTATTCAGTCGTCTTGGCTCCGCATACTTCCATACAGCACGTCGCCGTAACCACCGGACAAGAGGCTCCCCATGACCCAACTCGTCGAGCTGCGCTCGATCGACGTCGTCCCCGACGACGAACGGCACGGCAGCGCCTTCTCCCAGTTCACCCTGTGGCTGGGCGCCAACCTGCACATCACGGCCGTCGTCACGGGCGCCCTGGCGGTCGTCTTCGGCGGGGATGTCGTCTGGTCGCTGGTCGGGCTGCTGCTGGGCAACCTGCTCGGCGGCGCGGTCATGGCCCTGCACTCCGCGCAGGGCCCGAAGCTGGGCCTGCCGCAGATGATCCAGTCCCGTGCCCAGTTCGGGGTGCGCGGCGCGGTCGTCCCGCTGCTGCTCGTGGTGGTCATGTACGTCGGCTTCTTCGCCAGCGGCACGGTGCTGGCCGGGCAGGCGGTCGGCGAGCTGACGCACACCGACGACACGACCGGCATCATCGCCTTCGCACTGGTCACCGGGGTCATGGCGACCGTCGGCTACCGGATCATCCACGCCCTGGGCCGCATCGCGAGCGTCGTCTGCGCACTCGCGTTCGTCTACCTGGGCGTCCGGCTGCTGGAGCGCGCCGACCTCGGTGCGCTGCTCGGCGACGCGCACTTCTCACTGCCGATGTTCCTGCTCGCGATGTCGCTGTCGGCCTCCTGGCAGCTGGCGTTCGGCCCGTACGTGGCGGACTACTCCCGCTATCTGCCGCGCACGACGTCCACGCGGGCGACGTTCTGGTGGACGCTGTCAGGCTCGGCGCTCGGTTCGCAGTGGTCGATGGCGTTCGGGGTGCTGGCCGCGGCGACGGCGGGCGAGGCGTTCCTGGACAGCCAGGTGGGCTATGTGGTGGGCCTGGGCGGTACAGGCGTCATGGCCTCGTTCCTCTACTTCGTGATCGCACTCGGCAAACTGACCGTCAACGTCCTCAACACCTACGGCGGCTTCATGTCACTGGTCACGGGTGTCACCGGTTTCCGGGAGCGGCAGGTGCTCTCGCAGCGGGGCAGGACGGCGTACATCGCGCTGATCATGGTGGCGGGGACGGTGGTCGCGCTGGCCGGCAAGGACAGCTTCCTCACCTCGTTCAAGGACTTCTTGCTCTTCCTGCTGACCTTCTTCACTCCGTGGTCGGCGATCAACCTGGTCGACTACTACCTGATCTCCAAGGAGCGCTACGACATCCCGGCACTGTTCGATGCGAGCGGCCGGTACGGGGCCTGGCGCTGGGACGCGTTGACGGTGTACGCGGTGGGACTGCTGGCGCAACTGCCGTTCCTGGTGACCGGCTTCTACACCGGTCCGCTGGTGGCACCGCTGGGCGGGGCGGACGTGTCGTGGATCGTGGGGCTGGTGGTGCCTGCGCTGCTGTACTGGTGGCTGGCCCGGCGCACCCCGGTTCTCGGTGCCCCCACCCCGAAGACGGGGACAGTCCCCAGTGCGGCGGGCACCCGCGCTCCGTAGCGTCGATGCGGAGAGCGGCCGCGCTCTCGACCACCGGATCGAGCACGGAATCTGGGGCGAGATGACAGAGCGCGAACGGCGGGCCCCCCTGCGAGACGACGCCCTCTGACCACGCCCTGGCGCCACCTGCTCGAGGCCGCCCGATCGGAGCACGACCGACTCGCGCGCCCCGACGAAGCACGGGCTGTCTCCTCATGGCATTCGACGGCCTCCGTGCCGCGCGGGGCAGCGGCACCCCCGGGAACTTCCCTTACCGCGCGTTCAGGTCTTGCGCTTGGCCATGTCTGCCAGATCGGTAGTACCTGAGCGCTCTGGACGTTGCCGCGCGTGACGTTCGCGGTCGCAAGGTCAATACTGCCCCTGTGTGCCCCGTGGCAGTCTGCGGTCCTCGTGCCGGGAGTACCTGACTACGCGTCACCGAAGTCAGCAGTGAGTCAGCATCAGTAACCGCCGGAACCCGCCGACGACCGTCATGGAGCGCCAAGATCACGAAACCCGCACTTCCATTCTGACCAGCGAAAACGCAGGTCGCAGGCCTGTCTGCTAATCAACTTAGGAGATACCCGTGAAGATGCTCATCAACGTCCCCGAGACCGTGGTCGCGGACGCGTTGCGCGGTATGGCGGCCGCCCATCCCGAGCTGGCCGTGGATGTCGAGAACCGTGTGATCGTGCGGCGGGACGCGCCCGTGGCCGGGCAGGTGGCGTTGGTGTCGGGGGGCGGGTCCGGGCACGAGCCGCTGCACGGCGGGTTCGTGGGGCCCGGGATGCTCGCGGCGGCCTGTCCGGGTGAGGTGTTCACCTCGCCGGTGCCGGACCAGATGGTGCGGGCCGCGGCGGCTGTGGACAGCGGGGCCGGGGTGTTGTTCGTCGTCAAGAACTACACCGGTGACGTGCTCAACTTCGACATGGCCGCCGAGCTGGCCGAGGACGAGGGCATCCAGGTCGCGAAGGTGCTGGTCAACGACGACGTCGCGGTGACGGACAGTCTCTACACGGCCGGGCGGCGCGGCACGGGGGCGACGCTGTTCGTGGAGAAGATCGCCGGGGCCGCCGCGCAGGAGGGACGCCCGCTGGAGCAGGTGGAATCGCTCGCCCGGCGGGTCAACGACAGCTCCCGCAGCTTCGGCTTCGCGCTCAGCGCCGTCACCACGCCCGCCAAGGGTTCCCCCACCTTCGACCTCCCGGCGGGTGAACTGGAACTGGGCATCGGCATCCACGGGGAGCCCGGCCGTGAGCGGCGTCCCATGATGACCTCGGGCGAGATCGCCGAGGCCGCCGTGGACGCGGTCCTCACCGACCTCGCTCCGCGCAACCCGGTCCTCGTACTGGTCAACGGCATGGGCGCGACGCCGCTCCTCGAGCTGTACGGCTTCAACGCCGAGGTGCAGCGCATCCTCCGCGGGCGCGGGGTCGCCGTCGCCCGTACGCTCGTCGGCAACTACGTCACCTCGCTCGACATGGCGGGCGCCTCCGTCACCCTGTGCGAGATCGACGAGGAGCTGCTCGGGCTGTGGGACGCGCCGGTGAGTACCCCCGGACTGAGGTGGGGCATGTGACGGTGGACGGGGAAGGCATCGCAACGTACCTACCAGGCAAGGAGACACCGTGCTCGACGCCGACTTCTTCCGCCGCTGGATGACGGTCACCACCGCGTCCGTCGACCGCGAGGCGGAACGGCTCACCGCCCTCGACTCTCCCATCGGCGACGCCGACCACGGCAGCAACCTCCAGCGGGGGTTCAGGGACGTGGCGGCCGCGCTGGAGAAGGAGGCGCCGGACACTCCCGGCGCGGTCCTGATCCTCGCCGGGCGCCGGCTCATCTCCACAGTCGGCGGCGCCTCGGGGCCGTTGTACGGGACGCTGCTGCGCCGTACCGGCAAGTCACTCGGGGACGCGCCCGAGGTCAGCCGGGAGCAGTTGGCGGAGGCGTTCCGGACGGGCGTGGACGCCGTCATGACGCTCGGGGGTGCCGCGCCGGGCGACAAGACGATGATCGACGCCCTGGTGCCCGCCGTGGACGCCCTCGGTGACTCGTTCGCCGCGGCGCGCACGGCGGCCGAGGAGGGGGCCGAGGCGACCACACCGTTGCAGGCCCGCAAGGGCAGGGCGAGCTACCTCGGCGAGCGCAGCATCGGGCACCAGGATCCCGGTGCCACCTCGGCGGCACTGCTCGTCGCGGCACTCCAGGAGGCGGCCGGTGAGTGAGGAGAAGCTGGTCGGGATCGTGCTGGTGTCGCACAGCGCCGCGGTCGCCGCGTCCGTGGCGGAGCTGGCCAAGGCACTGTCGGGCGGTGGCGCGGCCGTCCCCGTGGCCCCGGCGGGCGGGACCGCGTCCGGCGAGTTCGGCACCAGCTCCGAGCTGGTGTCGGCGGCCGCCGCGTCCGTGGACCGGGGTGCGGGCGTCGCCGTCCTCACCGACCTCGGCAGCGCGGTGCTCACGGTCAAGGCGCTGCTCGCCGAGGGCGACGAACTCCCGGCCCACACCCGTCTGGTGGACGCGCCGTTCGTCGAGGGCGCGGTGGCCGCCGTGGTGACGGCCTCGACGGGCGCCGACCTGGCGGCCGTGGAGGCGGCCGCCGCCGAGGCGTACTCCTACCGGAAGGCCTAGGCAGGGCCTGCTCCGGGGCGGCCGGGTGAGCCCGGCCGCCTCGGTGCGCGGCGGCGCGGCCCTCGGTCGTCCCGGTCTCAGTCGTCGGCCATGAACTTCCGCACCAGCCGCTCCCCCTCCTTCTCCGCGGCCTCCCGGTCTTCGATGGGCTCGACCTCGCTGCCCTTGAAGACGATGTACGTCACGTCGGACGCCGCACCGCCGCCGTGCGGGTCGGCCGGGACGCCGAGCGCCTCCGCGGCGGCGTAGGACGCCTCGCCGATGAGGTCGCGCGGGCCGACGTCGCCGACGACCGCGTACCGCACCCGGTCCCCGTGGACGAGGGCGGCGAGCGATCCGCCGCGCACGTCGTCCGCGCGGTGGTCCCAGATGTCGCTCGGCTCGGGCACCACGACGTAGGGCAGGCGTTCGGCGTCCAGCGGGCGGCCGTCCGACCGGGTGAACGCGGTGGCGGGGCTGAAGTGCGGGTCACTGCCGCTGTTGCACCGGTCGCCGGGCACCCCGTCGCAGTCGACGTCCAGGTCGGCCTTCCAGTACACGGCATCGCGCTTGCCGCAGACCGGGATGTCCGCCGGTGCCCCGGAGTCCTTGCGGTAGCGCCCGCGCGAGACGGGTGTGCAGTCGCGCACCTCGGCCAGCAGGTCGGCGGCGCGGACCGGCGCCTCTCGCCCGTCCCCCTTCGGACGGGCAGCCGCCCCGGGGTCCGGCCCGACCCGGGACGGGGGCCCGGGCGGCCCGGCCGAGCGGTCCGGGACCGGTCCGATCCGGACTCCGGACCGGTTCGCACGTCCCAGGGCGTCCTGGGACCGGCCGTCGGCCAGGAGGCGCGCCGGGAGGTCGGCGCGGAGCGGGTGCGGAGCGTCGGGGAACGTCGTGGGAGCGATCAGGGCGGCACTGGCCGCGACCAGCGACAGCGACTGGACACGCACGATGTGGCCTCTCCTGGGGGACATGGGCGGGCACTCGTTCCCATCTGTCCCCGATTCGGCCGCGCGGCCACCTTTCACAGGGCCAGACGGTGCACGCCCGGTCCCGCGCGCCCGTCCCAGGAGCGCGACCGGGGGCGGGCGGGCCGGGACCGGTTACGGTTTCCGGCGCGCCCGGCCACCCGCGCCGGCGCGGGAACTGCGACGACAGCGGTCCGCGCCTGGGTCCCGAACACGCCTGAATTCTCGCGGAGTTCGACCCTGAGGTGATTCAGCATACGCAACCAGGCGACGACCCTCTTGATGTGATCGCGTCACGGGCGTCATATTGGTCCGGACCATTGCCGTCGCATCGAATCGGGCCGACGCCCCACCGGAGGCTGAGCCGTGCGAGACGTACCCGCTCCCGCTGTCCCCGCTCCCGCCGCCCCCGGCGTGTTCCTGCGCCGGTGCGCCCTGCCGCTGCTCTGCGGCGCGGTCGTCCTGCTGACCTCCTGCGGCACGGGCGCGGGCGGGGAGGGGGAGGACGGCGGGCTGCCCGGCGTGCCCATGGGCGTCACCGCCGAGGCGGGCAGTGCGACGACCGTGCACGTGATGTGGAACGCGCTGGACAGGGCCGAGACCTACGAGGTGTACCGCGGCGGCACGTTGGTCAAGAAGGTACCGGCGTCCGACCGCATGGTGGACGTCACCCGGCTGCGCCCCTCGACGGCGTACGCCTTCACCGTGCGGGCGCGCGACGCCGACGGGCGGCTCGGGCCGCGCAGCCGGGAGGTGCGGGCCACCACGCCGGCCGCCGTCACCGACGCCTCCGCCCCCACCCGCCCGGAGGGCGCCGAGGGCCGGGCGGCGGGCCCCCGGGCCGTGCAGCTCACCTGGTCGGCCGCGAAGGACGACCGCAAGGTGGTGTCGTACGACGTCTACCAGGGCGGCACGAAGGTGCACAGCGTCGGCGGCGCCCAGACGGCGGCCGTGGTCACGGGGCTGCGGCCGGGCACCCGTTACACCTTCACGGTGCGGGCGCGGGACGCCGCCGACAACCTCTCCCCCGCCAGTGCCGCCGTCCGGCTCTCCACCCCGGGGTCCGACAACGGCCGCGCCTCCGCGCCCACCGGTCTGCGCGCGGCCTCCCATCTCGCCGACGGGGCGTACTACCTCGACCTGACCTGGGTCCCGCCGCGGACGGACGGCCCGGTCGCCGAGTACCAGATCCACCTGGACGGCCGTCCGGCGACCTCCCTGGTCTACGGCGCCGAAGCCCCGCGCGACCTGGCCGAGTACAGCTTCTACGCGGGACGTGAGGCCGGTGTCACGCACCGGGTGCGGGTCCGGGCCAGGCTGGCCGACGGCACCTGGGGCGGCTTCTCGGAGGAACGGAAGGTGACGCTGGGCGCGGGCGGCTGACCTCGGTGCGGCTCCGGCCGGCCGGCACGTCACCTGGGCGGTCGCGCTCGGCATGCGGGCGCGGCCGCCGCACTGTTGGCTGCCACTGAGGGAGCACGGGCGTTCCCGATCTCGGCGACGCAAGGGATGTGCCGCCGACCGTGCCGCCGGAGGGCAGTCCACATGCGCATCTCTTCGCCGTATCTCCGCTCCGGCCTGACCGTGGCAGCCGCTGCCGCGCTGCCCGTCGCCCTGGCCGCCGGGCCGGCTCTCGCGGGGCCGGGCATCTCGGTGAGCACCACCGGGACCACGGTGTCGGTCACCACCACGGCCTGCGCCCAGCTCAACGGCAGTTGGGGCACCGCCTCGCTGCTCACCAGCAGCCAGCGCGACTTCGCGCAGGGGCGCCAAGTGGCGCTGTCCGGCACCGGTTCCGGGCAGTCGGCGGCCTGGTCGGGCATCTCGCCGGGCACCTACACGGTGATCGTCATGTGCTCGAACAACAGCACCGCGGGCACCCAGACGGTCATCGTCTCCAGCGCGCCCACCCCGTCCCCGAGCCGCTCGGCCACACCCTCGCCGTCCGCGTCGCCGCGCGGGGTCATGGGCGGCCTGGGCGGGGCGATCCAGGACTACGGCACCGCGACCCTGGTGGCAGGCGGCGCGCTGGTGGGGGCCGGTGTCATCGGCGCGGCCTGGTTCCTGCGCCGCCGCGCGAAGCCCTACCGGTTCTGAGCCCTACCGGTCCTGAGCCCCGGCCCCCTCGGCTGGCAGCTCGGCGAACTCCGCCAGCGCGTGCCTGAGCCATCCCGTCCAGAAGGTCTCCAGGTCGATGCCGGCCCGCAGCACCAGGTGCCGCAGCCGGTCCTCGGCACTGTCCCTGCCGGGCGGGAAGTCGCGCTCCTCGATCGCCCGGTACTCCGCCAACTGCTGCTCGTGCAGGTCCAGATGGCGGCGCAGGTCCTCCTCGACACCGGCTGTTCCGACCACCGCGGCGGCCCGCAGGCGCAGCAGCATCGTGTCCCGCAGGGGCTTGGGGTCCTGGGGTACGGCGGTCCAGCGGGCCAGCTCCTCGCGGCCGGCCGGCAGCACCTCGTAGGACTTCTTCTGCCCGCGGGCCGGCTGCCGCCCGGGCAGCTCGCGGATCAGCCCCTCGCCCTCCAGCTTGCCCAGCTCGCGATAGATCTGCTGATGCGTCGCCGACCAGAAGTAGCCGATCGACCGGTCGAACCGGCGGGTCAGCTCCAGTCCGGACGACGGCTTTTCGACCAGCGCGGTGAGGATCGCGTGCGGGAGGGACATGGGCTCATCCTAGGGATGCCGTGGGCCGCCCGGACGGCCGCTACAGCGCCGCCGCCAGTTCGGTGCCCTGTTTGATGGCGCGCTTGGCGTCCAGTTCGGCGGCCACGTCGGCGCCGCCGATGAGGTGCGCGCTTCGACCGGCGGCGACCAGGTCGTCGTACAGGCCGCGGCTGGGCTCCTGGCCGGTGCAGAGCACGACCGTGTCGACCTCGAGGACGGTGGACTCGTCACCGATGGTGACGTGCAGTCCGGCGTCGTCGATCCGGTCGTAGCGCACGCCCGGGACCATGGTGACGCCGCGCTGCCTCAGCTCGGTGCGGTGGATCCAGCCGGTGGTCTTCCCGAGCCCGGCGCCGACCTTGGAGCTCTTGCGCTGGAGCAGGTGGACGGCGCGCGGCGGCGCGGGGCGCTCGGGCGCGGTGAGGCCACCGGCGGTGGCGTAGTCCATGTCGACACCCCAGAGGCGGAAGTACGTCGACGGGTCCTCGTGCGCCTTGTCGCCGCCGTCGGTGAGGTATTCGGCGACGTCGAAGCCGATGCCGCCGGCGCCGAGGACGGCGACGCGGTCGCCGACGGGGGCGCCGTCGCGGAGCACGTCGAGGTAGCCGACGACGCTCGGGTGGTCGATGCCGGGGATGTCCGGTGTGCGGGGCGTGACGCCGGTGGCGACGACGACCTCGTCGTGGCCGGTGAGGTCGTCGGCAGCGACCCGCGTGTTGAGGCGTACGTCGACGCCGTGCGCGGTCAGTTGGGCGCGGTAGTAGCGCAGCGTCTCGTCGAACTCCTGCTTGCCGGGGACCTTGCGGGCCACGTTGAGCTGGCCGCCGATCTCGCCGGCGGCGTCGAAGAGGGTGACCTCGTGGCCGCGTTCGGCCGCGCTGACCGCGCAGGCGAGCCCGGCGGGTCCGGCGCCGACGACCGCGACGCGCTTGCGCCGCCGGGTCGGGGTGAGGACCAGCTCGGTCTCGTGGCAGGCGCGGGGGTTGACCAGGCAGGAGGTGATCCGGCCGCTGAAGGTGTGGTCGAGGCATGCCTGGTTGCAGCCGATGCAGGTGTTGATGGCCTCGGGGCGGCCGGCGGCGGCCTTGGCGACGAAGTCGGGGTCGGCGAGCATCGGGCGGGCCATCGAGACCATGTCGGCGGTGCCCTCGGCGAGCAGCCGCTCGGCGACCTCGGGGGTGTTGATGCGGTTGGTGGTGACGAGCGGCACCGTCACCTCGCCCATCAGGCGCCTGGTCACCCAGGTGTAGGCGCCGCGCGGCACGGAGGTGGCGATGGTGGGGATGCGGGCCTCGTGCCAGCCGATGCCGGTGTTGATGATGGTCGCTCCGGCGGCCTCGACGGCCTTGGCGAGGGTGACGACCTCGTCGAGGGTGGAGCCGCCGGGCACCAGGTCGAGCATGGACAGGCGGTAGACGACGATGAAGTCCTCGCCGACCGCCTCGCGCACCCGGCGGACGATCTCGACGGGGAAGCGCGTCCGGTTCTCGTACGAGCCGCCCCAGCGGTCGGTGCGGTGGTTGGTCCGCGCGGCGATGAACTCGTTGATCAGATAGCCCTCGGAGCCCATGATCTCGACGCCGTCGTACCCGGCCCCGCGGGCCAGCCGGGCGGTGCGGACGTAGTCGTCGATGGTGCGCTCGATCTCGGCGTCGGTCAGCTCGCGGGGCAGGTGCGGGCTGATCGGGGCCTGGAGCGCGCTCGGGGCGACCAGGTCGGCGTGGTAGGCGTAGCGGCCGAAGTGCAGGATCTGCAGGGCGATGCGGCCGCCCTCGCGGTGCACGGCGTCGGTGACCACGCGGTGCTGCGCGGCCTCGTCCTCGGTGGTGAGCCTGGCACCGCCCGGGTAGGGGCGGCCCTCGTCGTTGGGGGCGATGCCGCCGGTGACGATCAGGCCCACTCCCCCGCGGGCCCGCTCGGCGTAGAAGGCCGCCATCCGCTCGAAGCCGTTCTCCGCCTCCTCCAGGCCGACGTGCATGGAGCCCATCAGGACCCGGTTGGGGAGCGTCGTGAAGCCCAGGTCGAGCGGGCTCAGCAGGTGGGGGTAGCGGCTCATCGGGGCGCCTCCGTGCGGGGTGTGGTGCCTCCGTTGTAGAGGAAGGCCGCCCCTTTGTGCAACTAGTTGCACAAAGAGGCGGCGCACACCACACCGCGCACCGGCGGGTCCCGGCCGGCTCAGCGGCTCTCGAGCCGTACGTGCAGCTCGCGCTCCTGGTCCCCGGAGGCCGTGCTCAGGTCGCGCACGGTGAACAGGGAGTCAAGGGTGGTGCGGAACCTCTCGATCGCCCAGTAGCCGCCCTGTACGTCGGCCTCCACGGACTCCCGGAGCCTGGCGGGGTCGCACTCGCCCCGGTGCGCGTCGGCCACGTCGAAGGTGCCGAGCCACACGGTCGGGCGGACCTCGTGGTACTCCCGGGTCACGTCGCCCGCGTGCCGGTCCGACCCGTAGCACGCGCACAGCGCGTCGAACACGGTCCGGGCGTCCTCCTTGCTGCACCCGCTCAGCTCCACGGAGACGGATTCCGGATGCAGTCGCTCAGCGTCCATGGTGATCGCTCCTCTCGCGGCCATACCACCAGAAAAGCACCACCTGGTGCCGGGCACTACCGGGTGAAGCGGTAGGTCTTGCTGTCGGTCAGCACGCAGAATCCCGGCGAGACGACGATCACGCGCAGGGTGCCGGTGCGGCGGTCGTAGTCGATGCCCTCCGTCTCGAAGTCGCCGGAGCAGGCGCTGCGCAGGGGCAGCTGCCGCAGGGCGGTGACGTGGCCGGTGACGTCCGCGGCGCCGTTGGGCGCGGCGGACAGGTCGATCCGCAGCAGGGGCTTGGTGATGCCGAAGAGGGTGCCCGCCGGGTCGTCCGAGGAGCACAGCAGGGTGGTCGCGTCGAGGAAGTCGCAGCCCTGGACGTCGCGCACGGCGTGGTCCAGACGCACGGTGGCCGCCTGGGGGAGGTTCGCGGACGGCGAGGTGGCCGGGTTGACGCCGGGTGTCGGGAAGACCAGCAGCCGGTTCATGGTGCCCCACTCTCCGGAGAGCATCCACTGACCGTCCGGCGAGACGGCGGACCAGGAGTTGTTCCGCGCCTCACCGGGGCCGAGCGTGTGCACGTACTCCGCCCAGCTTCCGTCGGGCTCCCGTACGCGGAACATCTTCGTGTCGCCGTCGTCGCGCTGGTACGGCTCGATGTAGTGGCCGTCGTAGGAGGCGTCGGGGTCGCCGACGTGGTTCCAGCCGCGGGTGCCGAGGCTCAGCGGGATGGTGCCGATGCCGGTGTAGCGGTTGGGGCTGCCGGCCGGGACCTCGACCGAGGCCAGGCCCTGACTCTCGGTGAGCGGGTCGGCGCGGTCGGAGCCTACCTCGGTCCAGGTGTCGGCCGCGGAGGACTCGGGCAAGGAGTCGACGGCGGCCGCGGGGCCCGCGAGGCCGGCGGAGAGGGCGAGGGCGGCGAGTCCGGTCAGGACGGCGCGACAACGTTGCCGGGCGCGCAGGGGCATGGAGGCTCCTCTGTGGGGGGGGGCGGGCGGCAAGGACGGGGCGTGCGCGTTCGGCGCACAGTCTGGACCGCCCGTCCGGGCATGTACAGACCAACTCCGGTCGCCTTCGTGCGGCGGTCACCGCCGGGCCGGGAGATGCTGGAAGAAGTCCGCGGAGCCGCTCGGAATCGGCCCTGTGCGCGGCGGAACGCGGTAGAACAAGGGAGTCGGCATCAGGAAGGCGTGCCGCGCGGAACGGTGAAGGCGGGGCGTGGGATGAGTACATCCGGGTCTGCCGGGTTCGAGGGCGACGCGTCGCCGCGCGGCCCCGTGCGGCCCAGCGGACTGCTCGACCTGCTCAGCGTGGCCTCGATCGTGCTGGACGACGAGGGCCGGATCGTGCTGTGGAGTCCGCAGGCGGAGGAGCTGTTCGGATACTCCGCGCAGGAGGCGCTGGGACAGTACGCCGCCCGCATCATGGTCCACGAACGCCACCTCGACCTGGTCGTCAAGCTGTTCTCCGACGTCATGCGGACCGGCCGCAGCTGGGCCGGTGCCTTCCCGGTCCGGCACAAGGACGGCGGCACCCGGCTGGTGGAGTTCCGCAACATGCGCCTGCTGGACGACCGCGGCGACGTCTACGCGCTGGGGCTCGCGGCCGACCAGTCGACGGTGCGGCGGCTGGAGCGCGACCTGGCGCTGTCCTCACGGGTGATCACACAGTCACCGGTCGGACTGGCGGTGCTGGACACCGACCTGCGGTACGTCTCGGTCAACCCGGCCCTCGAACGGATCAACGGCATCCCGGCCGACGACCACATCGGCCGGAGGACTCACGAGCTGCTGCCGCAGGTGGACGCGGCCCGGATGGAGGCCGCGGCGCGAGAGGTGCTGGAGACCGGGCAGCCGGTGATCGACAAGCCCACCACCGGGCGGACGCCCGCCGACCCGGACGAGGACCACGCCTGGTCCGTCTCGCTGTACCGGCTGGACGACGCGCTGGGCACGGTCCTGGGCGTGGCCGTCTCGGTCGTGGACGTCACCGAGCAGTACCGGGTGAGCGCCGAGGCCGAGGCCGCGCGGCGCCGGCTGGCCTCGGTGGCGGACGCCTCCGCCCGGATCGGCACCACGCTGGAACTGGACCGCACCGCGCACGAGCTGGCCGACGTGGCCGTGCCCGGCCTCGCCGACGTCGCCGCCGTGGATCTCCTCCAGGCCGTGGTGGAGGGCCGGCGCAGCAACCTGGGCCCGGCCGAACCCGCCGTGATGAGGGCGCTGGCCGTGCACGCGGACGACGCCCCCGACGCGCTCACGGCGGCCGACCGGCCCGGCCAGGTGGCCCGGTACGGACCGGACCGTCTGGTCACCGAGTGCGTACGCAGCGGGCGGCCGGTGTGGGTGCCCCGGGTGACCGGGAAGGACCTGGAGCGCATCGCCCGTTCACCGGAGGCGGCGGAGCTGCTGCGCCGGGCGGGCGTGCACTCGTACCTGGCCGTCCCGCTGATCGCGCGGGGCGAGGTGCTCGGCGCCCTGGACCTGAAGCGGACCGCCAACCCGCTCCCGTTCGGCAAGGACGACCTGCTGCTGGCCAAGGAACTGGCCGCGCGGGCCGCGCTGCAGATCGACAACGCCCGCTGGTACCAGAACGCCCGCACCACCGCCCTGACCCTCCAGCGCAGCCTGCTGCCGAGCCATCCGCCGGTGACCGGTGGCCTGGAGGTCGCCTCGCGCTACCAGCCGGCCGGGGCCACCAGCGAGGTCGGCGGCGACTGGTTCGACGTGATCGAGCTGGAGGGGTGCAAGACCGCGCTCGTGGTGGGGGACGTGATGGGCAGCGGCATCGCGGCGGCGGCCTCGATGGGGCGGCTGCGGACCGCGACGAACACCCTGGCCGCCCTCGACCTGGATCCCGCGCTGCTCATGGAGCACCTGGACCGCACCACGGCGGGCCTGGACCAGGCCATCGCGACCTGCGTCTACGCCGTGCACGACCCGCACGAGAGGCGCTGCCTGATCGCCAACGCGGGGCACCTGCCGCCGGTGCGGCTGCGGGCCGGGCACCCACCGGAGCTGCTGGACCTGCCCACCGGGGTGCCGCTCGGGGTGGGCGGCGTCCCGTTCTCCACGACCGCCGTCGCCCTGGAGCCCGGCGACCGGCTGGTGCTGTACACCGACGGCCTCGTCGAGACCCGCCGGCACCCCCTGGACGAGCGGCTGAACGCCCTCCTGGCCCTGCTGGACGGCCCGGACCGTCCCCTGGAGGAGGTCTGCGACCAGCTCCTGCGCACCCTGCACGAGCCGGAGAACTCCGACGACGTGGCCCTGCTGATCGCCCGCGCCACGCCGCCCGCCTAGGTCCTGTCGTCAGACGGGAGTCTGACGACAGGGCCCAGGCGGTGCCGTACCGCGCTAGTCCCGTACGCCCGTCACCACATGGGCGTACAGCTCCTCCGAGACCGCGACGCGGGTCGTCATTCCGGCGCGGGTGAAGGCGGCGACCGCGGCGGGCGTCTGGGCCTCGCTCGTCTCGACCAAGAGGCAGCCGCCGGGCGCCAGCCAGCGGGGCGCCTCGGCCGCGACGCGGCGCAGTACGTCGAGTCCGTCGGCGCCCCCGTCGAGGGCGACCAGCGGTTCGTGGTCGCGGGCCTCGGCCGGCAGCAGGGCCACCTCGGCGCTGGGGACGTAGGGCACGTTGGCCGCAAGGATGTCCACGCGGCCTCGCAGGACCTCGGGCAGCGCGTCGAACAGGTCACCGGCGTACACCCGGCCGCCCGCGTCGGCGAGGTTGCCGCGGGCGCAGCGCACGGCGGCGGGGTCGACGTCGGCGGCGTGCACCTCGGGCCGGTCCAGGGCGGCGGCCAGGGCCGCGCCGACGGCGCCGGAGCCGCAGCACAGGTCCACGACGACGGACGCGTGCGGCGCGTGGGCGAGGGCCTCGTCGACGAGGAACTCGGTGCGGCGGCGGGGGACGAAGACGCCGGGGGCGACGGCGACCCGCAGACCGCGGAACTCGGCCCAGCCGAGGACGAGTTCAAGGGGCAGCCCGGAGACCCGGCGGTCGATCAGGGCGGTGAGTTCCCCGGCGGTGCGGGCGGCGGCCATCAGCAGCGCCGCCTCGTCCTCGGCGAAGACGCAGCCCGCGGTGCGGAGCGCGGCGACGACGGAGTCGCGCGACGGACAGGGCGCGGAGGGCAGGGGGGAAGGCGAGGAAGCGGAGAGCGAGGGGCGTGCGGGAGGGGACGAGGCCATGGAAGCCGAGAGCCTTTCGGGAACCGAAGGGCGCTCTCGCGGTCAGCCGTTGGCGGTGACCGTGCTGCCGTGAGGGGAGAGCACCCGGGTCGACACAGCAGTAATGGGTCTCACCTCCCAGGTGTCCGGCGGCCGGGACGATCCGCGGCCGACGGTCACAGTACCGCAAGTTGTACTCTGCAACCAGCGATGCGAGGGAGGACCTGTGACGGCTGCCGAGATGCCCGGTACCGCGGCGGACGCGGCCGTGGAGACCGTGCAGCGCGAGATGACGGCCTTCGCCCGCCGCGCCCGCGCCTCGGCGGGGCGTATGCATCCGGAGCTGTCGCTGGTGTCGTACACCCTCCTCGGCCACCTCGAGGAGCGGGACGGCTGCCGGGCCACCGACCTGGCGGCCCACTACGCCCTCGACAAGTCCACGGTCAGCCGCCAGGTGTCCGCGCTGGAGCGGGCCGGGCTGATCGAGCGGCGTCCGGACCCCGAGGACCAGCGTGTGCAGGTCCTGCACCTGACGCGGGCCGGGCGGCGCATCCTGGCGCAGGTCACCGAGAGCCGCCGGGCGGCCTTCCGGGAGCGGCTCGCCGACTGGCCCGACGAGGACCTGATCCGCTTCGCCGCGTATCTGGAGCGGTACAACGCGTGGCGGGGTGGTCCGCGGGGCGAGGACCCGGACCGGGGAACGCCGGCGGGCACGTACCGTTGACGGCGTACGCACTGATCACGCAGGCCGCGAGCACCTCCCGCAGCGGCCCGAAAGGCCCCACCGCATGAACACCACCCGAGGCTTCGCCGGGCGCCCGCGCGCCGACCGGCCGGGGCTGCCGCCCGGCCAGTACGACGCGGGCGACGACTGGCCCGTGCTGTCCGCCGAGGTCACGCCCGACCTCGCACCCGCCGACTGGACCTTCCGGGTCGGCGGTCTCGTGGCCGAGGAGCGCACCTGGGACCTGGCCGGGGCGCGCCGGCTGCC
This sequence comes from Streptomyces sp. NPDC048171, assembly GCF_043202655.1. Taxonomy (NCBI): domain Bacteria; kingdom Bacillati; phylum Actinomycetota; class Actinomycetes; order Kitasatosporales; family Streptomycetaceae; genus Streptomyces; species Streptomyces sp. NPDC048171. The sequence goes on from NZ_JBIDAU010000007.1 coordinate 432,280, forward strand.
CGCCTCGGCGTACGAGGGCGACATCCACTGCGTGACCGGCTGGTCGAAGTTCGGCGTGCGGTTCGGGGGCGTGTCCCTGGACGCCTTCCTGGAGGCGGTCCGTCCGCTGCCGTCCGCCACACACGCCGTCGCCTACGCGCACACCGGCTACACCGCGAACCTGCCGCTGGCCGACCTGACCGGCGGCCGGGCCTGGATCGCCTGGGAGTACGAGGGGCGCCCGCTCGCCCCCGAGCACGGCGGCCCGGTGCGGCTGGTGGTGCCGCACCTGTACTTCTGGAAGAGCGTGAAGTGGCTCGCGGGCCTCGAGCTGCTCGACCACGACCGGCCGGGCTTCTGGGAGCAGAACGGCTACCACGCGCGCGGCAACCCCTGGGAGGAGCAGCGGTACTCCGGTGACTGAGACGGCCACCCACACGGCGGGGGCCCACACGCCCCCCACGCGGTTCGCCGTGCCCGGACGTATCGAGGTGAACGGCCTGGTGGCCGCCACCTGGCAGCCGGCCACGCTCACGGAGATCCGCCGCGAGACCCCCCGCGCGTCCACCTTCCGGTTCGCGGTGCCCGGCTGGGCGGGCCATCTGCCGGGCCAGCACCTGATGGTCCGGCTCACCGCCGAGGACGGGTACGTGGCCCAGCGTCACTACTCGCTGGCGTCCGCGCCGGACGGCTCCGGGCACATCGAGCTGACCCTCGACCACGTGTCGGAAGGGGAGGTGTCGGGCTGGTTCCACACGGTGGCGCGGCCCGGCGACCGGATCGAGGTGCGCGGCCCGCTGAGCGGCTTCTTCGCCTGGCCGGGCGACCGTCCCGCCCTGCTGCTGGGCGCGGGCTCCGGCGTCGTTCCGCTGATGTCCATGGTCCGGCACCACCGGGCGCGGGGGCTGACGGTGCCGCTGCGGATGCTGGTGTCCGCGCGCGGCCCCGGGGAGTTGATCTACGCGGACGAGTTCGGCCCGGAGACCACCCCCGTCTTCACCCGGAGCGCCCCGGCCGGGACGCCCGTGGGCCGGCTGACCGCCGCGCACCTGGCCCCGCTGCTGTCCGAGCCGCCCGCCGGGGGCTGGGAGGCCTACGTGTGCGGGTCGAACTCGTTCGCCGAGCACGCGTCACGGCTGCTGGTGGCCGGGGGTCAGCCGGTGGAGCGCATCCGGATCGAGCGCTTCGGCTGACCCGGGGCGGAACTTCGCCGCGAGGGTGGGCGAGGCCCGCCGGACTGGGTACCTGTCCAGTACGGGCACTCGCACACTGGCGCGACCTCGAGGCGCGGGGGCTTCCGCCCGTCATGGCCGTCCGTCCGCCTTCGGGTCGCGGTGATCGCGGGGAGGTCGACATGCGAACCCGGGTGCGCGGCTGGCGCTGGCGGCACAATCCGCTGCGCCGCCGGTCGGACGTCGTCGAGTCCTGGACCCTGCTGGCCGTCGCCCTGCTGCTGTTCGTGGGCGCCCCCCTGCTCGGAGCGGCCACCGCCTGGTGGGGCTACGGCCAGGCGAAGGCGATCGTCGCGGAGCAGCGGGCGGACCGGCAGCGCGTGAGCGCCGAGGTGGCCGGCGACACCGGCGGCACCCTGCCGTCCGCCCAGCTAGACGGGCAGCACTCGTACCGCACGACTGTCCGCTGGAGCACGCCGGACGGTACGGAGCGGAGCACCACGGCGCGGGTCCCGGCCGACGCCCGGCGCGGTGACCGGGTCGACGTGTGGCTGGACGCGCGGGGGCGGAGCGTGCCGCCGCCGTCGGACGGCTCCCAGATCTGGCAGCACAGCGCCACCGTGGGCTCCTTCACCGCGATCGGCACCGGCCTCACGGTGCTGCTGCTGCACCGCGCGGTGCGCGGGGTGGCCCTCAGGCGCCGGATGAACGAGTGGGACCGCGACTGGGCCCGCACCGAACCCCAGTGGACGCACCGCGGGGCCTGACGGCCTCCCGCCCGCGACCTGGTCCGCCTCCCGGCACCTCACGTACGGTGTGATCATCCGTACGTCCGGCACGTGCTCCCGCAAAGGCGGTTCCCGATGGCCCTGTTCGATCTTCCGCTCGACGAACTGCGGGCGTACCGGAGCGCGTCGGCTGAGCCGCAGGACTTCGACGCGTTCTGGACCAAGACGCTCCGGGAGGCCCGCGAGCACGACGTGGACGCACGCTTCGAGCCGGTCGACACGGGCCTGTCCACGGTGCGGGTGTACGACGTGACGTTCGCCGGGTTCGGCGGTCACCCGGTGAAGGGCTGGCTGACGCTGCCGGCCGCGGCGGACGAACCGCTCCCGCTGGTCGTGGAGTTCGTCGGGTACGGCGGCGGGCGCGGGCTGCCGCACGAGCACCTGCTGTGGGCGTCCACGGGCCGGGCCCACTTCGTGATGGACACCCGGGGCCAGGGCAGCGGCTGGGGCGGCGGTGGCGGCACCGCGGACCCGGTGGGCGGCGCACCCGCGTACCCGGGCTTCCTGACCCGTGGCCTGGACGCCCCCGAGAACTACTACTACCGCCGGGTCTTCACCGACGCCGTGCGCGCCGTCGAGGCGGCCCGTTCCCACCCGCTGACCGACCCGGCACGCACGGTCGCGCTCGGCGGGAGCCAGGGCGGCGGGATATCGCTCGCGGTGGGCGGCCTGGTGCCCGACCTGGTGGCGGTCGCCCCGGACGTGCCGTTCCTGTGCGACTTCCCGCGCGCGACCACGATCACCGACCGGCATCCCTACCGCGAGGTCGGCCTGTACCTGAAGACGCACCGCGGCCGGACCGAGGACGCGCTGCGCACGCTGTCCTACTTCGACGGCGTGCACTTCGCGGCGCGGGGCCGGGCGCCGGCGCTGTTCTCGGCGGCGCTGGAGGACCAGACCTGCCCCCCGTCGACCGTCTTCGCGGCCTTCAACGCCTGGGCGCACGAGGACAAGGCGATCGAGGTGTACGACTTCAACGACCACGAGGGCGGCGGACCGTTCCAGCAGGCCGCCAAGGTGCGCTGGCTGCGCTCGTACACCTGAGCCGCCGCGGTCCCGGGTGCGGACGGCGCGGTTTCGGACACGGCGGTCGCGGCGGAGGCCGTACGCCGCCGGGGGCGCGGGTGATGTTTCGGCCGAACCGGCGGACCGGCCTTCCCTGCTGGTTTAGACCAGTGGTACTCCTGGTGGCGCACCGAGCCCGCACGGCTACCGTACGTCACCCTCAGGAGGCGCGGCATGGACCGCACCACCCCGCACGACGACCCTCTCGCCGACGACCGGCCGCTGTACTGGCGGGTGGCGGCACGACTGCTCGGCGAACTGCACGACGGCAGCGTCCCGCCGGGCGAACGACTGCCCGGCGAGCGCCGGCTGGCGGAACACTTCGGCGTGAGCCGGGAGACCGTCCGGCAGGCCCTGGACGTGCTGCGCCGGGACGGTCTGCTGACCACCGACCGCCGGGGCAGTCACGCCGCCCTGCCGGGACCGCCGGCCGGGAGTCCGGCGCCGCTCGCCTTCCCGGTGGGCGCCCGTCCGGCCGAGCCCCGCACCGGCGACCGCGCCACCGTCACCTGGGAGGCGCCGCCGCCCGAGCACGCCGCGGCGCTGGGGCTGGTGCCGGGCCGTCCGACGCTGGTGCACCGGTACGCGTCGGCGACCGCCGACGGAAGCGGGCGGCGGACGGCCGTGACCTCGTTCTCGGCCGTCGCGCTCGCCGAGGTCGAGGAGCTGGCCCGCTACCGCGACCGTGCCGACGGCGTCGCCTCGGCCCAGTTGCGGCGGGCCTACGACTGGATGCGCAGGGCGGGCCTGACCCTGCACCACCGGGACACCATCACGCCGCTCACGGACGCGGCCTCGGTCCGGGTGGTGCGCCGGGTGCACGACCAGCACGACCGGCCGCTGGAGATCACGGAGCTTCTGGTGGACGCCCGACAGGACGCCCTGGTCTACGAGTTCACGCTGCCGGCCGCGGGGTGAACCCCGCCGCTACGCCGTACGCCGGGCCGTGACCAGCCGGACGCGCGGGCTGCCGTCGGACCGCCGGCCGAACTCGGGCAGGTCGTGCAGTTCCGCCCGGAAGCCCGCGCGCGCGAGTTCCCGGCCGACGTCCCCGAGGCGGAACGTCCGGTAGTACATGACGAACGGCGGCCGCCACAGCGCGTTGCGCACCCGCATCGCGGCGTCGAAGCCGAGCAGCGTCCAGTACCCCGCAGAGCCGGGGCGGGGCGGCGCGACCACGGGGAAGGCGAAACGGCCGCCCGGCCGGAGCACGGACCGCACCTGGCCGAACAGGCCCGGCAGCTCCCGGGGCAGGAAGTGCCCGAACGCGCCGAAGCTCACCACGAGGTCGAACTCGGCACCGAACGGCAGCGCACGGGCGTCCGCGCGCACCCAGGAGACCTCGGGGCCCGGAGGCGCGGGGCGCCGACGGGCGACCTCCAGCATGCCCGCGCTGAAGTCGACCCCCGTCACCCTGTCCCGGCACACCCGGGCCAGTACGTCCACGCCCGCACCGGTGCCGCAGCACAGGTCGAGCCCGGCGCCGAACGGTCCCATCGGCGCCAGCGCCGAGGCCACGGCGTCGAGCACCCGGTCCGGCGTCCGGTAGGGGGTGTGGTCGAACTTCGGGGCGAGCAGGTCGTAGCCTCGCTCGACCGACGACAGTGCCTGGACGGCGAGTTCGCGCAGGGTGGGGCCTTCGGGGCTGAACATCGGCTCAGCCTAGGTCAGACAGGCCCGAGGACTGCCCGGCGGGCCCGGCCGGGGCACGCCGTTCGTCGAGCACGGTGAGGACGCGCTCGCACCAGCGGGCGTTGTCCCGTTCGAAGGTGATGCCGGCGAGCAGGGTGAGGTAGGGCCCGACGCGGTCGGCCTCGCGGAGGTGCCGCTCCTCCGTGCGTCCGCCCAGCAGGCGTTCTCGTACCCGCTCGTAGCGGGCGAGCTTGCCCAGGGCCCAGGCCCTGCGCTCCTCGACCAGCGCGCGGACGGCGTCGGGGTCGGCGCCGTCCATCGCCTGCATCTTGATCAGGAACTCGTCGCGGACGGCGGTGGGGCGCCGGGTCGGCTCGACGGCGAAGGCGCCCAGCCGCTCCCGTCCGGCCTCGGTGAGCGAGAACAGCCTTTTGGTGGGCCTGCGTTCCTGCTGCACCGTCCGTGCCTCGATCAGCCCGTCGCCAGCCAGGCGCTCCAGCTCCCGGTAGAGCTGCTGCGGCGTGGCGGGCCAGAAGTTGGCGAGCGACACGTCGAACACCTTGGACAGTTCGTAGCCCGAGGCCTCCCCCTCCAGGAGAGCGGCCAGGACGGCGTACTTGAGAGACATGTCGACACGCTAGCAACCACGGACTAATCTACTCCGCACCTATTCAATTATTTTACTAGGAGGTGGCTGCGATGCAGGCATTCCGCGCGGCGGTCGAGGCGCACGACATCGACGCCGTCGAAGCACTGCTGGCCGAGGACGTGGTCTTCACCAGCCCCGTCGTGTTCAAGCCCTACCGGGGCAAGGCGATCACAGCGGCGATCCTGCGCGCGGTCGAGCGCGTCTTCGAGGACTTCCGCTACGAGCGCGTCATCGGCGAGGAGGGCGGCCGCGACCACGCACTGGTCTTCTCGGCACGAGTGGGCGACCGGGAGATCGGCGGCTGCGACTTCCTGCACCTGGACGAGTCGGGCCGGATCGACGAGCTGACGGTGATGGTGCGTCCGCTGTCGGGCGCCCAGGCGCTCCAGGCGGCCATGGCCGCGCAGTTCGAGCGGATCGCCCAGGAGGCGCAGGAGGCGCAGGCGGGTACGGCCGGCTGAGTCCGGCCCGGCACATGCGGAACACGGAATCACGGAAGCCGGAATAGGTACCGCACCGGCGGCGTTGACGGGTGTGGGACGCAGGTTCGTCCCATTCCCGTGCCCCTCCCACCACGTCCCGTGGTACGGTGCGGTCAGCACTTGTGTACGCCCCGCTGGGGCGCCGGTGCCAGTTTCCTTCGGTTCGCCGACCCGCCCGTCGCGATGCGACCGGCGCGTCCGCTTCTCAGCACAACCTCGTGAGCAGGGTCTTCGTACCCGCAGTCACCGAGGTGCTGTTCCCGCCGTCCGGAGGCGTGTCGTCCGACCCCTCGCACGGCCTTCCCCTTCCTTCCGCATGTCCCATGCCCAGGTGTCCTCGAAAGGACCGACCACCATGACCACCACACTCGAACACCCCCCTGTACAGCAGCCCCCGGCCGAGATCGCGAGCGGCGTCCTCGACATCGAGACGGGCGGGAAGGGCCGCCTGCGGGGCGCGAGCCTCCAGCCCGGGCCGGACGACCTCGCCCTCTCCCCCGCCCTGATCCGCCGGCACGGCCTGCGCAAGGGCGACCTGGTCGAGGGCGTGCGCGGCGACCGGCGCACCCTGACCGACGTCGTGCGCGTCAACGGCCGTACGCCCGACGGCCGGGACGGCCGCCGGCACTTCCACGACCTGACCCCGCTGCACCCGCACGAGCGGCTGCGGCTTGAACACCGCGCGGCCGGTCTGACCGGGCGCGTCACCGATCTGCTCGCACCGGTCGGCAAGGGCCAGCGCGGCCTGATCGTCGCCCCGCCCAAGACCGGCAAGACCGTCCTGCTCCAGCAGCTCGCCGCCGCGGTGACCGGCAACCACCCCGAGTCCCGGCTGATGGTGGTGCTGCTCGACGAACGGCCCGAGGAGGTCACCGACATGCGCAGGTCGGTGCGGGGCGAGGTGTACGCCTCGACCTTCGACCAGAGCGCCAAGCAGCACATCGCGCTCGCCGAACTCGTCATCGAGCGCGCCAAGCGGCTCGTCGAGGCCGGTGAGGACGTCGTCATCCTGCTCGACTCCCTCACGCGGCTGTGCAGGGCGCACAACAACGCCTCCTCCTCGGGCGGCCGTACCCTCAGCGGCGGCGTCGACGCCGGGGCGCTGCTCGGCCCCAAGCGGTTCTTCGGCGCGGCCCGCAAGGCGGAGGAGGGCGGCTCCCTCACCATCCTCGCCACCGCCCTGGTGGAGACCGGCTCGCGCGCCGACGACTTCTACTTCGAGGAGCTGAAGAGCACCGGCAACATGGAGCTGCGGCTGAGCCGGGAACTCGCCGCCCGCCGGGTGTTCCCGGCCGTGGACATGGCCGGTTCGGGCACCCGGCGCGAGGAACTCCTGCTGTCCGCCCCCGAGGCCTCCGCCGCGCGCGGGCTGCGGCGGGCGCTGGCGGCCCGCGACGGGCAGACCGGCCTGGAGACGCTGCTGGAGCGGATGCGCCAGACCCCGGACAACGCCACGTTCCTGCGACAGGTCCAGCCCACCCTGCCGGCCGGCTGACCGTATCTGGCCCACCGGGCCACCCGGTCCCGCCGAGGCACCCGGCCACGCCGAGGAACCCGGCCTTACGGCAAACGGGTGCATGCGCGCCCGACTCGCCCCGGGCAGCGCGGCGGTTCGGGCGTCCGTTCCTACGTTTGCGGTATGACTATCGGATTCTCATCTCGGGCGGCTCGATCCACTTGCGTGCTCTGCGTGGCGGGCCTGCTGACGCTCATGCCCGCCGCCGCGGCCGCCCGTACGGGACAGCCGGACCCCGGGCCACCGGGTGCGCCCGGCCCGATGGCGGGGCCCGCGGCGCTGTACGGCTCCGGAACGCAGGTCCGGCCCGGCCCCGAGGCCCCGGGGGTTCCCCATGTCTCCGCGCTGTCCTGGGTGGTCGCCGACGCCGGGAGCGGCGACGTGCTGGCCGCCCACGACGCGCACCGTCCGCTGCCTCCGGCCAGCACCCTCAAGACGCTGTTCGCCCTCACCGTGCTGCCGGTCCTGCCGGGTGGCGTCCGCCATGAGGTGAGCGCGGAGGAGTTGTCCGGCATCGGTTCGGGCAGCAGCCTGGTCGGTGTCGTCGAGGGCCACACCTACCGCGTCTCCGACCTGTGGAACGGGGTCTTCCTCAACTCCGGCAACGACGCCGTGCACGTCCTCGCCTCGCTCACCGGCGGCTGGAGCGCCACGGTCGCCCGGATGCAGGCCGAGGCCCGTGCCCTCGGCGCCCTCGACACCCAGGTGCGCTCACCCGACGGCTACGACGCGCCGGGCCAGGTGTCGTCGGCGTACGACCTGGCGGTCTTCGGACGGGCGGGGCTGCACAACCCGGACTTCGCGCGGTACTGCGGCAAGGTCGACGCGCTCTTCCCCGGCCGGGACGGGGAGGCATACGGAATCATGAACACCAACCGCCTGCTCACCGGGGCGGACGGTGTGGAGCCCTACCCGGGGCTCATCGGTGTCAAGAACGGCTACACCAGCAACGCCGGCAACACGCTGATCGCGGCGGCCCACCGCGACGGGCGCACCCTGGTGGTCAGCGTGATGAACCCGCAGGAGGGCGGCGGCCACGCCGTGTACGAGGAGGCCCGTTCGCTGCTCGACTGGGGCTTCGAGGCGTCCGGTCTGGTCGAGCCGGTGGGCTCGCTCACGCCCCCGGACGAGCGGCCCCAGCCGGGCTCGGAGGCGGCGGCGCCCGTGGCGGTCGCCTCGACGCGGGCCACCGGGCACGAGCCGGGCTGGCCGGAGACCGGCGCCATCCTCGGCGTCGCCGGGCTCGGCGCGGGCGTCATGGCGCTGGCGCTGCGGCTCAAGCTCGTCCGCGACGACGGGAGTTGACGAGGAGCGGGAGGAGGACCCCCGGGGCGGGGTGGTGCTGGCCACACCCCTGTTCCGGGGGCGGACGCCATTCTGCGGCAGGTAGCGCGTTCACATACTGAACCGCATGGCCAATCCAACGATGCTCATCGAGAACTCCCCCGCGCACGGAGAGGAACAGCGACGCGAGAAGGGCAGCGACTTCTCCGAACTCTCACGGCGCATGGCCGACGCGGACCTGCTCCGGCGCCGCCCGCTGTACTACACGGTGCGCTTCGGTGCCGTCGCCCTCGCGCTCGCGGGCGGTGTCGCCGCCTTCGTCACCCTGGGGGACAGTTGGAGCCAGCTGGTGGTCGCGGCGGCGCTGGCCGTCGTCTTCGGCCAGCTCGGACTGGCCGCCCACGACCTCGCCCACCGCCAGGTCTTCACCCGCCGGCGTCCCAGCGAGGCGGGCGGACTGCTGGTGGCCAACCTGCTGCTCGGCATGAGCTACGGCTGGTGGATGAACAAGCACACCCGCCACCACGCCAATCCCAACCACGAGGAGAAGGACCCGGACGTCTCCCCCGACATCCTCGTGTGGTCCCGGGGCCAGGCGAGCAGGGCGAAGGGGCTGCCGCGCTTCGTCGGGAAGCACCAGGCGGCCCTGTTCTTCCCGCTGCTGACGCTGGAAGGTCTCAACCTGAGTTTCAACAGCTTCAAGGCGCTGCGCAGCCCGTCCATGAAGCGGCCGGTGGTGGAGGGGTCGCTGCTCGTCGCGCACTTCGTCCTGTACTTCGGCGGACTGTTCACGCTGCTGTCCCCCGGCAAGGCGCTCGCCTTCATCGCCGTGCACCAGGGCCTGTTCGGGATCTACCTCGGCTCGGTCTTCGCACCCAACCACAAGGGCATGCCGATGATCGAGGAGGGCACGCGGCTGGACTTCCTGCGCCGCCAGGTCCTCACCTCCCGCAACGTACGCGGCGGTGTGTTCGTCGACGCCTTCATGGGCGGCCTCAACTACCAGATCGAGCACCACCTCTTCCCCAGCATGCCGACCCCCGCGCTGGCCAGGGCCCAGGTCATCACCGAGCGGTACTGCGCCGAGCTGGGCGTCCCGTACCACCAGACGGGGCTGCTCGCCTCGCACCGCGAAGCCCTGCGGCACATGCGGAGCGTCGGGGAACCGCTGCGCGCCTCCCGCTGAGCGCGATGGCGGTCAGCTCTGCAGCACGCCCGCGCCCAGCAGCCCGAACAGCAGGACGCCGACCGCGATCCGGTAGACGACGAAGGCGTTGAAGGAGTGCTTGGCGACGAACTGCAGCAGCCAGGCGATGGAGGCGTAGGCCACCACGAAGGAGACGAGGGTGCCGACCAGCAGGGGCGCGGCACCCGCTCCCGCGCCCAGCGCGTCCTTCAGTTCGTACAGACCGGCGCCGGTCAGGGCCGGGATGCCGAGGAAGAAGGAGAGCCGGGTGGCGGCGACCCGGTCGAGGTCGAGCATCAGGGCGGTGGACATGGTGGCGCCGGAGCGGGAGAAGCCGGGGAACAGGAGCGCGAGGATCTGCGAGCCGCCGACCAGCATGGCGTCCTTGAACGAGGTGTCGTCCTCGCCCCGCTTGTGCCGGCCGGTGCGGTCCGCCACCCACATGACCCCGCTGCCGACGATCAGTGAGCCGGCCACCACCCACAGGGAGGCGAGCGGGCCCTTGATCAGCGGCTTGGCGGCCAGGCCCACCAGGACGATCGGGATCGTCGCGCAGATGACCCACCACGCGAACTTGTAGTCGTGGTGGTACCGCTCCTCCCGGTCCCGCAGCCCGCGCACCCACGCGGAGAGGATCCGGGCGATGTCCTTGTGGAAGTAGACGAGCACGGCGGCGATCGCGCCGACCTGGATGACCGCCGAGAAGCCGATGACGGAGTGGTCGTCCACGGGGATGCCCATCAGCCCCTCGGCGATCTTGAGGTGGCCGGTGGAGGAGACGGGCAGGAACTCGGTGACCCCCTCGACGGCTCCGAGGACGATGGCCTGACCGATGCTGATGGCGCTCATGAGACCCACTTCCTACTACACGCGGGCGAGCACCTCCCGTCACACTCGGAGCGCGTCGGCGAGTGTCACCCCCGCGAACACCGCCGCGAGGCCGGCCGCCACGCTCGCCGTCACGTTCACCGCGGCCGGGAGGCGGGAGCCCGTCCCGGTGAGGCGGAGCGTCTCGTAGGAGAAGGTCGAGTACGTCGTGAGGGCGCCGCACAGCCCGGTCCCGAGCAGGAGGCGCAGGTCGGATCCCACGGCTCCGGCCAGCGTGGCACCGGTGACCAGTCCCAGGACCAGAGAGCCGAGGACGTTCACGGTGAAGGTGCCCCAGGGGAAGTCCGAGCCGTGCCGGGACTGCACCGCGCGGTCGGTGAGGTAGCGCAGGGGCGCTCCGGCCATGCCGCCCACGACGACCAGCAGCCAGTTCATCCGGGGCTCCGCCTCCGCTTCAGTGTCCGGCGGGCCGCCCACGAGGCGAACCACACCGCGGTGAGCGCGGCGAACGGGGTGGCGGCGAGATAGGCCAGACCGGCGCCGGGGTGGCCGTCCGCGAGCAGCCCGCGGATGTCCGCCGCGTAGGTGGAGAAGGTGGTGAAACCGCCGAGCACGCCGGTGCCGAGGAAGGGCCGGACCAGGCGGTGGGCGTCCCACACCTCGGTCACGGCCACCATGAGCACGCCCATGGCGGCGCAGCCTGCCACGTTGACCCAGAAGGTCGTCCAGGGGAATCCGCCGATCCGCGTCGGCCACCACAGGGCGGCGGCGTAGCGGGCCGCGGCGCCCGCACCACCGCCGAGGGCCACGACCGCGACTACGGGTGCCTGGACACGCCACCCCTGCGTCATCGTCGTACGCCTCCCGCTCGCTCTACGGCGGGGCCAGGGTAGCCCGGCTACCAGCCCTTCTCGAACATCCGGGCCACCTCAGCGATGCGCACCTCGTCGCGCCGGTAGTACGTCCGCCCGCGGATCCTGCGGGTGCGCAGCAGGCCGAGGCGGGTGAGCAGGGCCAGGTGGGTCTCGGCCACCCGGCGGGGCACACCGAGCTTCGCGGCGACCGGGCCGGATGCGACGCCGTGCGCGGCAGCGTCCACACGGCGCTGCGGCGGGAAGTGCGCGACCGGGTCCCTGAGCCATTCCAGGATGTCGAGACGCGTGCCGTGCGCGGGGGTCCTCGGCATCTCGCCCTCCCTCCGGGCCCGCCCGTCCCTGCCCGTCCACTGTCCCGCAGCCGGGGTGCCGCTGTCCGGGAGTCCCCTTCCTTGTCCGGTACCCGACCCGCCGGAGCCCGGCTTGCTTGTTTCTTGCACGCGCACTAGTTGCACACTCAACGAACGGGCTTTCCGGTGCTACCGTGCAGGTATGGCAGTCAGGACGGCCGGTCTGCGGCTCGAGGAACGGTGGCGGGAGATCCTCGCCGTACACGCGCGCACCATGTGCGAAATCGACCGCGCGCTGCATCCGCACGGTCTGGGGGCGAGCGACTTCGAGGTGCTCGACCTCCTCGTGACCGAAGGCCCTCAGGAGGGCGCCCAGTGCCGGGTGCAGAACCTGGTCGGCCGGGTCCATCTGAGCCAGAGCGCGCTGTCCCGGCTCATCGCCCGGCTGGAGAAGGACGGGTTGGTCGAGCGCACGATGTGCGCGGAGGACCGGCGCGGTGTGTACGTCACCCTCACCCACCGGGGCCGCGAGCTGCACGGCGAGGTACTGCCGCTGCAGCGGGCCGTACTGTCCCGCATGCTCGGCGACGACGAGCCGCGCCCCTGACCGGAGCCGGCTTAACCGTCGCGGCGGGGCGGGACGGCACGGACCCCCACCAAGAGCGGCTCAGGGGCGCGCCAGCAGGCTGCGTACGCCGTCCGACGTCAGGGTGAGCCGGTGCTCGGATCCGGCGTCGATGGACAGCGACAGGTCGTCGGCGGGCCACTGCGCGGCGAGGGCGCCCAGCGGCACCATCCGGTAGCGGGAGACGTACGGAAGCAGGTCCGCCATCTCCAGCTCCGAGGTGAACACGGGCACCACCTGACGGCCGCCCTGCTGTTCCAGCACCGGCAGTGCCAGCATGCCGGGGTCGGCGGCCTCCTGGTCGTTCGTGTCGTCGGGCACGGGGACGAGAACGTCGCTGCTCGCGAGCGTGTCGAGCGCCGCGGTGTCCTCGGGGTTCCCGGGGTTCTCGGCCAGTGTGTCCAGGGCACGCTGGGCGGGCGTCACGGGGTGGTCGTTCGCGGGTGTCTCCATGGCAGATTCCCTGATAGCGGCGGTCTACGGCCCGCGCGGACGATGGGCACGGACGCGGTCCAGACTCGCGTACCCGATCACCCCCGGCGCAATCATGTGCGCCGCGGGTGCCGGACTCAGTCCTTCCGCTCGGCCGCCTCCACCAGCGCGGCCAGCTTCGCCAGGGCCATCCGCGTACCCGTCTCGTTGTCGGCGGCCGGCACCGCGTCGGGCAGCCCGTCGTGGGCGAAGGCCACCTCCGTGCCACCGCCCGCGTCGGTGAGCGTCGTGGTCATGGTCATCCGGCCCTGGAACGCGGGGTCGGCGGACTCGAACTCCAGCACCTCCACGACCTGCTCGTCGGGCACGAGGCGGGCGAAGTGCCCGTGGTAGGTGTCGGTGTGCGCGGCCGACTTGCCCGTGCCCGCAGGCGTCTCGTAGGTGAGTGAGACGCGGAAGGCGCCGCCCGTGCGGGCCTCGAACGTGTGCACCCGGGCGGTCATGCCGTCCGGGACCCGCCAGGCGGCGACGGCCGCCGGGTCGAGCAGCGCGCGGTACACGGCGGAGCGCGGGGCGTTCACATGACGGGAGACGCGGGTCGAGTGCATGGGCACCACCCTTCCCCCGCCCGTCCCCCCGGGCAAGCACCACGGAAAGCGCACTCATCTGATCGCAAGGGGGCCCACTTGATCGATCAACGGAGTGGTCGGGTTAGCATATGAGCGCCGCCTAGCTCGAAAGATAGAGACGTGACTGTCAACGACGACTCGTTCACCAACTGGAAGAACCGCGAAGAGATCGCGGAATCGATGATCCCGATGATCGGGAAGCTGCACCGGGAGCAGGACGTCACGATCCTGCTGCACAGCCGTTCCCTGGTGAACAAGTCGGTGGTCAGCATCCTCAAGACCCACCGCTTCGCCCGCCAGATCGCCGGCGCGGAACTGTCGGTCACCGAGACGATGCCCTTCCTCCGGGCACTCACCACCCTCGACCTCGGTCCCTCGCAGATCGACATCGGCATGCTCGCCGCCACCTACAAGGGCGACGACCGCGGACTCACCATCGAGGAGTTCACCGCCGACGCCGTCGCCGGGGCCACCGGCGCCAACAAGATCGACCGCCGCGAGCCGCGCGACGTCGTCCTGTACGGCTTCGGCCGCATCGGCCGGCTCGTCGCCCGCCTGCTGATCGAGAAGGCCGGCTCGGGCAACGGCCTGCGGCTGCGCGCCATCGTCGTCCGCGGGGGTGGCGACCAGGACCTCGTGAAGCGGGCCTCGCTGCTGCGCCGTGACTCCGTGCACGGGCAGTTCCAGGGCACCATCACCGTCGACGAGGAGAGCAGCACGATCCTCGCCAACGGCAACGCGATCAAGGTGATCCACGCCGACGACCCCTCGCAGGTCGACTACACGGCGTACGGCATCAAGAACGCCATCCTCATCGACAACACGGGCAAGTGGCGTGACCGCGAGGGCCTGTCGAAGCACCTGCGCCCCGGCATCGACAAGGTCGTCCTGACCGCCCCGGGCAAGGGCGACGTCCCCAACATCGTGCACGGCGTCAACCACGACACCATCAAGCCGGACGAGCGGATCCTGTCCTGCGCGTCCTGCACCACCAACGCGATCGTGCCGCCGCTCAAGGCGATGGCCGACGAGTACGGTGTGCAGCGGGGCCACGTGGAGACCGTCCACTCGTTCACCAACGACCAGAACCTGCTGGACAACTACCACAAGTCGGACCGCCGCGGCCGCAGCGCGCCGCTGAACATGGTCATCACGGAGACCGGTGCCGCCTCCGCCGTCGCCAAGGCGCTCCCCGACCTCAAGGCGCGGATCACCGGCAGCTCGGTCCGCGTGCCCGTGCCGGACGTGTCCATCGCGATCCTGAACCTCCAGCTCGCCCGCGAGACCACCCGCGAGGAGGTGCTCGACCACCTCCGCGAGGTGTCGCTGACCTCGCCGCTCAAGCGCCAGATCGACTTCATCAGCGCGCCCGACGCGGTCTCCAGCGACTTCATCGGCTCGCGCCACGCCTCGATCGTCGACGCCGGAGCGCTCAAGGTCGAGGGCGACAACGCGATCCTCTACCTCTGGTACGACAACGAGTTCGGCTACTCCTGCCAGGTCGTCCGCGTCGTGCAGCACGTCTCCGGGGTGGAGTACCCGACGTACCCGGCCCCGGCGGTCTGATCCGGAGTACGCGCGAGGGGGCGGCGGGACACGGTTCCCGCCGCCCCCTCGGGCATCAGCCGGCCGCGGCCCGGGCATGCGTGTGATGGCGTTCCCGCCCGGACGCCCCGCGTGGCACGACGGCCGGCTGAAACGAGAATGGCTCCATGGACGCACTGGTACGGCGCTCCCCCTGGGTCGGGGTGCTGACCTGGTGCGTGGCGGTGCTGAGCCTGACCGTCCTGGCCGCGGCGGCCGTCATCCGCAGCACGGTGCTCGACCCGGGCTTCTACGGCCAGGTGCTGGAGGACGAGCGGGCCTACCAGCGGTTCTACGACGAGGTACTGGTGGACCCGGGCAGTACGCCGTTCACCAGCGAGCTGCTGGACCGGCTCCCGGTGCCGCAGTCGACCGTCACCTCGAACCTCAAGGTCGTGATCCCGCCGGAGACCCTGCGGACCATGGGGGACCGTCAGATCGCCGAGGTGGTCCACTACCTGGAGGGCGACCGCGACCGACTGCGGATCACGGTCGACCTGGAGCCCGTGGTCGCGAACGTCGAACGGCTCAGCCAGGCCTACTTCGGTGATGCGGTCGCCGCGCTCCAGGAGCGGTCGGAACCCGACTTCCAGGCCTTCGTACAGCGCATGTCCGAACTGGCGGCGCGGGTGGTGGCCGGTGAGGCACCGCTGGAGGGACTGCCGTCACTGCCGCTCTCGCACAGCCAGGCGGTCGCGGCCACGGACGCGCTGATGCCCCTGCTGCCCAGCACCGAGCGCGCGGGCCTGCGGCCCAGCGTACAGACGGCCCTGGACCGCGGGGACCTCGCCTCGGCACTGGCCGCGATCGCGCCGGTCGTCCTGACGGACCAGGTCCGGGACGCCGCCACCGAACTGCTGAGGGAGGCGAGGCAGGGCACCTGGGTCGTCTCGGTCGACGTCGACCCCGCCGCCGAGGCGCTGGCTC
Source organism: Streptomyces sp. NPDC048171 (assembly GCF_043202655.1). Taxonomy (NCBI): domain Bacteria; kingdom Bacillati; phylum Actinomycetota; class Actinomycetes; order Kitasatosporales; family Streptomycetaceae; genus Streptomyces; species Streptomyces sp. NPDC048171. The sequence goes on from NZ_JBIDAU010000007.1 coordinate 448,223, forward strand.
CGGTGGACCGCGCCCGGTCGGTGACCCGGCTCTTCCAGGAGGTGGTGGAACCGGCGGCGGCCGTGCTCGGCGCCGCCGCGCTCACCCTGTTGTGGCTCTCCACGCCCGGGCCCGCCAGGCGCCGGCTGATGCCGCTGGGCTGGGCACCGGCGGCCGCCGCGGCGCTGCTGGCGCTGACCGTGCTGGGACTGCGGCTCACCCTGCGCGACACGCTGTTCGGCCGGCCGCCGTCGTGGCCACCGGCGGCCTCGGGCCTGCTCGCCGACGTCCAGGCCACCGCGCTCGACCGGCTCCTGACCACCGCCGTGGTCGTCGCCGTGATCCTGCTCGCCGCCGGCGCCCTGCTGATCCTCGTGGGCTGGGTCTGGGAGACCCGGCCCAGCGTGCCGGTCCTCACCGACCCGCGGCACGGTCCGACGCTGACCTTCGCCGTGACCGCCTGCGCGCTCGTCGGGACGATGGTGGCGCCGGTGGCGATCACCGGCTCCTCGCCGCGCATCTGCCAGGGCAGCGCCGAGCTGTGCGACGCCCGCTACGACGAGATCGCCCAGCTCGCCTCGCACAACGCGATGGCCACGACCGCGGACCGGTTCATCGGCCCGCTGCAGGACCCGGACATCGTCGGCCAGCTGGGCGCCGGGGTGCGCGTCCTGCTGCTGGACACCCACGAGTGGGAGCGGCCCGAGGAGGTCGCGGACCGGCTGAGCACCTCGGACTTCTCCCCCGACCTGCGCCGGCGGCTGACCGGGATCCTGGGGCGGGTGAACCCGCCGCACCCGGGTCTGTGGCTGTGCCACTCGGTGTGCGGTGCCGGGGCGCTGGAACTGGTCCCCACGCTGGGCCAGATCGGTGACTGGCTGCGGGACAACCCGACCGAGGTGGTCACCCTGATCCTCCAGGACGGCCTGGATCCGGTGACGACCCAGGACGCCCTGCTCCAGGCCGGGCTCGCCGATCTGCTGTACCGGCCGGACCCGGACCCGGACCGCCCCTGGCCGAAGCTCAAGGACATGATCGACAGCGGCAGGCGGCTGGTCGTGTTCGCGGAGCAGGCGGACGGCCCCGCGCCCTGGTACCGGAACCTCTACCGGTACGGCATGGAGACGCCCTTCGCCTTCCGCAGCCCGGACGAGATGTCCTGCGTGCCGAACCGGGGCGGCTCGGACAAGCGGCTCTTCCTGCTCAACCACTTCGTCACGGCCGGCGGCGGGCTGCGGCTGGACGCCGGGACCGTCAACTCCCGGGAGCGGGTGCTGGAGCGGGCGCACAACTGCGAGCGGCAGCGCGGCAGACCCGTCAACTTCATCGCCGTGGACTACGCGACGATCGGCGACGCGCTGGGCGCGGTCGAGGAGCTGAACGCAGAGCGGCTGGAGGACGACGCCCGCGACCCGGTCGAACGGTCGCCGGACCGGCTGCGCGCGGGGGTCCCGCCGGTGCGGGACGGCGCGCCGGTTCGGTGACGGCACGGAGCCCGGCGACGCGGTGGTGCTCCGCGTCGCCGGGCGGGTGCCGCCGGACCGGGGTCTACCTGTTGATCTTGAACTGGGAGCCCGGCTCTATCTGTACGTCCTCCTCCGCCGAGTTGGTGATCGTGACGTCCGTGAGGGTCGCGCTGCCGCGGGCGCCGCCCATCGCGAGGATGCCGGAGCCGTTGTTGGACTTGTCGATGCGGACGTTGGTGATCTTCACGTCCGGCATCGCACCGCCTCCCGTCTTGAACTGGATGCCGTCGTAGGTCGAATCGAGGATCTCGGTGTCCCGGATGGTCACGCCCGGGATGTCCTGGCCCTGCGCGAACAGGGTGATGGCGCCGAACTCCTGGTCCTCGTTCCAGAACGCGCCGCCCGTGCGGTGCAGGGCGTTGCCCGCGATGAGGGTCTGTCCGGAGAAGGGCAGCGGGTCATGGTCGGTGGCGAGCATGATGCCGGGGTAGTTCATGGTGTCGGAGATGACGTTGTTCTCGATGGTGTTGCCGTAACCGCCGTACACCGCGATGCCGTTGGCCCGCCAGGGCAGCTGGATGGTGTTGTTGCGGAAGTGGTTGTCGTGGCCGACGTCCACGGAGGTGTCCTTCACGTACTTGCTGGCCCACACGGCGAGCGCGTCGTCGCCGGTGTTGCGGAAGGACGAGTTGTAGACGGTGGAGTTGCGGGTGCCGTTGGCGAAGTTGATGCCGTCGGCGTAGGTGTTGCGGATGCGTACGCCGGTGAACTCCAGGCCGTCGCCGGGGCCCCACAGCTCGGGGATGTTCGAGTAGTCGCGGCCGGCCCAGACACCGACGTTGGCGTGCTCGATCCAGACGTTGGTGATCTTGGTGTCCTTGCCGAAGCGGCCGTTGAGTCCGACGCCGCCCTCGTGGTTGCCGTCGCCGCCGCGGATGGTGCCCGAGCCGAAGATGGCGATGTCCGAGATCTTGGTGTTGTCGTCGATGTCGAAGCCGAAGTTGCCCTCGTGCGGGTGGTTGATGCCGCCCGCCTCGTGCGGCGGGGTCAGCGTGTAGAGCTGGGAGTGCCACATGCCGGCGCCCAGGATGGTGACGTCGCGGATGCCGACCTGGTTGAACTGGCCGCGGTTCTGCGGGTCGTCGGTGAGGATCTTCTGTTCCTGGCGCCACTGTCCGGCCGGGATCCAGACGCACTCGATCTGGCCGTTCTGGTCGGCGGTGACGGCGCGCTGGATGGCGTCGGTGTCGTCGAGGCCGTCGCCGGGGACGGCTCCGTACTGGGTGATGGAGGTGCAGTTCGCCGGCTTGGCCGCGGGGGCCGCGACCTGCTCCAGATCGATCAGGTCGATGACGTAGAAGGCGGCGGTGTCGCCCGCGTCGCGCTGCAGGCGGAACTCGGTGCCCTGCGGGAAGGTCCTGTTCAGCAGGGCGTGGGACTCGTCGAACAGGCGCCGCGCGTCGCCGCCGGGCCGGTTGGTGAGCCCCTCGGGGTCGTCGGTGCTGCCGTACAGCCAGCTGTGCTTGGACGAGAGGTTCAGCTTCTGCACGAACTGGCCGTTCGCGTAGAGGCTGATGGTGGCGTCCGCTCCCCCGCCGCCCGGGGCGTCGGGGATGGAGTTGCGCACCACGATGGAGTTGGTGGGCGTGGTGGAGGTGAACTCGACGTGGTCGCCGGTGGAGTCGAGCCGGACGGACTCGCGGCCCGAGGACTCGGTGCCGAAGTTGGTGTGCCCGAAGGTCCGCTTGGCGTCGGAGGTGAGCAGTGTGCCGTCGTACCGGCCGTCCTCCGCCTCGTACTCGGTGTACGGCACGGCGGCGCCGCGTCCGACGACGAGGGACTTGGCGAGCACGTTGTTGTTCTCGTTGGTCTCGTCGACGACGCCGGTGGCGTCGGCGGAGGCGGTGAGCGTGACGCCGCCGCCGGTCGCCTTCCAGGTGCCGCTGACGGGCACGTTCACCGTGGCTCCGGCGGCCACCTGGCCGGTGGTGCCGTTCAGGGTGGTGGAGCCGGCCTGGATCCGGGTCACCGAACCGGCCGCGGCGGCGCTGGTGCCGCGGTTGTGCACGGCGACGGTGAAGGAGACGTCGGCGCCCACGGCCGGGTTGGCCGGGTTCGTGGTGATGGACCGCACCTCGAGGTCCGGGCCGGGTGCCTGGCCGACGACCAGCCGGTCGGTGGCGGTGCGGCTGTTGTTGGTGTCGTCGAGTTCGGCGACGGTGTCGCGGGGGTCGGCGACCGCGGCGACCGCGTAGCTGCCCGCCGCATGGGTGCCGGTGGAGACGGCGACGTCGGCGGACTGGCCGGGGTCGAGCGCGGGGACGGAGGCGCTGCCGGCGGCCGTGCCCTCCACGGTGACCTCGGTGGTCGTCGCGGCCGAGCGCGCGGTGCCGGCGTTGCGGACCGTGGCGTTCACGGTGACCTCGTCGCGCTCGGAGGGCGCGGCGGGCGACCAGTCGAGGCCGGTGACCGTGAGGTCGGGCGCGGGCGCGGCGGTGCCGAGGACCTGGAACTCGGCGACCTGGCCGCCGGGCGCCCCGGTGTTGGAGAAGAACCTGAGCCGCACGTCGGCCATCCGGCCGCTGACCGGGATGCTCACGGTGTTGGCCTGGCCGGGGCTGAAGGCGTAGTCGGCGCGGTCGCGCAGCGAGGTGAACCCGCTCGCGCCCGCGGCCCGGCCGAGGACCTGGATGCTCTGGGTCCGCGCGGCCCACACCGGGTCGGGGTTGAGTTTGACCACCACGCCGCTGACGTCCGCGTCGGCGCCGAGCTTGACGGTGAGGTCGGCCGGGTGTCCCGCGGCTTCCCAGTACGTCGAGGTGGAGTCGTCGGTGGCGTTGGCCGCGACGTAGGACTGCGTCGACGAGGTGGCCTCGACCGGCTTGTTGCGGGCGAGGTTGGTGCCGGTGGGCGGCGGGCCCGGGTCGGTCTCGTCGCCGTAGACCTCCAGTTCGGACAGTTGCGCGGCGTTCCAGCCGGTGTTGCCGGTGATGTCGACGCGGATGTAGCGGGCGTCGGCGGAGGTGCCGAGGTCGACGGCGACGGTGTTGGCGCGTTCGGGGCTGAACGCCCGTGCGTCCGCGGCGGCGAGGGTGCGGAAGGTGGAGCCGTCGGTGCTGCCCCGTACGGAGAGGCTCTGGCTGCGGCTCTCCCAGCCGGCGGGCAGTTTGAGCACCACCCGGTCGACGTCGCGGGCGGTGCCGAGGTCGACCTGGAGCCATTGGGGGAAGGAACCGGCCGGGCCCTCCCAGTAGGTCGCCTGGGTGCCGTCGGTGGCGTTCCCCGCGGGGTAGGCGCCGTGCGAGCCGCCCGCCTTGGCCGGGCGGCCGAGGGCCAGGTTGACGTCGGCGGCGGCCTTCGCCGGGGCTGCCTGCGCGGTGGCGGCCAGGGGCAGCGGCAGCAGCCCGACCGTCATCAGCCCGGCTACGGCGGCGCCGGGCAGCGACCGTCGGCCGAGAGATCTCCATCTCATGGGGGTCCTCTGTTCCGTGGGGAGGCGGTGAGCGCGACAGTCCGGCAGGGAGGGAGAGCACCGATCCTGCGCGCCAATTGAGCAGGACAGTCGATTCTTTGCGGAAAGTGCGTCATCAGGTTTCTAGCGCGTCACCAGTTTGTCAACGGTCGTGTTCAAGGCGGGAGTTGGCACGCAATTGACTTGCCCAGCTTGCGTCGTGCTTGCGTACGGGTTGAGCTGCGCGGGGATGAATCAGCTGGCATGGATGGGCGGTTCGAAGCTTGTCGGCCACGCAAGTCGCGCACGGAGGCGAGAAACAGAAAGGCCGGCTCGACGCCGTGAGGCGTCGAGCCGGCCCTTGCCGTTGCGAGGTCCCCGGAGGGGACGGATCAGTCCGTGCCGGACTCCATGGCGGCGCGGTCGAGCAGTTCGTCCTCGGCGGAGACCTGGCCGCGCGAGGCGATGGCCTCGGCGCCGCCCTCGGGCATGGCGCCGATCAGCCCGGTCGCGGCGGCCTGGGCCGCGCCGATGGTCGGGGTGGCGGTACCGATCAGCCCGAGGCCGGCGTACTGCTCCAGCTTGGCGCGCGAGTCGGCGATGTCGAGGTTGCGCATGGTGAGCTGACCGATCCGGTCGACCGGGCCGAACGCGGAGTCCTCGGTGCGCTCCATCGAGAGCTTGTCGGGGTGGTAGCTGAAGGCCGGGCCCGTGGTGTCGAGGATGGAGTAGTCCTCACCCCGGCGCAGCCGCAGCGTGACCTCGCCGGTGACCGCCGAGCCGACCCAGCGCTGCAGGGACTCCCGGATCATCAGCGACTGCGGGTCGAGCCAGCGGCCCTCGTACATCAGCCGGCCCAGGCGCCGCCCCTCGGCGTGGTACTGGGCGAGGGTGTCCTCGTTGTGGATGGCGTTGACCAGACGCTCGTACGCGGCGTGCAGCAGGGCCATGCCGGGGGCCTCGTAGATGCCCCGGCTCTTGGCCTCGATGATCCGGTTCTCGATCTGGTCGGACATGCCCATGCCGTGCCGGCCGCCGATGGCGTTGGCCTCCATCACCAGGTCGACCGGGGAGGCGAACTCCTTGCCGTTGACCGTGACCGGGCGGCCCTGGTCGAAGCCGATCGTCACGTCCTCGGCCGCGATCTCGACGGACGGGTCCCAGAACCGCACGCCCATGATGGGCTCCACGGTCTCCACGCCGGTGTCGAGGTGCTCCAGCGTCTTGGCCTCGTGGGTGGCGCCCCAGATGTTGGCGTCGGTGGAGTACGCCTTCTCGGTGGAGTCCCGGTACGGGAGGTCGTGGGCGACGAGCCACTCCGACATCTCCTTGCGGCCGCCCAGCTCGGTCACGAAGTCCGCGTCCAGCCACGGCTTGTAGATCCGCAGCTGGGGGTTGGCGAGCAGGCCGTACCGGTAGAACCGCTCGATGTCGTTGCCCTTGAACGTGGAGCCGTCGCCCCAGATCTGGACGTCGTCCTCGAGCATCGCCCGCACCAGGAGCGTGCCGGTGACGGCGCGGCCGAGCGGCGTGGTGTTGAAGTAGGCGCGCCCGCCGGAGCGGATGTGGAACGCCCCGCAGGTGAGCGCGGCCAGGCCCTCCTCCACCAGCGCCGCGCGGCAGTCGACCAGGCGCGCGATCTCGGCGCCGTAGGTCTTCGCACGGTCGGGCACCGAGGCGATGTCGGGCTCGTCGTACTGGCCGATGTCGGCGGTGTACGTGCAGGGCACGGCGCCCTTGTCACGCATCCACGCGACCGCGACCGAGGTGTCGAGGCCGCCCGAGAAGGCGATACCGACGCGCTCGCCGGTGGGAAGGGAGGTGAGGACCTTGGACATAGGAAGAGTATGCATGATGACGCATGACCATGCAAAGTCTCTCGCTCGATCTCCCCCTCAGCGGGTCGGCAGCGCCACGTACTGGTACTCCAGGAACTCGTCGATGCCGACCCTGCCGCCCTCCCGGCCGAGGCCCGACTGCTTGACGCCGCCGAAGGGGGCGGCCGGGTTGGAGACCAGGCCGGTGTTGAGGCCGACCATGCCGGTCTCCAGGCGTTCGCTGACCCGCAGCCCGCGGTCCAGGCCCTCGGTGTAGAGGTAGCCGACCAGGCCCCAGGGGGTGTCGTTGGCGCGGCGCACCACCTCGTCCTCGTCGTCGAAGGTGAGGATCGCCGCGACGGGGCCGAAGATCTCCGTGTCCATGAGCGCGCTGTCCGGGGAGACGTCCGTGAGCACGGTGGGCGGGTAGAAGCAGCCGGGGCCCTCGGGTGTCCGGCCGCCGACCAGCACCCGGGCGCCGCGCTCCACCGCGTCGGCGACCAGTTCCTCGACCTTGGCGCGTCCGGCGGCGTCGATGAGGGGGCCCACGTCGACGCCGTCCCGGGTGCCCGGGCCCACCACCAGCGCCTCCATCCGCCGGGCCAGCCGCCGCGAGAACTCCTCGGCCACCGGGCGGTGCACGAAGAAGCGGTTCGCGGCGGTGCACGCCTCGCCCATGTTGCGCATCTTGGCGATCATCGCGCCGTCCACGGCGGCGTCCAGGTCCGCGTCGTCGAAGACGATGAACGGCGCGTTGCCGCCCAGCTCCATCGAGGTCCTGACGACCGTGTCCGCGCACTGGGCGAGGAGCAGCCGTCCGACGGCGGTCGAGCCGGTGAAGGACAGCTTGCGGATCCGGCCGCCGCGCAGCAGCGGTTCGCAGACCTCTCCCGCCCTGGAGGTGGGGACGACGTTCAGCACCCCGTCCGGCACTCCGGCCTCCTTGAGAATGGCGGCCAGGGCCAGACTGGAGAGCGGGGTCTGCGGGGCCGGCTTGTGCACCATCGTGCAGCCGGCCGCGATCGCCGGGGCGATCTTGCGGGCGCCCATGGCGAGCGGGAAGTTCCACGGGGTGATCAGCAGACAGGGCCCGACCGGGCGCCGGGAGAGCAGCATGCGGTTGCGCCCGTCGGGAAGGAGGCCGTGGCCGCCGTCGATCCGGACCGCCTCCTCGGAGAACCAGCGGAAGAACTCGGCGGCGTAGGCGACCTCGCCCCGGGCCTCGGCCAGCGGCTTGCCCATCTCGGAGGTCATCAGCCGGGCGAGTTCGTCCGTGCGCTCCAGGACGATCTCGTGGGCCCGGCGCAGGATCTCGCTGCGCGCCCGCGGTGCCGTCCGGGCCCACGCCTCCTGCGCCCGGACGGCGGCGTCCTCGGCGAGCCGGGCATCCTTGGGTCCGGCGTCGGCCACGTGGCGGACGGTCTCGCCGGTCGCGGGGTCGTCCACGGGCAGGACTGCGCCGTCCGCCGCGTCCGTCCACGCGCCGCCGATGAAGAGCTGGGTCGGTGTGTCGGTCATGGGGTCCCTCCTGGTCGCCCGGCCCGGAGGCCGGGCTCGGTCTGCGTGTGCTCGGTCCGCCCGCCCGCCTCGCGCGGGCGGCGGCCGTCGGGTCACTGATCGGCCGCTCCCGGTGGGTCGGCCTCGGCAGGCGGACCCGGTCCGCCGCGCCCCACGTGCCGGCCTCGACGGCCGGACCCGGCCGGCGCGGGCACCGGAGCGGGTCCGCCCGCCCTCCCCGCGCGGGCGACGGCCGTCGGGTCACCGGTCGGCCGCTCCCGGTGCCCCGGCCTCGGCAGGCGGACCCGGTCCGCCGCGCCCCACGTGCCAGCCCCGACGGCCGGACCCGGTCGGCCCGGGCACCGGAGCGCCTGCCCGCCTCACGACGACGGCGGCCGTCCGGTCACCGGTCCGCCGCCCCCGACGTGCCCGCCTCGACGGCGGCGGACCAGGCCCGCAGGCCCTCGTCGACCGCCGTCTCGTCGATCACCAGCGCGGGGATCATCCGGACCACCTGGTTCCAGGCTCCGCAGAGCAGCAACAGCAGGCCCTCGTCGACCGCGGCCCGCTGGACCCGGGCGGCCGTCCCGGGGTCCGGGTCCCCGCTCTCGGTGACGAACTCGCTGGCCAGCATCAGCCCCATGCCCCGCACGTCCCCGATGGCGGGTGTCCGCGCCGCCACCTCCTCCAGACCGCGGCGCAGGCGCGCGCCCATCGCCTCCGTGTTCTCCACCAGTTTCTCGTCGCGGACGACGTCGAGGGTGGCGCAGGCCGCCGCGCAGGCCACCGCGTTGGCGCCGTACGTGCCGCCCTGCGAGCCCGCCCACGCCTTGGCCATCAGTTCCTCGGAGGCCGCGATCGCGGACAGGGGGAAGCCGCTGGCCAGGCCCTTGGCAGTGATCAGGATGTCGGGGGTGACGCCGAAGTGCTCGTGGCCCCAGAAGCGGCCGGTGCGGCCCACGCCGGTCTGCACCTCGTCCAGGATCAGGAGGAAGCCGTGGCGGTCGGCGCGCTCGCGCAGGCCCTCCATGAAGGCGCGGGTCGCGGGGACGTAGCCGCCCTCGCCCAGGACCGGCTCGACGATGACGGCGGCGGTGTCGGCGGGCGAGGTGATCGTCTGGAGGGTGTAGTCCAGCTCCTGGAGGGCGAAGCGGGTGGCGGTCTCCTCGTCCCAGCCGTAGCGGAAGGCGGTCGGGAAGGGGGTGACGACCACGCCGCTCATCAGCGGCGAGAAGCCGGACCGGAAGCGGGTGCCCGAGGTGGTCATGGACGCGGCGGCGACGGTGCGGCCGTGGAATCCGCCGTGGCAGACCAGCACGTTGGGGCGGCCGGTGGCCTGGCGGGCCAGGCGCAGCGCCGCCTCCACCGCCTCGCTGCCGGAGTTGGTGAAGAACAGGCTGTCCAGACCGGTCGGCAGGACCTCGCCGAGCTTGTCGACGAGGCGCCGCAGCGGCTGGTGCATGACGGTCGTGTACTGGCCGTGGACCAGGGTGCCCACCTGCTCCTGGGCGGCGGCCACCACCCTGGGGTGGCAGTGTCCGGTGCTGGTGACGCCGATGCCGGCGGTGAAGTCCAGATAGCGGCGGCCGTCCTCGCCATGGATGTGGACGCCCTCGCCCCGGACGGCCACCACGGGCGTTGCCTGGCGAAGGTGCGGCGACAGTGCGGTCATGCTCGTCTCCCGGCGTGATCGTCGGTCTGCTGCGGTGCCCCGAGCCTTCCCGCCGGGGCGGGCCCGCCAACGCGTGATCTGTCCGGCTCGGGCCCGGTATCCGGACGATGTGTCAACCGTGCGGCGCCGCGCGCGCCGCCGGACCGCGCCCGCGCGACCCTCTGAGCGCTCTTGCGCAGGTCAAGGAGGCTTGTCAGAGTGACCAGGGGCACAGGGAGGCACCGTGAGCGAGAACCGGCACCCGGGTCCGGAGGGCCGCCCGCCCACGGTGGCGGACGTGCTGGCCCTGCCGGTGCTGGCCGGGGGCGAGCCGCGGGTGGTCACCGGCGCCGACCGCGTGGACCGCCCGGTCCGGTGGGTCCACGTCACCGAGCTGACGGACCCGGCGTCGTTCCTCAAGGGCGGCGAACTGGTCCTCACCACGGGCATGCCCCTGCCCGAGGACCCGGCGGGGGTACGCCGCTACGTCGACGAACTCGCCGACGTCGGTGCAGCCGCCCTGGTCATCGAGCTGGTACGCCGCTACCACCGGCCGCCCGACGCACTGGTCCAGGCGTGCCGGGCGCGCGGGCTGCCCCTCGTCACGCTCGCGCGGGACGTCAACTTCCTGGAGGTCACGCAGGTCGTCCACGCGCTGATCCTCGGCGGCCAGGCGGACGCGATGCGCAGGACGCAGCGGGTCCACGAGGCGTTCACCGCGCTCACCCTGCGCGGCGCCGGTCCGCAGGACGTGGTGCGCGCGGCGGCGGAGATGAGCGGACGCACGGTCGTGCTGGAGAACCTGGTCCACCGGGCCCTGGTCTGCGAGCCCTCGGGCAGTACGGCGCAGGCCGCGCTCAGCGGATGGGAGCGGCGCTCCCGGACCACACCGGCGACCGACCGCACGGGCCTGGCGGGTCCCGAGGGGTGGCTCGTGGCCCCGGTGGAGTACCGGGGCGAGGGCTGGGGGCGGGTCGTCATGCTGCCGGGCGGGGGCCGGGCCTTTGGACCCGAGGACGTCACCGTGCTGGAGCGGACCGCGATGGCCCTCACCATCGCCCGTCTCACCCACGCCACGCCCTGGGAGCGCAGCGCCCACCGCACCGCCCTGCGGGACCTGGCCGAGCGGCGCCACCGCTCCCCGGCGGACGCGCGCGCCCGGGTCGCGGCCCTCGGGCTGCCCGCGGCGGACACCCGCTTCGTCGCCGTACTCGCGGACCTCCCGGGAGAGGAGGACGCCTCGACGGCCGAGGCCCGGCTGTCCGAGGAGCTGAGCACGTCCGGGTCGCGGGCGCTCGTCGGCCTGCTCTCCCCCACCCGCCTGGGTGTCATGCTGGCGCTGCGCCCGTCGCCGCCCTGGCGGGAGGCCGTCGAGCGGCTGAGCCGGGGCGTGCTGGACGCCGCTCCGGACGCTGTCGTGAGCGTCGGCTCCCCCGCCCCGGATCTCGACGGCGTCGCGCGTTCCTTCGGCGAGGCGGCCCGGGTGGCCGAGGCCACCGAGCCGGGCCGGCCCCCACCGCCGGACCGCTCCTTCCACGAACGGGCGGACGTCGGCCTGGGCCGGCTGCTGTTCGCGCTGCGCGACGACACCCGGGTCCAGGACTACGCGGAACGGCAGTTGGGCCGGCTGCTCGACCACGACGCCCGGCACGGCACCGACCTCGTGACGACCCTGCGCGGCTATCTGGACGCCGCGGGCAACAAGACCGTCGCCGCCCGGTCGGCCGGGCTGTCCCGGGAGACCGTCTACCAACGGCTGCGGACGATCGAGCGGTTGCTCGGGCGCGACCTGGAGTCCGGCGAGCAGCGCACCGAACTCCACGTCGCGCTCCAGGCGCTCGATGTGCTGCGGGGCGGCTGACCCGGGCGCCTCAGCCGCCCGCCGACGGTTCCTGACCGAAGACCGCGTGCAGCCGCCGTGTGTGGTCGACCCGCCGTGGCGGACCGGTGAGGGTGACCGTCGCCGTCAGGGGCGGCGCGGTGCTGGACGCGGCGAACCGCAGTTCCAGCGCGCCGGGTTCGACGACCCGGTGGCCGTCGCGTCCCGTGAAGGAGGCGAGGTCGGCCGGGACGACGGCGCGGACTCTGCGGGCCTCGCCGGGCGCCAGCGGCACCCGGGTGTAGCCGACGAGGCGCTGAACCGGCTGGACGACGGAGGCCACCGGGTCGTGCAGGTAGAGCTGGACGACCTCGGTGCCGTGCCGTTCGCCGGTGTTGCGGACGGTCAGCGCCAGCGAGAACTCGCCGTCGGTGGGCGCCTGTTCCACGTCCACCGCGAGGTCGCTCCAGGCGAACGTGGTGTACGTGAGGCCGTGCCCGAAGCCGAAGGCAGGCGTCGGGTCGATGCTGGACACCTCGCTCGCGTGGGCGAGCCGCGCCCCCAGATAGGTCGTCGGCTGCGCACCGGCTCCGCGGGGCACGCTGACCGGCAGCCGGCCGGAGGGAGCGGTACGCCCGCTGAGCACGCCCGCGAGGGCGGCGGTCCCCTCCTCTCCGGGGAAGAAGGACTGCACGATCGCGGCGGCCTCCGTCACGGCCCGGCCCAGCGCGTAGGGCCGGCCCGCGAGCAGCACCGTGACCACCGGCGTGCCGGTGTCCAGCAGGGCGTCGAGGAGCCGTTGCTGGGCGCCGGGCAGGGCGAGCGACTCGACGTCGCAGCCCTCGCCGCTGGTGCCGCGTCCGAAGAGTCCGGCGCGGTCGCCCAGGACGGCGACGACGACGTCCGCCTCCCGGGCCGCGCGGACGGCCTCGGGGATGCCGGAGACGTCGCCGTCGTCGACGCCCGTGCCGTGGGCGAGCGTGAACTCGGTGTCGGGGAACTCCGCGGCCAGGGTGGCGCGCAGGGTGGGCAGGTCGATGCCGACCGGGGTGGCGGGGTGGTGGACGCCGATGTGCTGGGGGAAGGAGTAGCAGCCGAGTACGGCGGTGGGCTCGTCGGCGTTGGGTCCGACCAGGGCGATGCGGCGCGGCCGGGCGAGGGGCAGCGTGCCGTCGTTGCTCAGCAGCACGACCGCTTCCTCGGCGACGGTGCGGGCCAGTTCGCGATTGCGGGGCCCGTCCAGGTCGATCCGGCCGCGCAGGGCCTCCGGGTCGTCCAGGTCCGCGCCGTCCAGTGCGGCGGGCACCGGGTTCCAGTCCGGGTCGAGGAGCCCGAGGAGCGCCTTCTGGGTGAGCACCCGGCGCAGGGCGCGGTCGATCACCTTCTCGGGGACCCGGCCGGCGGCGACCGCCTCCACCAGGGGCGCGCCGAACGTCTTGACGGTGGGCAGCTCGACGTCGACGCCCGCCCGCAGCGCGGCGCCCGCGGCCTCCGCCCAGTCGGCGGCGATGCCGTGCAGGGTCTTGAGGAAGGCGATGCCGAAGTAGTCGGCGACGACGGTGCCGTCGAAGCCCCAGGTGTCGCGCAGCAGCCCGGTGAGCAGGTCCTCGTCGGCGGCCGCGGGAACGCCGTCGGTGTCGGTGTAGGCGTGCATCACCGACCGGGCGCCGCCCTCGCGGACCGCCATCTCGAAGGGCGGCAGCAGGACGTCGGCGCGCTCGCGCGGGCCCATCGGGGAGGGCGCGAGGTTGCGTCCGGCGCGGGAGGCGGAGTAGCCGGCGAAGTGTTTGAGGGTGGCGACGACACCGGCGCCCTCCAGGCCGCGCACGTAGGCGGTGCCGATGGTGCCGACGAGGTACGGGTCCTCGCCGATGGTCTCCTCGACCCGGCCCCAGCGGGCGTCGCGCACCACGTCCAGGACGGGTGCGAGGCCCTGGTGGACGCCGACGGACCGCATGTCGCGGCCGATGGCGGACGCCATGCGGTGGACCAGGTCCGGGTCGAAGGTGGCGCCCCAGGACAGCGGGACGGGGTAGGCGGTCGCGCCCCAGGCGGCGAAGCCCGCCAGGCACTCCTCGTGCGCGACGGCGGGGATGCCGAAGCGGTTCGCCGAGGCGATGCGGGCCTGGGTGCGCAGCAGCGAGAGCGCGCCGAGCGCCGGGTCGACGGGGGCGGTGCCGAAGGGCCGGGTCAACTGGCCGAGGCCGGTGGGCAGGAGCGCGTCGAGGTCGACCGCCTCCTCCATGTCGTGCTGATGGGGGGCTACGTCTCCGCCCTCGTCGGACGCGCCGACCCAGACGCCGTAGAGCTGGGCGATCTTCTCCTCGGGGGTCATCGCCTCGATGAGCGCGGACACCCTGGTGGTGACGGAGAGGGCGGGGTCGTTCCAGAGGGGGATTTCGGGGTGGGTCTCAACCGCCACGTTGTGGATCACTTTCCTCCGACGCCCATCAGGCCCTGGACCAGGGCGCGACGGGCGAACAGGTAGACGAGCAGGACGGGCACCATGGACAGCACCACGGCTCCCAGCAGGCCGGGGATGTCGATGCCGTGTTCGGTCTGGAAGTTGTAGAGGCCCAGGGTGACGACCTTGGTGGCGTCGGACTGGGTCAGGACGAGCGGGAACAGGAAGCCGTTCCACGCCTGGAGGGCGGAGAACACGACGATCGTGGAGAGTCCGCCGCGCGACAGCGGCACCACGAGCTGGAAGAACATGCGCCGCGGGGTGGCGCCGTCCATGGTCATGGCCTCGAACAGCTCCGGGGAGATGTCCCGCATGGCGCCGCTGAGGATCAGCGCCGACATCGGGAGGCAGAACGCGGTCGTGGGCAGGATGACGCCGAGCAGATTGTCGTACAGCCCGGCCTCGCTGATCAGGTAGAACATCGGCACGATCACCGCCTGGGCGGGGATGGCGAGGCCGAGCAGGAAGAGCCGGAAGACCGCCGACGTGGCCCGGCCGCGGCTGCGCACGATGGCGTAGGCGAGGGGCGGGACCAGCAGCAGGACGAGGCCGACCACGCAGGCCGTGACGACGAGGGTGTTGAGGAAGTACCGGCCGAAGCCGGAGTCGAAGGCGCCGGTGTAGTTGTCCAGGGTGAAGCTGTCCGGTATCGACACCGGACCGTGCTCGGCGTAGTCCTGCCGGGTGCGCAGGGTCGCGGCGAGCAGCACGTACAGCGGCAGGCCGACCAGGAGGAGCCAGACGAGCGAGCCGGCGCCGGCCAGGTAGTTCGGTCGGCGCCTCATGACACACCCTCCATGGAACTGCGCATCTTGTCGTAGCCGGAGACCCGGACGACGATCAGCGAGATGACCGTGGCCGCGACGACCAGGGCCAGGGCGATCGCGGAGCCGGTGCCGTAGTCGAAGCTCTTGAACGCCTTGTCGTACATGTAGTAGGCGCTGATCGTGGTGTCGGTGCCGGGGCCGCCCTGCGTCAGGATGAGGACCGTCTCGAACGTGGTCAGGCCGCCGACGATCATCAGGATCATCGAGGTGATCATGGCGGTGCGCAGCTGCGGCAGTGTGATGTGGAAGAACTGCCGGTAGCGGCCCGCCCCGTCGACCTCCGCCGCCTGGTACAGCACCTGCGGGACGGCGCGGGCGGCACCCTGGTAGATCAGCGTGTGGAACGGGGTGAACTGCCAGGTGCTGACGAACGCGAGGACCCCGATGGCGGTGGCCTGCTCACCGAACAGGTTTCCGTCGCCGAACAGCCAGGTCGCGTCGGCCGGGATGCCGAAGTTCGGGTCGAGCAGCGCCCGCCACAGCACGGACACGGCCGTGGCGGACAGCAGCAGCGGGATGAAGTAGATGACCGACAGGACGGCGCGGTTGCGCTGGTGCCCGGCGGCCCAGACGCCGAGCAGGATGCTCAGCGGGGTCTGGAGGGCCACGCCGAGCGCGGTCAGCAGCAGGGTCAGCCAGACGCTGTCGAGCATGACCGGGTCGTCGGCGAGGCGCGACCAGTTGTCCGTGCCGACGAACTCGGGCGGGCTGATGCCGTCCCAGCTCATGAAGGACAGCACCGCCACCATGATCAGCGGCACGATCGCGAAGAGGGCGAAGAACACTGCGGCGGGCAGCGCCCAGACGAAGCCGGGCCGGGCGCTCGTGGTCTGTGTGGTCATGGGCCGTTCGTCAGTCGGTCGGGAGGGCCTGCATGGCCTTGATGAAGCCGTCCGTGTCGAGCTGTCCGTTGAAGAACTGCTGGATGGCCTTGTGCATGTCGGAGCTCGCCTTCTGCGGGTACGCCTGGTCCCAGGAGAGCTGGAACGACGGGGCGTCGGCGACGAGGTCGTACTGGAAGCGCGAGTACTCGGGGGTGCCCGAGCCGTCGATGAACTTGTCGGTGTTGGTCGTGGTCGGCAGGTTGCCGATGTCCAGTTGCGCCTTCACGAACTCGTCGGAGTACATGAGCTTCAGGAACTCGGCGACGGCCTCGGGATGCTTGGTCTTCTTCATCACCGAGTAGTAGTTGTTGGTGTTGCCCGCGACGGCGGCCGGGTCGCCCTTGCCGCCCTCGACGGTCGGGAAGGCGCTGTATCCGAGGTCCTTGCGGGCGAACTCCTCGTGGTCCGTGAGCTGCTGGGAGTAGTACCAGGAACCCATCAGCTCGAAGCCGGCCTTGCCCGAGGCCACGAGCTGGACCGAGCCGCCGTTGGTGTACTTGACCGAGTCGTAGTTCTTGCCGAAGGCGCCGGTGTCGACCAGCTCCTTGATCATGCCCAGGGCCTTCCTGCTCTCCGCGCTCTCCCAGGCGCTCTTGTCGCCCCCGACGGCCTTCGCGAACAACTCCGGTCCGGCGGTGCGGTCGTAGAGGTACTGGAACCACATCTGGGTCGGCCAGACGTCGCCGCCGCCGAGCGCGATCGGTGTGACCCCCTCGTCCTTGAGCTTCTCCACCGCGTCGAGCAGCTCGTCCCACGTCTTGGGCGGCGCGACGCCCGCGTCGTCGAGGACCTTCTTGTTGTGGAAGAGCAGGACCGGCTGGGTGCCGCGCATCGGGACGCCATACGGCTTGCCGTCGACGACGGCGCTCTCGAAGACGGACGGCAGGAACTTCTTCTCGAGGTCCGGGTCCTTCTCGATGAGGCCGTCGAGCGGCAGCAGCAGGTCGGCCTCGACGAACGGCTTGATGCTGCCGCCGCCCCAGTTGAAGAACACGTCCGGTGCCTGCGGCGTGCTGATGATCGTCTGGAGCTTCTTCTGGTAGTCGGCACCGGGGATGGTGTCGAGGACGGCCTTGACGTCGGACGTCTTGTTGAAGGTGTCGACGATCTGCTGCTCGACCTTGTTGCTCGCGTCCCCGTAGACCAGAACATGGATCTTGCCGTCGTCGGACGACGCCCCGCCGTTCCCGTCGCCGCAGGCCGACAGGCTCAGCGTCAGGGCGAGCGTCGCGGCGGTGGCGACGAGTCCGGGCAAGCGCGCACGTTTCTTCATCGTCTGCCTTTCGAAAGTTTCGGTGCCGTCACCGAAAGCTCATGGTGTCGGACAGTAAAGTCAGACGGGAATCTTGGTCAATGGCCGTGCAGACGCGGACTCAATTCGTTATCGATCGCTTCCGACAGTTTCGAAGGGCCTGCCGGTACCCCGGGCGCGCCGGAACGCGGCGAGGGCTGGCAGGATGGGCGGATGCGGGAAGGTGACGGCAGGCATCTGCTGGTGGTGGACGACGAACCGGCGATCGTCGACGTGCTCGCGACCTCGCTCCGTTTCCTCGGCTACGACGTGGCCGAGGCGACCAGTGGCCGGGAAGCACTCGCCAGAGTGCGCGAACGCAGGCCCGATCTGGTGCTGCTCGACGTGATGCTGCCGGATTTCGACGGCTTCGAAGTGGTCCGGCGGCTCGCGGCCGACGGCGGCGAACGGGTACCGGTGGTGTTCCTGACGGCGCGTGAGAGCGGGGAGGACGTCGTCGGCGGCCTCGACCTGGGCGCGGACGACTACATCACCAAGCCGTTCCGGCTCGCGGAGGTCGCCGCCCGGGTGCGCGCGGTGCTGCGCCGCGTCGAGGGTCCGGGCGGCACGGCGGAACGCACCGTACTGCGGTGCGCGGACCTGGAGCTGGACACGGTGGCCTACGAGGTGCGCCGGGCCGGGCACCTGGTGGAGCTGTCGCCGACCGAGTACCGGCTGCTGCACCATCTGCTCGCCAACGCGGGCCGCGTGCTGACCCACGAGCAACTGATGGACCGCGTATGGGAGTACGGCACCGGGGACACGGCCGTGCTGAAGTCGTACATCTCCTACCTGCGCAGGAAGATCGACTCGCGGGGCCGGCCGCTGATCCACACCCGCCGCGGCATCGGCTACGTGCTGCGCGCGCCGGAGGCGTGACCGATGGCCGTGGCGGGGTCCCGGCCACCGCGGTCCCTGCGGGGGAGGCTGCTGCTCGCGGTCCTCGCGCTGACCGCGGTGGTCCTGGCCGCCCTGGACGCGGTCGTGTACGTGTCCCTGCGGGACCATCTCCTGGACCGCACGGACACGTCGTTGCGCGGGGTGCAGGCGCAGGTCGTCAAGCAGATACGCAACGGAAGACCTCCCGCGCAGGGGCTCGCGGCGGATGCACGGATGCTCGGCGTCTCCGAGTACTTCATCGAGATCCGCCGGCCGAACGGCGACGTGGCACCGCTGGCACCGGGCCTGCGTGATCCCGGGGACGCGCCGCCGCGGGTGCCGGAGAAGCCGGAGGACGCGGCCGGCGCCCCGGTCACGGTGGCCTCCGAAAACGGTGGCGGCCCCGACTACCGGCTGCTGACCCGTCCGCTGCCCGAGCGCCGCGGCACACTGGTGACCGCCGTGCCGCTGTCCTCGGTCGACGGCACGCTGCACCGGCTCCTGCTGGTGGAAGGCGCCGCGACCGCCGGAGCGCTCGTACTGCTCGCCGTGTCCGGTCTGTGGCTGCTGCGGCGCGGGCTGTGGCCCCTGGAGTCGATGGCGCGGGACGCCGACGCCATCGCGGGCGGGGACGGCGGGCTCCGCGTCGCGCCGGCGGACGAGGACACCGAGGTGGGCCGGCTCGGCCTCGCGCTCAACACCATGCTGGACGAGCAGGAGGCGACCCAGGGCCGGCTGCGCCAGTTCGTCGCCGACGCCTCGCACGAGCTGCGCACACCGGTGACGGCGATCCTCGGCTACGCGGATCTGCACGCTCAGGGGGCGCTCGGCGATCCCGCCGACCTCGGCCGGGCCATGGACGGCATCACGGACGAGGCGCTGCGGATGCGCCGACTCGTGGACGATCTCCTCCTGCTCGCCCGCCTCGACACGGTACGGGCGCCCGAGCGGCTCCCCGTCGACGTGACGAAGGTGGCGCGGGCGGCGGTCGCCGCGGCTCGGGCGGCGGCTCCCCGGTACCCCGTCGCGCTGGACGCCGAGCGGCCGGCCGTGGTCGAGGGGGACGGGGAGCAACTGCGCCGTGTCGTGGACAACCTGCTCGGCAACGTCCGCGCCCACACGGCCGAGGGAACCGGGGCCCGGGTGACCGTGCGGACGGCGGAGGACGGCTCGACGGAGCTGACCGTGGCGGACGACGGTGCGGGTATCCCGGCCGAGTCGCTGCCCAAGGTGTTCGATCGCTTCTACCGTGCCGATCGGGCTCGCGGCGGCCACGGCAGCGGTCTCGGCCTCGCCATCGTGGCGGCGGTCGTGGATGCCCACGGAGGGCGGGTCGACGTCGCGAGCACGGTCGGGAGCGGGACCCGGGTGACCGTGCGCCTGCCCGCCCCCGCGCGGGCGTGACCGCCCCGGCGGTCGCTACAGGAAGGCCAGCGTCCGGTCGTGTCCGTCCAGGATCCGCCCGGGGTCGGCGTCGAGCACCCGCGCCAGCAGCGTCGCGTACACGTCCCGGAAGTCCGTGGTCGTGGCCAGGTCGTCGTCCTGGAGCCCGGTGAGGCTCGGCTGATCGCCGTAGAAGCCGCCGCGGACCGGTTCGCCGAGGATCAGCACGGGGCCCGAAGTGCCGTGGTCCGTGCCCTGGTTCGCGTTGGCGCGGGCGCGGCGCCCGAACTCCGAGTAGACGGCGACCACCACGTTCTCGCCGCGCACCTGCCGCAGGAAGCCGGTGACGGCGTCGTCCAGCTGGCCGAGCAGCCGCGACTGGGTGTTCTTCTCGGCCGCGTGGGTGTCGAAGCCGCCGAGGCTCACGCTGTACGCCCGGGTCGGCGCGCCCGTGCGGATCGCCTCGGCCACCACCGCCAGCTGGGCCGCGAGTTGCCCCTGCGATCCGGCCGAGCCGCCACCGTCGTCCTCACCGTCCGTGTCGTCGCGCGGCTCGTCGGGGTCCTGCGGAGCACCGGTGTCGTCGTCGCGCGACCGGCCTCCGAACCGGCTCACCACCGTGTTCAGGTCCCCCAGGGAAGCCGCCGCACGGGCCTGCAACGGGTGCACACCTTCCTGAGCCACCGCCAGTTCCTTGCACACCCGCTGCCAGGGCGCGGCGAGCCGGGCACCTCCGAGCTGTACGGCGGCGCCCGCCGTCTTCTCCCCGGCGAGCAGCGGAGGCAGGGTGGCGCCGATGGACACGGCACGCAGCGGGTCGCGGTCCTCGGCCGTGTCCAGCCAGCGGCCGAGCCAGCCGGTGGGCAGCGGGCCGGAGGGCGAGGCGGTCTGCCAGATCGACATCGAGCGGAAGTGGCTGTGGTCGGGGCGGGGGTACGAAACGCCCCGGACGACGGCCAGTTGCTCGTCGTCCCACAGCCCCTTGAAGCCCTTCATGCCGGGATTCAGCCCCAACTCCTCCCCGAGCGGCAGCACTTCGTCCTCACCGTAGGCGAGGTCGGGACGCAGGTCGTGGTATGCCTTGTCCCAGGCCGGGACGACGGTGTTCAGGCCGTCGTTGCCGCCGTACAGGGTCACGAGGACGAGGACCTTGGCATCGGTGGCCCGGGGTTCGGCAGCACCGGAGGCCAGCAGTTGGTCGACGGTGTACGCCGTGGCGCCCGCCGCCAGTGCGGCTCCCGCGGTCACGCCGCTCGTGGTCAGGAACTTGCGTCGGGTCCAGGTGTCCACCGGGTACTCCTTCACGGCGTGCGGATCGGTGCGTCGGGCAGTGAGCGGGAGTCACGGGTGCACGAGGTACTCGGGCGCGGTCAGGGCGATCGCCGCGACGCGGTCCGGCTCGCCCGCCGCGCCGGCGAGAACAGCGGCGGTGCGTTCGCTCCAGCGGTGCACGCCGAGCAGTCGGGCCAGTACCTCGGGGCGTTCCTTCGCAGGCGCTTTCTCCACCGCGCTCAGGTCCCCCTGGCGTACGGCCTGTTGCGCGAAGCCGATGCGCACGCGGGCCGCCGCCGTGGTGAGCCATGCGGTGCCGTGCGGCCAACCACCGACGCTGGGCGGTGCGAAGGGCACCTGACCGAGACCGCTCAGCGTCCGCAGGAGTTGTCCGCGGGCCTTCCGCTCCAGGCGGGCCGGCCGGACGCCGAGCGCGCGCAGCGTGCCCACCACGTACTCCACGGGCTGCTTGACGACGACGTTCGCTGAATCGGCGAACGCCGGGTCGTCGAAGATTGCCCGCACCACGGCGGTCAGGTCACCGGCGGCGGCGATCCGGTCGAGGCTGCCGTCCGAGGGGCCGCTGTCGGCCGAGACCAGTCGCGCCCACAGCCGGGAGGCCACGTGGCGCGGGCATTCGGGCCGGGCAACCAGATGATCCACCAGCGCCGTCGCGGTGAAGTCGGTCCGCCTGCCGAGTACGGTCTGTGCGCCGTCGGCGTGCCGCTGGGGACGGAAGCGCGCGCTCCAGTCGCCGTCCCCACGGCGGTCCACGCTCCAGCCGGTGAGCGCGGCGGCTGCCTGCCGCACGTCCTCCTCCTCGTAGTGGCCCACGCCGAGTACGAAGAGCTCCATCAGCTCGCGGGCGAGGTTCTCGTTGGGTGCTTCGGCGGTGTTGCCCGAGGCGTCGAGCCACAGCATCAGGGCCGGGTCCTGGACCATGGCCCGCGCCATCGTCCGGAACTCTCCCGCGCCTAGCCTGCGGAGTGTCTGGTTCTGCGCGAGCATCGCCCTGCCGGACTTGACCTTCTGGATCGACGTCGCCCAGTGGTCGTGCCACAGCAGGGTCCGCTTCTCGATCCACGGCCGCCCGGTGGCGGTCATCCGGTCGAGCCACCAGATCGTCAGCTCCTCGCGCTGCTCGCGGACGGCACTCCGATAGGCCTGCCGCCGGCCGTCGGCGGTCTTGTCGCCGGCCTTGCCGCGCTCGGGCAGCGGGCCGAGATCGGGCGGTGACGGGGCATCGGGGTCGTCGGCGGGATCGAGGACCCGCTCCAGTGTCTGATCCCACCCTTCCCCGGCGCCGCCTTGCGCCGGGACGGCCTCCCCGCCACCCCCGAAGCCGGTGCGCTGCAGCAAGCGGAGTACCCGGGCCTGCTCGTCCAGTGTCGCCATGGCCCCCACGGTGCCCGCGCGCCGTCACCATCACGTGCGATGCGCGTGGGAAATCGGTGGGAGTCCGGAGCCATGTGCCTTCGGCACAGCAAGCGAGGGCTCCGTGTGTGGTCCGAACCGGTCGTCGCGTCGAAGGGACGGTCCTACTGTCCAGCCAACCGGTGAGATCCACGTCACAATTCCCCAGGTCCGTAGGAGTGTTGCGATGTCCCACACCCATCCGTCTCCGTCAGCCATGCCGCCGCCGGCGCGAGGCGGCGTCCGTGTCTGGGCGGCCCTGCTGACCGTCTTGATCGCCGCGGCGGCGTTCCTGTCCGTGCCCGCGGGAACCGCCCGCGCGGCCGGACTCCAGGAGGTGACCGGGTTCGGCTCCAACCCCGGCAACCTGCAGATGTTCCGGTACGTCCCGGACGGCCTGCCGGCAGGCCGTCCACTCGTCGTCGCGATGCACGGATGCACGCAGAACGCGGCCGCCTACGACGACGAGACGGGCTGGACGGAGATGGCCGACCGTCTGCGGTTCGCCCTGCTGCTCCCCCAGCAGCGCAGCGCGAACAACGCCAACTCGTGCTTCAACTGGTTCGAGAACGGCGACACATCGCGCGGCTCCGGAGAGGCTCTCTCCATCGTCCAGATGATGGACCGGATGCGCGCCGACAGCGGAGTGGCGGCGGACCGTTCGTTCGTCACGGGGCTGTCGGCCGGCGGGGCCATGACGTCCGCGATGATGGCCGCGTATCCCGACCGGTTCGACGGCGGCGCGGTCGTCGCCGGGATCCCGTCGCGGTGCGCCACGAGCCTGACCCAGGCCTTCGGCTGCATGAGTCCCGGCTCGGACCGGACGCCCGCGCAGTGGGGCGACCTGGTGCGCGGCGCCTCGTCCCACGGCGGCCCGTGGCCGACCCTGTCCGTCTGGCACGGCACCACCGACACCACGGTGGCACCCGTGAACCGGCGCGAACTCGTCGAGCAGTGGACCGACGTCCACGGCACCGACACCACCCCGGAGACCTCGGACACCGTCGGCGGCTACCCGCACCTGGTCTACGAGGACGCCACGGGCCGCCCGGTCGTCGAGTCGTTCGAGATCACCGGCATGGGTCACGGCCAGCCCGTCGACCCGGGCAGCGGAAGCGGCCAGTGCGGACGGGCCGCCGCCTACGTCCTCGACGTGAACGTCTGCGCCGCGCACCACATCACGCGGTTCTGGGGCCTCGACGCGGGAACCGATCCCGGCCCGGACCCCGGTACCCGGACGGTGACCCTGGCGAACGACGACAGCCGCGACGGTTACGTCAAGGCGGGCGCGGACGGCGCCGGCCCGGCGGTCGGCACGCTGGAGTCCCTCTACGGGCTGGGCGTGGGCCGGGGCGCGGACGGCAGGCACAACCGGGCGGTGCTCTCCTTCGACACCTCCTCGCTCCCGGACGACGCGGTCGTCGACAGTGCCAGGCTGTCCGTCACGCACGCGAGCGGCAGCGGCGATCCGTGGGGGAACCCCGCCGCCAACTCCCTGACGGTGGACGCGCAGACCGGCTGCCTCGGCGCGTGCACGATCGAACCCGCGGACTGGTCCGCGTCCTCGACCGCGACCGGGATCGCCACCGTCCCGCGGTTCACGTCGGGCACCGCGTCCTCCACGGAGTTCTCCGGCGCCGGGCTGCGGGCCCTCGACCCGGCCGGCACCACCCAGCTGAAGCTCCGGTTCACCCGCGCCCCCGGCGCCACGGCGTATGTCTTCCTCGTGCCCGGTGCCGAGGCGAAACTCACCGTCACCTACCACTGACTGATCCATCAATCAGAAGCTCAACAACGACGTCAGCGCGCTGTGAGTCGTTTCCGCTGTTGAGTTTTCCGCAACACGCCTCTAAGGTCGTGGCCCGTGGAAACCGACGACGTCATCGAAGGCGCGCCTGCCGCCGACACCGCCGCCCGCGTCCGTGAGGTCATCTCGGACGCGGGCGTCAGCCAGCGCGAGTTCGCGCGCCGTGTCGTCATGGATCCCTCCAAGCTCTCGCGTTCCCTGAGCGGCACCCGCCGCTTCACGGCCGCGGAGCTGGCACGGATCGCCGACGAGGGCCGCGTCGACGCGGGCTGGCTGCTCGGCGCCCGGCCACTCGCGAAGGAGACCGCGCCGGTCGCCGACGTCCAGGGCGGGCGACCACTGCAGATCGTCCGCGAGACGGTCCGGCTGATCGCCGAGCACGGATTCCACGCGGTGCGGGTCGCGGACATCGCCCGCGCCTGTGCCACCAGCAGCGCCGCGATCCACTACCACTTCCCGGGCCGCGCCGAACTCCTCGAAGCGGCCGTGCGCTGGTGCATGGACGAGGACACCGCGCGCCGTGCCGCCCGTCTCGCCGAGGCGGACGACGCGGCGGCGGAGCTGCGCCAGCTCATCGCGCTGCAGACGCCGCGCACCGCGCAGCAGCGCCGCCAGTGGGCGGTCTGGCTCGACCTGTGGGCCGAGGCCGCGCGCTCCACGGGAGTGGGCCGACTGCACTCCGAGTACTACCGGCAGTGGCGGGAGACCGTCGCCGACGTCGTACGCCGAGGTGTCGGACAGGGCGTGTTCCGCGCCGACGTCGATCCGCAGGCCGCGGCACTGACGCTGACCGCGCTGATCGACGGCCTGGCGACGCACGTCCTCTCGGTGAGCGGCCCGTCGTCCGACAGCGCCGCGGACGCGATGCACGCGGCACTGACCACACACGTCACGCACACGATCCTGGCCGACTAGTTCCAGCAGCCACGGAGCCAGAATTCGGGAGGCCCCCGCATGCCCATGACCGAGAACGTCATCATCACCTGCGCGCTCACCGGCGCCGGCGACACCGTTCGCAAAAGCCCCCACGTCCCCGTCACCCCGGAGCAGATAGCCAGGAGCGCCGTCGAGGCGGCCGCCGCCGGAGCGGCCGTCGTCCACATCCACGTACGCGACCCGGAGACCGGCGACCCGTCCCGCGACCCGAAGCTGTACCGGGAGGTCGTCGAACGCGTCAAGGAGACCGGCACCGACGTCGTCATCAACCTCACCGCCGGCATGGGCGGCGACCTGGTCATCGACCCGGACGACCCGCTCACCCACCTCCCCGGCACGGACCTCGTCAGCGGTCTGGAGCGCCTCCCGCACGTCGAGGACCTGCTGCCCGACATCTGCACACTGGACTGCGGCTCGCTGAACTTCGGCGACGGTTCGAACCTCTACGTCTCGACGCCCGACATGCTGCGTGCGGGCGCGCGACGCATCCAGGAGCTGGGCGTGCGGCCCGAACTGGAGATCTTCGACACCGGACAGCTCTGGTTCGCCAAGCAGTTGCTCGCGGAGGGGCTGCTCGACGACCCGACCGTGTTCCAGCTGTGCATGGGCATCCCGTGGGGCGCGCCCGCGGACCCCGGAGTGCTCCAGTCGATGGTCCACATGCTGCCGGACGGCGCGCGATGGGCGAGCTTCGCGCTCGGCCGGATGCAGATGCCGTGGGTCGCGCAGTCGATCCTGCTCGGCGGCCACGTCCGCGTGGGCCTGGAGGACAACCTGTACCTCGGCAAGGGCAACAAGGCGACCAACGCGCAGCTCGTCGAGCGCGCCGTGACCATCACCGAGTCGATCGGCGCGCGCGTCGCGACTCCGGACGAGGCCCGCGCCACTCTCGGCCTCAAGCCGCGCAAGTAGCCCGCCGCCACGACGAAGGATCCCTCTCATGACCTCATCACCGGAGTTCACCGCGCCGGAGCACGTCCGCCGGGTCGCCTGCGTCGGCGCCGGAGTCATCGGCGGCGGCTGGGTCGCCCACTTCCTGGCCCGCGGCTACGACGTGACCGCCTGGGACCCGGCGCCCGACGCCGGCCGGAGGCTGCGCCGCCTGGTCGACGCGGCGTGGCCCACGCTCGCCTCGCTCGGCCTCGCCGAGGGCGCGTCGACCGACCGCC
This sequence comes from Streptomyces sp. NPDC048171, assembly GCF_043202655.1. Classification (NCBI taxonomy): domain Bacteria; kingdom Bacillati; phylum Actinomycetota; class Actinomycetes; order Kitasatosporales; family Streptomycetaceae; genus Streptomyces; species Streptomyces sp. NPDC048171. The sequence continues at coordinate 474,228 of NZ_JBIDAU010000007.1, forward strand.
TCACCGTGACCGACACCCTCGAACAGGCCGTGGCCGAGGCGGAGTTCGTCCAGGAGAGCGCGCCCGAGAAGCTCGACCTCAAGCGCGATCTGCTGGCCCGCCTGGACGCGGCGACACCGCCCGGCGTCGTCATCGCCTCCTCCACCTCCGGCTATCCGATGACCGACATGCAGACGACGGCCGCGGACCCGTCGCGCCTGGTTGTCGGGCACCCCTTCAACCCGCCCTACCTCATCCCGCTGGTCGAGGTCGTCGGCGGCGAGCACACCGACGCGACGGCGGTCGCCTGGGCCTCCCGCTTCTACGAGGCCGCGGGGAAGTCCGTGATCACGATGGACAACGAGATACCGGGCTTCATCGCGAACCGCCTCCAGGAGGCCCTGTGGCGCGAGGCGCTGCACATGGTCGCGAACGGCGAGGCGACGGTCCGGGACATCGACCTGTCGATCACCGAGGGCCCCGGGCTGCGCTGGGCCGTGATGGGACCGATGCTGACGTTCGCGCTCGCGGGCGGCGAGGGCGGCATGGCGCACATGCTGGACCATTTCGGCCCGTCCCTGAAGTCGCCGTGGACGCGCCTCGAAGCGCCGGAGCTGGACAAGGAGTTGTACGACGCCGTGGTGGCGGGCTGCGACGAGGCGGCGGACGGCCGCTCCATCGCGGACCTGGTGGCCGAACGCGACCGGGGGGTCGTCGAAGTGCTGCGCGCCACCGGCCGCCTGGACCGCGAGGAGAACCCCCGGTGACGAAGCTCCCGTTGTTCCACAGCACGGTCCGCCCGGAGTGGGTCGACTACAACGGCCACATGAGCGAGGCGTTCTACGTCCTCGTCTTCGGGCACGCCACGGACGCGCTGATGATCGAGACGGGCCTGGACTCCGGCTACCGCGAGGCCACGGGCTGTTCCCTGTACACGGTCGAGTCCCACGTCCGCTACCTCCAGGAGGTGCCCGAGGGCACCCACCTGGCCGTCCGCACCCGCGTACTGGGAGCGGCGGAACGCAAGGCGCGCTTCGTGCACGAGATGTACGTGGTCTCCGAACCGGGGTCGGAGCCGATGCCCGACGCGGCCCCGGTGGCGACGACCGAACTGCTCGCGGTCCACGTCGACCAGCGGGCGGGCCGGGCCGCCGGGTTCCCGGACGCGGTCCGGCACCGCTTCTCGGAGCTGACCGAACCGGCCCCGTCCTGGGCGGGCCGCTCGATCCGTGCCGTGACCTGACCGTGCGGCCCGGCCCGCGCCGGTGTGCGACGACCGGTCAGCGTCTGCGGCCGGCGTGCAGTTCCAGCTGCTCGGCTTCGAAGCGCGCCCGGAAGCCGCGATCGTGCGAGACCGCGACCACTGCCCCCGGGTACGCCGCGAGCGCCGCCTGCAGGTCCTCGGCCAGGTCGAGTGCGATGTGGTTGGTCGGCTCGTCGAGGACGAGCAGGTCCGCGGGCCGGGTCACCAGGGTCGCGATCTGCAGGCGCCGCTGCTGCCCCACGGACAGGGCGGCCACGGGCACGAGCAGGTCCTGTTCGCGGAACAGCCCCAGGGACAGGAGCTGTTCGGCGTACTCCTCCGGCAGTCCGGGCCGCCCGGCGGCGAACGCGGCGAGCAGCGGCAGCCGCGTGGCCCGCGCGGGCAGTTCCTGGGCGAGGTAGCCGATGCGGGCGGGCCGGCGCACCGTACCGGAGTCCTGCCGCAGTTCGCCCGCCAGGACGCGGAGCAGCGTCGTCTTGCCCGCGCCGTTCTCACCCGTGACGAGGAGGCGTCCCCCGGGCTCGATCGTCAGCAGCCCGTCCAGGCGCAGCCGTTTCCCGACCCGTACGTCGTCGAGTTCGGCGAGGGTGCCCTGGACGGGGCCGCCGACCGCCGACGGCAGCGCCGTCGTGAACCGGAGCGGTACGGGCGGCTTCGCCACCGGGTTGCGCCGCAGCCGCTCCAAACGCTCCCGCACCGAGCGCACCTGCCCGCCGAGCTTCGCCTCGCTGGAGCGGCGGTGCTTGCCGAAGCCCTGCTTCGGGTCGCGGCCGGTGACGGCCAGCCGTCTGCCCGCGGCCTGCAGCAGCTCCTGCGCGTGGGCCACCTCCTCGACCCAGTCCGCGTACCGCTGCTCGGCTCCGCGGCGGGCGGCGGCCTTCGCGGCGCGATACCCGTCCCAGCCGTCACCGTACCGGCGCACGGTGCGCTCGTCCCGGTCGACCTCGAGGATCGTGGTGGCGATGCGCTCCAGGAAGCCGCGGTCGTGGGTGACCGCGACGACGGTGCCGCGGTGTGCGCGCAGGTGTTCCTCGAGCCAGCGCACGGCCGTCGCGTCGAGGTGGTTCGTCGGTTCGTCCAGGAGCAGCAGTTCGGGAGCCGCGGCCAGGACGCAGGCGAGGGCGAGGCGCGACTGCTCGCCGCCGGACAGTGAGCCGAGCGGGCGCTGCCGGGTGATCCCCGCCAGCCCGAGCCCGTGCATGGCGGCGTCCACACGGGCGTCCGCCCCGTATCCGCCGCGTTCCTCGTAAGCGGTCAGCAGCTCGCCGTATGCGGCCAGCTGCTCGTCCGTCGCGTCGGCGAGGCACTGCTCCGCGGTACGGAGCCTTCGCTCCATGTCGCGCAGTTCGGTCAGCGCGAGGTCGACGGCGTCCTGCACGGTGCGGTCGGCGTCGAGGTCGAGGGTCTGGGCGAGATGGCCCGTCCCGCCGGGGAAACGGACGGTGACCTCCCCGGCGTCCGGCGTCTCGGCCGTGGCGAGCAGCCGCAGCAAGGTGGACTTGCCGGAGCCGTTCTCACCGACGACGGCGGCCTTCTCGCCCGGCCGGACGGTGAAGGAGACCTGGTCGAAGACGGTCCGGGTGCCGTAGGACTTGGTGACGGACTTGACGGACAGCTGCGCCACGGCGGGGACGGTGGTGGGCAGCACGGTACGAGCGCGGTCGGGCATGGCTCTTTCCCTGGTGGTTCGAGGGGTCTACGGGCAGCAGAGACGGCGGCGGGGGCCGTGCCCGGACTCAGACGAAGAAGAGGAAAGCCATGACCCCACCATACGAGACGGGGCGTCTCGTCGCAAGGGGATGCTCTGGGCTTGCGGCGGTCAGTAGATGCTCAGTCCGTACGCCGACAGCCACTCGACCACCGGCTGGTAGTAGGTGACCCCTCCCGAGCTGCAGTTGCCGCTGCTGCCGACGATGATGCCCAGCGCGGTGGTGCCGGAGAAGGCGGGGCCGCCCGCGTCCCCGGGTTCGGAGCAGATGTTGGACCGGAAGAGACCGCTCACGCTCCCTCCGCCGTAGTTGACCGTGACGTTGACCGCCTGGACGATCCCGCAGCGATGTCCGGTAGTGCGTCCGACGTGGCAGACCGACTGGCCGACGACGGGATGGGCCGCGGCGGTGATGTCGCGGGTGCCCGCCCCCGCACCCAGGGAGACCTCGCCCGGCCGGGCGACCGTCGTGCCGGTGTACCGGACGGTCGCGTAGTCGTTGCCGGGAAAGCTGATCCCCGCGGTGACCCCGACGGGGACGGTGAGGGCGGCGTCGGCGTACCAGGAGGTGCCGCCCGCCTGCGCACACCGGCCCGACAGCAGCGCGTACTCGGCGGCCCCGGAACGCGCGTTGAACCCGACGGTGCAGCGGGTGCCCGCGCTGTAGAGGACGTCTCCGCCGCGCACCGCGGAGGCGGCCGGCCTCTCAAGCGGCGCGGCGCCGGCCACCGGACCGAGGGCGGCGGTCCAGCCGAGCAGCAGGGCCAGTAGAACGGCGGCGGTTGCGGTGACGGGCGAGGAACGGTCGGAACGCGTGCGAGCCACGGCGGCCTCCAATGTCATGTACTGGCCATTGTGGCGCCCGCGGAGCCGTGCGGTCAGACCCAAAGCCGCCAACCAGCCGGCGCCCGAGGCGCGGCCGACGCCCCGAACGCCGGCCGATGACGCGCGGGTGGAACGAGCGGAAGCCCGCCACCCCTTTCAGGGTGGCGGGCTCCTTACCGGCAGTGACGGTCACCGGTGGGTTCGGGCGTCAGCGGCGGCCACCGTGGCGGTGGTGGCCCCAGGACTTGTCATCGACGAAGCGGCCGTGGTCGTTGCGGAGCGTGGCAGTGTCGGAGCGGTTGCCCCACACGTGGTTGCGCCGGTCCTGGAACACGTCCTTGCGGGTGTCGCGGCCCTCTCCGGTGTGGACGCGGACGGTGGCGCGGCCTTCGAGGCGGAAGTGGCGGAAGGTGTAGCGGGCACCGTCCTTGCCCCTGAGGGTCCAGCCGTTCAGGTTGACCGCGCGGCGGGTGTTGTTGGTGATCTCCACCCATTCCTTGTTCAGCGAACGGTTGGAGCGGTTGTCACGGCCCGGGGCGTCGTACTGGACGTCCGTGATCTCGACGCGGGGCCGCTGACGCTCGTGGTCGGCGGCTGACGCCGGCACCGCGAGTGCGGCGGTCAGGGCTCCGACGGCGAGGGCGCCGGCGGTCAGGCGGCGGGCGGTGATGGACTTCGACACAGGTTCCCCCTGCTTTGTGCGGGCACCGCCGGCCCCGGGATCCAGGTCCCGGGGTGGTGGTGCGTGGTGCGTTGCGCGGCCGGTCGGCCGTGCCCTCACAGATTGCGGGCCGGTCGACCGGTTCGTGGAGACGACGTGAACGGTGTTACCAACCACCGACATCCCGGTGACCCTCGCCTGTATTGAGCATTTATGTGCTGAATGCACTGTGTTGACGCCGCTGAAGCACGTGTCCCCTTGTGTCCGTTGGGCCGAGGCCCGGGATCGCCAGGGCACGCCACCCCGGCACCTCGAGAGCGTTCACCCGAAAGTGAGTAACAGCGCCGGCCACTCTCCTGAGTCCGACGTGTGAAGAAACGCACCGCGCCAGGCGCGCTACGGCGCCGTGATCGCTCACGACCCGCGCCACCGCCGCCGCCTCCCCCCGTGCGGAGGCAGCGAGCGCGGCGGCCACCACCGGGGCCACAGCGAAGGTGCGTCCCTGCTCGACCCACCGGTTCAGCTCGTCGGCGATGTCCGGCATCTTCCCGGTCGCCTAGTCGGTTCCGGTCGGTGACCCCCGGCGGGTGGCGGCCAGCCGTCCGGAGATGAGCGCCTCGGCCTCCGCCACGATCCGCCGCACGACGTCCCGGACGGTCGGGATGTCGCCGATGAGGCCCTGGGCCAGGCCGGCACTCCAGATGCCGGCGTCCAGGTCCCCGTCCTCGAACACCTTGCGCCCCCTGGCCCCGGCAACCAGCTCCCGTACGTCCGGGAACTGGCCTCCGCCGTGGAGTATGTCGACGACCTTCCTGCTGACCGAATTGCTCGCCACCCGGGCGGTGTTGCGCAGGGGACGGAAGATCAGCTCGGTGTCGAGTTCGCTGTTGGCGACGATCTGTTCCTTGACACGCCGGTGTACGGGGGATTCCGTAGTGCACAGGAAGCGGGTGCCCATGTTGATGCCCTCGGCGCCCAGGGCGAGAGCGGCCACCAGACCGCGCCCGTCCGTGAAGCCGCCGGACGCTATCACCGGAATGGACACCCGTTGCGTGGTCGCGGGAATGAGGACGAGGCCCGGGACGTCGTCCTCACCGGGGTGGCCGGCGCATTCGAAGCCGTCGATGCTCACGCCGTCGACGCCGATCTTCTCGGCCTTCACCGCGTGCCGGACGCTGGTGCACTTGTGCAGCACCTTGACACCGTGGGCGCGGAACTCCGGAAGGTGCTCCGCGGGGTTGAAGCCGGCGGTTTCGACGACCTTCACGCCGGATTCGATGATCGCACGGCGGTATTCGTCGTACGGGGGCGGGTTGATCGACGGCAGGATGGTCAGGTTGACGCCGAACGGCTTGTCGGTCATCTCCCGGCAGCGTGCGATCTCCTCGACGAGCGCCTCCGGTGTCGGTTGGGTCAGAGCCGTCAGGAAGCCGAGCGCGCCCGACTCGGCCACTGCGGCGACGAGTTGCGCCCGGCCCACCCACTGCATGCCGCCCTGGACGATCGGGTGTTCCACGCCGAACGTCTCGCAGAAGCGTGTGGTCAGCATCGCGGCCCCTACAGTCCGTAGGTCTTGCCGATGATGTCCCGCTGGATCTCGCTGGTGCCGCCGTACACCGTGGACACGACGGTCGAACGGAGCAGGGCTTCCATGCCGTATTCCGTGGCGTATCCGTAGCCGCCCATCATCTGCATGCCTTCGAGTGTCACGTGCTTGGCCAACTCGGTGCACTTGAGCTTCGCCATGGACGCTTCGCGCGCGAACACCCGACCGGGTTCGGCGTCGATCGCACGGGCGACGTCGTCGAGGAGCAACTGGGCGCATTCGAGTTCGGTGGCCATGTCGGCGATCCGGTGCTTGAGCGCTTGGAAGGAGCCGATGGGACGGCCGAATTGTTCGCGCTGGCGGACATAGGTGAGGGTGTCGTCGAAGGCCCGTCGTGCGACGCCCAGCATCAGGGCGGCGAGGATCATCCGTTCCAGGTTCAGCCCGGCCATGAGCTGCGTCCAGCCCTGTCCGGGCTCGCCGACCACCGCGGAGTCGGGCAGGAAGCAGTCGGTGAAGTAGAGGTCGTTGACGTCCTTGCCGCCCATGGTGTCGATGCCTCTGATCTGGAGGCCGTCGGCGTCGGCCGGCACCATGAACTGGGTGATTCCGTGGTGTTTCGACTCACCTTGCTCCGTGCGGGCGATCAGCAGGATGTGGTCGGCGAAGTGAGCGTTGGAGCACCAGGTCTTCTGGCCGTTGACCAGGTACCCGCCGGTGGTGCGTTCCGCACGGCAGGCCAGGGCGCCCACGTCGGAGCCGGCACCGGGTTCCGACATCGAGATGGCCTCGACCCGGCCGGCCGCCACGCCTTCGAGTACGGTGCGCTTCTGCTCCTCGGTGCCGAACTTCTCGTAGGCGGAGGCCGCGATGACGGTGGTGCCGAAACCGCTGATGGGGGCCAGCCCGTACGAGGTCTCCTGGAGGAACAGGCAGAGATCGGTCATTCCCTGGCCCCCGCCTCCGTACTCCTCCGGAATCGCGATGCCGAGCCAGCCCAGGTGTGCCATCTTCTCGTACAGGGCCTGGTTGTGCTGCTCCTGACCGTTCGCGGTCAGCTTGTCGCGCTGTTCCTTCGTTCCGCACTCGCGGCGGCAGAAGTCGGCGATCGCCTTGACCAGGTCTCGGCGTTCATCTGACAGGACTCGGGGCATGGAGTTCTCTCCTCGGCAGGGGTGCTGAAGGTGGAGTCACTTGTCGCGCAGGGCGGGATAGACCGTGTCGACCAGGTGGAGAACGGTGCGGGTGAGCATCACGTGCAGGTCGCTGCGGCTGAGGGTGCCGCGCACGAGCCATTCGCGGGAGGCGGCTTTGAGCATGCTGCTGTGGGCGCGGATCATCGCCCGGAGCTTCTCCCGGCCCTCGGTGACGTCGGCCATCATGGCGGCCTCGAGGACACGGTCGGTCGCGATCTCGTCGGCTTCGAGCATGATCTGGTCGATCTCCGGGTCGTTGCCGAGCGCTTCCAGGCCGATCGCGGACAGCCACATCTCCCGGTTGCGTTCGACGACCTCGAGCCACCGGTCGACGCAGATCGATACGCGCTCTTCCGCGGTGGTCGGGGGCAGCCGCTGCGAGACGGACTCCGGCACGACCATCATCTGCCGGACCACCTCCAAGTACAGCTGCCGCTTCCCGCCGAAGTAGTGGCTGACCAGGGCACGGGCCACCCCCGCCTCGGAGGCGATGTCCGCGATGGACACCGTGCTGTAGCTCTTGGCCCCGAACAGCCTGCGGGCGACGCCGAGGATCTCGGCTCGCCGGGCGTCCGGCTCCATCCTGCGGCGCGGGGCCTGGCGTTGAACGCCCATGTGGTGCTTCCTTCCGTGGTCGCGGTGTGCCGGACCTAGGTGTACATCGACTCGATCGTGGCGGCGTGCGCTTCGTCTATGGCGCGGCGGCGAAGGCTCAGCTTGGGTGTCAGCTCGCCGGTCTCCGCGGTCCAGGGGCCGGCGAGGACACGGTGCTTCTTCACCTGCTCCGTGCGCGACAGCACCGCGTTCGCCTCGGCCACGGCCTGGTCGAGCGCCGCGTGGACCTTCGGGTGACGGGCCAGCGCGTCGACACCTGACGCGTCGTCGATACCGTTCGCCCGTGCCCACAGCGGGGCCGCCTCCTCGTCCAGTACCAGCAGCGCGGTGACGTAGCGCCGCCGGTCCCCGATGACGACGGCGTGGGCGATCAGAGGGTGCGCCCGCAGGAGGGACTCGATCTTGGTGGGGGCGATGTTCTTCCCGCCGTCGGTGATGATGATCTCTTTCTTGCGGTCGGTGATGGTGACGAAGCCACGTGAATCGACCCCTCCCACGTCTCCGGTGGGCAGCCAGCCCTCCATATCGGTCGCGGGCTCGATGCCACCGTCGCTCTGCAGGTAGCCGGCGAACACGACCGGTCCCCTGACGAGGAGTTCGCCGTCATCGGCTGCCTTGACCTCGATGCCCGGTCCCGGCCTCCCGACCGAGCCGAGTGCGAAGGCCCCGGGGGTGCTGACCGTTGCCGCGCCGGTGGTCTCGCTCAGTCCCCACACCTCGTAGACCGGCAGGGACACGCTCGCCAGGAACTCCAGTACGCGGGTCGGAACGGGTGCCGCGCCGCTGAAGGCCCGGTGGCATGCGTCGAGTCCGATCGCGGCCCGGACGGGCCGCATCACCCGGGTGTCGAGTTGCTCCAACACCTCGGCGAGCTCCGTCGGGACGTCCTTGCCGTCGGAGCGGAGCAGGTACGCCTCCAGCGCGGTCTTCCGGGCCTGTTCCATGGCCGCCGACTGTTCCTCGGGCAGTGCCGCGAGCTTCGCCTGCAGGCCGGCGGCGAGCTTCTCCCACACGCGGGGCACGCCGAAGAAGCCGTGCGGCCGCACCGTGAGGAGCGTGGGCAGGAGTTGATCGGGTTCCGGGCAGATCGTGACGTGGCCCGCGTTGCAGATGGGCATGTAGACGCCCAGGACCCGCTCGGCGATGTGGGCCAGGGGAAGGTACGCGACCGAGCGCGGGTGGTCCGGCACCTTGACGAGCTGGTCCTGCATCAGGCACTCGTGGATCACGTTGCGATGGGAGAGCACCACACCCTTGGGGTCACCGGTGGTACCCGAGGTGTAGGCAAGGGTCAGCGGATGGTCGGTGGTGACGGCGTCCGTGAGTTCCTCGAACCCGGCGTCGTCAGGAGGCACCGCGCCGCGTACGGCCGTGTAGCTGACGAAACGCGGGTCGTCGGCAGGGGCGGCGTCCCAGTCGAGCACGACGACGGCGCGCAGGTTCGGCAGGTCGTCCAGGACCGGACGCCACCGCCGCATCTGTTCCTCGCCCTCCAGGACGACGACGGCGGCCGCGCTGTGCCGGGCCAGGGCGCCGATCTGCTCGGTGCTCAGCGTGTCGTACGTGCTGCAGGGCAGGGCACCGGCATGGACGGCGGCCAAGTCGGCGATCCAGTGCTCTGCCCGCTTGGACATGGCGATGAGCATGCGGTCGCCCCGGTTCAGTCCCAGGGTCACCAGGCCACGGGTGACCGCGGCGACCTCGGCGCGCAGCTGCGACCAGGTCAGGGTCCCGGCGTCCGGGCCGATTCCGGTGGTCAGCGCCGGACGCTCAGCGTACTGCTGGGCGTTGCGTCGCAGTAGTGCGGTGATCGTCAGCCCTTCGACGGACTCGTGCAACTGCTCTGCTGTGGCCATGCCGGGCCCCTCCCTCGCGAGACGTGAGCGGATTGCTGAGCGGACCCCACAGTGAACCGCTCTTGGCAAGGAGTCAATAGAAGCGGTCCAATGGGCGTTCAGCATGTCCGCCGAGCTCGGATTTCCTCTCGCACTTCAGCCAGCACTAGGCGATGCGACGGCACCCAACTCTATTGACGGATAGCCAATAAAGGCCCTTACTTGTCCCACCGGATCCACCACCTGCACCCGGAGTGCCCGGATCGGCAGCACGTCGCCTGCCGACGAGAGGAAGTGCCAGGACAGTGACCGAAGCATTCATCTACGACGCGATCCGCACCCCGCGCGGTCGGGGCAAACGGGGTTCGCTGCACCACGTCAAGCCGGTCTCACTGGTGACGGGCCTGATCGACGAGATCCGCCGCCGTCATCCCGGTCTGGACCCGGACCGTCTGGACGACGTCGTGCTCGGCGTGGTCTCCCCGGTCGGTGACCAGGGCATGAACATCGCCAAGACGGCGGCACTGGCGGCGGGACTGCCGGACCACGTGGCCGGCGTCCAGCTCAACCGGTTCTGCGCATCAGGGCTGGAGGCGGTGAACACGGCCGCGCAGAAGGTCCGTTCCGGGTGGGAGCGCCTGGTGATCGCCGGCGGCGTGGAATCCATGTCGCGTGTGCCGATGGGCAGCGACGGCGGACCGATGGCCGCGGATCCCGAGACCGCCTACGACACGTACTTCGTGCCGCAAGGCATCGGCGCCGACCTGATCGCGACCATCGAGGGCTTCTCACGCGACGACGTCGACGCGTACGCGGTCCGGTCGCAGCAGCGTGCCGCTCACGCCTGGTCCGGCGGCTACTTCGCCAAGTCCGTGGTACCGGTCAGGGACCGCAACGGCGTCGTCGTGCTCGCCCAGGACGAGCACATGCGTCCGGAGACGACGGCGGCGGCGCTCGGCGAACTGAAGCCCTCGTTCGCGGACCTCGGCACCATGGCGGGCTTCGACGCGGTGGCTCTGCAGAGATACCACTGGGTGGAGCGTGTCGAGCACGTACACACCCCGGGCAACGCCTCGGGGATCGTGGACGGTTCGGCGCTCGTCCTGGTCGGTACGGAGCAGGCGGGAACGGAGTGCGGCCTGGTACCACGGGCGCGCGTCGTGGCGACCGCCGTCAGCGGAGCCGACCCGACGATCATGCTCACCGGACCGGCGCCGGCCACCCGCAAGGCGCTGGACCTCGCCGGCCTGACAGTGGACGACATCGACCTGTTCGAGATCAACGAAGCCTTCGCCTCGGTGGTCCTGCGCTACGTCAAGGACCTCGGTCTGCCGTGGGAGAAGGTCAATGTCAACGGCGGCGCCATCGCCATGGGCCATCCGCTCGGCGCCACGGGGGCCATGCTGGTGGGCACCGCCCTGGACGAACTCGAACGCCGCTCCGCGCGACGGGCCGTGGTCAGCCTCTGCGTGGGCGGCGGCATGGGCATCGCCACCGTGATCGAACGACTGTGACCCCCTCCCGCACACCCTGCGTGCCAACTGTGCCGACCACGTACACCCCCTCGACAAGGAGCGCCGCACCGATGCTGGCGAAGAACATGATCCACTGGGAACAGGGACCCGACGGGGTCGTCCTGCTGACCATGGACGATGCCGATCAGCCGGTCAACACGATGAACCGGACCTACGTGGATTCGATGGAGGCCACCGTCACCCGCCTCGAGGCGGAGCGGGACGACATCACCGGGGTCGTCCTCACATCAGCCAAGAAGAGCTTCTTCGCCGGCGGAGACATCGACTTCATGAGCACGGCACAGCCGGACAACGCCGCGGAACTCAGTGAGCTGTGCACGGTCCTGAAGTCACAGCTGCGCCGGCTGGAGACCCTCGGCAGGCCGGTGGCCGCGGCCATGAACGGCACGGCTCTCGGCGGCGGGCTCGAGATCGCGCTCGCCTGCCACCGGCGCATCGCCCTGTCCGCGCCGAGCAGCCGCTTCGGCCTGCCGGAGGTGACTCTGGGCCTGCTGCCCGGCGCCGGCGGAGTCAGCCGGACCGTCCGTCTCCTGGGGCTCCAGGACGCGCTGACCGACATCCTCCTCACGGGGCGGCAGTACAAGCCCCAGGATGCGCTCGCCAAGGGGCTGGTCCATGAACTCGCCCAGACGCCGGAGGAACTGCTCGCCAGGGCCAGGCAATGGGTCCTGACCCATCCTGAGGCCACCCAGCCGTGGGATGCCCCGGGTTTCCGCATGCCGGGCGGATCCCCTTCCCATCCGAAGATGGCGGCGATGCTGCCGACCCTCCCGGCGCACCTGCGCAAGCAGCTCAAGGGGGCGAACGTGCCGGCGCCGCGCAACATCCTCGCCGCGGCCGTCGAGAGCGCACAGGTCGACCTGGAGACCGGGCAGAAGATCGAGACCGGCTACCTCGTGGAACTGATGACGGGCCAGATCTCGACCAACATGATGCAGGCGTTCTTCTACGACATGCAGCACATCGGCTCCGGTGGCAGCCGGCCCGACGGCTACCCGCCCCACACCGTCCACAGGGTGGGCGTACTGGGCGCCGGCATGATGGGGGCCGGCATCGCGTACTCCTGCGCGCGCAGCGGCGTGCCGGTGGTGCTCAAGGACGTCACCTACGACGCGGCGACGAAGGGCAAGGACTACTCCCGACAGGTCCTGGCCAAGGCCGTGGCACGCGGACGGCTCTCCCGAACCGAGGCCGACGAGGTGCTCGCACGGATCATGCCGACCGCCGACCCGGCGGATCTCAGCGGCTGCGATCTGGTGATCGAGGCGGTCTTCGAGGATCCGGACCTCAAGCGGCAGGTCTTCCGCGACATCGAGGACGTCGTCGCACCGGACGCCGTGCTGGGGTCCAACACCTCCACGCTCCCGATCACCGGGCTGGCGGAGGCGGTCGAGCGCCCCGAGGACTTCATCGGTCTGCACTTCTTCTCCCCCGTGGACAAGATGCCCCTGCTGGAGATCATCACCGGGGAGAAGACCAGCGAGCACACCGTGGCGAAGGCGGTCGACATGGCGCGGCAGATCGGCAAGACGCCGATCGTGGTCAACGACAGCCGGGGCTTCTTCACGAGTCGCGTGATATCCAAGTTCATCGACGAGGCGGTGGCCATGATCGGCGAGGGACTGCCTCCCGCCTCGGTGGAGCAGGCCGGCTCGCAGGCCGGGTACCCCGCGCCCCCGCTGCAGCTGCTGGACGAACTGACGCTGACTCTGCCCCGGAAGATCCGTGAGGAGACCAGGGCCGCGGTCCTGGCCGAGGGCGGCGACTGGCGTCCGCACGGCTCGGAGCCCGTCATGGACCGCATGATCGACGAGTTCGGGCGGGGCGGACGTTCCTCGGGCGCCGGGTTCTACGAGTACGTCGACGGCCGGCGTACACGGCTGTGGCGGGGCCTGCACGAGCACTTCACCGTGCCGGGCCGTGAGATCCCGTTCGAGGACATGAAGGAACGGATGCTTTTCGCCGAGGCACTGGACACGGTCCGGTGTCTCGACGAAGGCGTACTGCGGTCGGTGCCCGACGCCAACGTGGGCTCCATCCTGGGCATCGGTTTCCCGGCCTGGACCGGCGGTGTACTGCAGTACATCAACGGCTACGCCGGCGGGCTCCACGGTTTCGCCGTCCGCGCCGGGGAGCTGGCCGAGCGGTACGGCGAGCGGTTCGAGCCGCCGCGATCCCTCGTGGCCAAGGCCGGGCGAGGCGAACGCTACGAGTGAGGTGAGTGCGGTGGTCCGAGCATCGGCACGAGGAACTGCCGGGCCACCGCACGCAGCTGCTCGTCGTCGTCGAGATCGATCACATGGCTGGGAATGACGAGGAACGACGCGGACATGCGCACCATCATCTCGGCCACCAGGTCCACCTGCACATGACCGGCAATGCTTCCCGCGCGCTGTTCCCGAAGCAGTCGTGATGCCACGAACTGCTGCACCACGGCCAGGGTGCGTCCTCCGTCACTGGTCATGGACGGGACCACGGCGTCCGGCTCGGCGGTCATGAGACCGCCGATGAGACGGTTGCGGCGGATGGCCCTGAGCGAACTCACGAACCCCACCACGACCCGGTCGGCGACGGTGTCGGCGTCCTGGATGTCCAGGATGAAGCGGTCGAAGTACCGCCGGAACTCCCGCCGTACCACCTGTTCGACCAGCTGGTCCTTGGTGGCGAACCGGCGGTAGACCGTGATCCGGGAGACGCCGGCCAGCCGCGCCACGTCCGTCATGGTCGAGCGCTTGATGCCCATGCGGCAGAACTGCTCGTAGGCGGCGTCGAGCAGACGCTCCGAGACCTCGTCATCTCCGCCGCCACCCTCGACGGCCTCGGCGAACACGCTCTCCAGCACGGACGGAGCACCGGAGGACGACCTCATGAGTGCCAACAGGACAGGTTCCACGGCTGCCTCCCTGATTCTGTGAAGCCTCTGGCGTTCACGTCACGCATGTGCTCCCCTGTTGAAACAACGAAGCACGATGTGTTTCATCGTACCAACCCCTGCAACGGTGCCACAGAACTCGAGGAGGAGTTCGCAGCGATGGATGGACTCAGCAGGCGCAACATGTTGTTCGCGGGCGGCGCACTGGGGGCCTTCGGGGCGCTGAGCCTGGCCTCGCCCACCCACGCACGGTCCCTGTGGACGTGGGCGCCGAGCGGCTCGGTGGCGGGCAAGGGAGCCGGTCTCGACCCCGAATGGGTCTGGGACGAGGAGGTCGACCGGCTGGTCGCCGCCGTGATCGAGCGCGGCGACGTGGCCAGGACCAACGCAGCCCTGCGCACGTGGACCCGCAACGACCAGGCGCTGCCAGCCGGACTCCCCGCGGACCTGCGCGACTTCATGGAGAAGGCCCGCCAACTGCCCGCCTGGGCGGACCGGGACCAGCTGGAGCGGGCGGCCGAGTTCAACAAGTCGAGGGGCCTGTACCTCAATCTGCTGAACGGGGTCGGCGGCGGCATGCTGAGCACCGCCATCCCTCGTGAGGCGCGCTCCGTCTACTACTCCAAGGGCGGCGCCGACATGGAGGACAGGGTCGCCAAGACGAGCCTGCTGGGCTTCGCCGTCGGGGACCTCAACGCGTTCCGGCCCGACGGCGACGTCATAGTGCAGGCCGTCAAGACCCGCCTGGTGCACGCGGCCGTGCGGCACCTGCTGCCCCAGTCACCGGCCTGGACCCGGACCAGCGGCGGCCAGACGATTCCCATCAGCCAGCAGGACATGCTGGTCACCTGGCACAGTCTGCCCACCTACGCCATGCAGAAGATGCGCGAGTGGAAGGTGCCCATCCCGGCCGCCGATTCCGCCGCCTACCTGCACGTGTGGCAGGTCACCGCCCACATGCTCGGCATCCGGGACGAGTACATCCCCGCCACCTGGGACGCGGCCAACGCACAGTCCAAGCAGGTCCTCGACCCCATCCTCGCCCCCACGCGCGAGGGCGTCGAACTGACCGACATCCTGCTGCGCCAGCTCGCCGAGCAGACCAGCCCCGGCGGGATCGACCGCCCGCTCGTCAACGCCCTCGCCCGGTACCTGGTCGGCGACCAGGTCGCCGACTGGGACGGCATCCCGCGTGAGCCGTTCTGGGAGAAGGCCATCGCGACCGCCTGGCCGAAGCTGGTCGCCTTCCGGGAGAAGCTGATCCCGCTGCCCCTCGTACCACCTCTGGCCTGGACGATCGACGAGGCGGCCCGGAAGTACATCCTCTTCTACCTCACCAAGGGACGCGGAACCCACATCGACATTCCCGAAACCAACCGTCCCGCCTGACCGAAGCCGGCACCCGCGCGGACGGCCACGGCGGCCTCGGCGGAACTCAAGGAAGGGTTCTCAGCATGGACGACCTGAGCAGGCGCAAGATGCTGATCATGGGAGGAGCGCTCGGCGCGCTCGGAGCACTGGGGGCCGCGTCACCGGCCCAGGCACGATCCCTGTGGACGTGGGCGCCGAGCGGCTCGGTGGCGGGCAAGGGAGCGGGCGTCGACCCCGACTGGGTCTGGGACGAGGAGGCGGATCCCGTCCTCGCCGCCGTGATCGAGCGCGGCGACGTGGCCAAGGCCAACGAAGCGCTCCGCAAGTGGACCCGCAACGACCAGCCCCTGCCGGCCGGACTCCCCACCGACCTGCGCGACTTCATGGAGGAGGCCCGCCAACTGCCCGCCTGGGCGGACCAGGACAAGCTCGCGGCCGCCGCCAGGTTTACCACCAAAAAGGGCATCTACACCGGAGCCCTGTACGGCCTGGGCAGCGGCCTGTTGAGCACCGCCATCCCGAGGGAGGCGCGCGCCGTCTACTACTCCAAGGGCGGCGCGGACATGAAGGACCGCATCGCCAAGACGGCCCAGCTCGGCTACGACGTCGGGGACCTGGACGCCTACCAGCCGCGCGGCGGGATGATCGTGACCGCCGTGAAGACCCGGCTGGTGCACGCCGCCGTACGGCACCTGCTGCCCCAGTCCCCGGGCTGGACCCGCACCAGCGGCGGCCAGACGATACCCATCAGCCAGGCCGACATCATGGTCACCTGGCACAGCCTGGCCACGTTTGTCATGCGCAAGCTAAAGGAGTGGAAGGTCCCGATCACCACCACCGAGTCGGACGGTTACCTGCACGTGTGGCAGGTCACCGCCCACATGCTCGGCGTCCGGGACGAGTACATCCCCGCCACCTGGGACGCGGCCCACGCACAGTCCCAGCAGGTCCTCGACCCGATCCTGGCGTCCACCCCCGAGGGCACCGAGCTGACCGACGTCCTCCTCGACATCGTCGCGGAACTCGACGCCGGCCTCACCAGGCCCCTCATCAACGGCTTCGCCAGGTACACGCTGGGCGACCGGACCGGTGACCTGATCGGGCTGGACCGGGAGCCGTTCTGGAAACCGCTGATCAGCACCGCCTGGCCGCTCCTGGTGGCCTTCCGCGAAGGGCTCATCCCACTGCCGCTGATCCCCCAGGCCGCCTGGACCGTGGAAGAGGCCCTCCGCAAGTTCGTCCTGCTCTTCCTCAGCGAAGGACGGGGCATCCACCTCGAGATCCCGGACGCCAACCGTCCCTCCTGAGCCGCGTACGCCATCACGACGTGGGGGTACAACGTCATCGGCGTACCCCCATCCGTGCGCCCCACGTCCCGCTACCACACCGACGCCGAGAACGAGTTGAGACCATGACGACACCTCACGACAGCGAGACGAGCCGTTCGTGGCCGGCTCGGGCGGCCCACGCGCAGCCGCCGGCACCGGCCGCAGGGGCAGGAGACCGCCGGTGACGGACACCGATCACTCGTCCCGGCAGAACTCGAGCGCGCAGCCCTTCGCCAGACGCCGCTTCCTCGGATACGTCCTGGCCGCTCCCACCTTGATGACGGCGGCCCAGCTCGTCCCCGCGTCCGAGGCCCGTGCGGACATACCCTCGCCGGAGATCACGGAACTGATCGACCTCAACGACGTGATGACAGCGGCGGCCCTGCCGACGTCCGGCCTGATCACGGTCGAGGTGAACACGGACGGCACCGTGTCGTTCGCGTTGCCGCGGACCGAGGTGGGGCAGGGCATCACCACGTCGACGGCCATGCTGATCGCCGAGGAGCTCGGCATCCCCCTCTCCCGGGTGCACATCACTCTCGCCGAGGCGCGCCCGGAGTTGCTCTTCAACCAGCTCACCGGCGGATCCAACACGACGTTCTCCACCTACACCCCGATCCGGGTGGCCGCCGCCGTCGCCCGCAACCGGCTGCTTCAGGCCGCGGCCACCGAATGGGGCACCGCCGTCACCGAACTGAGCTGGGAGGCGGGAGTCGTCACCGGCCCCGGAGGCCGGAGCGCCGACATGGGGGACCTGTCCCCGAAGGCGGCACGCGCGCGGCCCGAGGAGGTGTCGGTCCGCCTCAAGCCCCGCGACATGTTCACCGTCATCGGCAAGCCGCACAACCGCGTGGACGCCCACGCGGCGGTCACCGGACGCAAGAAGTTCACGCTGGATCTGAAGGTTCCGGACGCCCTGCCGACCATGGTGTGCCGCCCGCCGACCATCAACGGCAAGGTCGGATCGGTGTCCAACCTGTCCGAGGTCCGTTCCATGCCCGGTGTCACCGACGTCGTCGTGATATCGACCGGGGTGGCGGTGCGTGCCACCACCTTCGGCCGGTGCATCGACGCGGTGCGTGCCCTGCGGGTCTCGTGGCAACCCGGCAGCGCCGAGGGAAAGTCCGACGAGTCCGTGCTCGCGGAGTTGCGCGCCGCCGAACTGCCCATGGGACTGCCGTCGGTGACGCCGACCGTGGAGGAACGCTTCACGTTCCACTTCCGCAGCAACAGCGCGCTGGAGCCCAACTGCGCGATAGCCGACGTGCGCCCCGACCGTGCCGAGATCTGGTCGAGCCTCAAGGCTCCGATCGTCGCGAAACAGGCGATCGCCACCAAGCTCGGCCTGCCGCTCGGGGCGGTGACCGTGCATGTCACGGAGGGAGGGGGCTCCTTCGGCCGCAAGCTCTTCTTCGACGCGGCGCTGGAGGCCGTCGAAGTCTCCCGGCGGATCCGCAAGCCGGTGAAGCTCATGTGGCACCGCGCCGACGACTCCCGCCAGGGTCGCACCCACCCCATGGGCACCTCGCGCGTGCGCATCTCGTACCTGGGCAACACCGTCCTCGGGTACAGACAGCGGCACACCAGTGTGTCCACCGACCTCAGCCACGGCCTCGGAGAGATCTTCACCGCCTTGGCCGCGAGACTGCCGGTGGGCGACATCGGATTCTCGGAGACCTTCTTCCAGCTCTCCCAGTCGATGCCCTACGACTTCGGGGCCAACAGCCGGCTCCTGAGCGAGACCGACAAGGGCTTCAACACCGGCAGCATGCGCAACGTGTACTCCCCCGACGTCACGTGCGCCCGGGAACTCCTGGTCGATCGGCTCGCCGGGAAAATGGGCAAGGACCCCTACCGGTTCCGGCACGACTTCCTTCGGGACGAGCGCGGCCGAGCCGTGCTGGACAAGGCCGCCGAAGCCGGGAACTGGGGCCGGAGCATGCCGGCGGGTATGGCACAGGGCATCGCCTTCCACTCCGAATACCACTCCTGCAGCGCAGTCCTGGTGGAACTCGACTGCCGACCGGAGACCGTCGGCCGCACCGTCCGGGACGGTGTCGCCGGCCCACGCGTGACCAAGGCCGTCATCGCCGTGGACGTCGGCCTCGCCGTCAATCCGCGTGGCCTGGAAGCTCAGATGATGGGCTGCCTGATGGACGGCATCGCCCTGACCCTGACCTCCAGCCTGCACCTGCGCGACGGGCACTTCCTCGAAGCGAGCTGGGACAACTACTTCTACACCCGGCAGTGGAACACACCGCCCGAACTGCGGGTCATCGTCCTGCCGCCCAGCACCGGCGAGCCCGGGGGCGCGGGTGAACTCGGCGTCGCAGCGTCGATGGCCGCGGTCGCGTGCGCGTACGGCCGTGCCACCGGCACGATGCCCACGGTCTTCCCGATCAACCACGGCACCCTCTCCTTCGCACCAAAACCGACCGTCCCGCCCATCCCCGCGTCCCCCACCGACGGCCTGGACCACGTCCGCTGAAGCCCTGCGAGACACCTGGGAGTTCTCATGCCCACGCACACATTCCGCCTCAACGGTGAGCAGGTGACCGTCGACGCCCCGGACGACGAGCGGCTGCTGTGGGTCCTTCGCGACCTCCTCGGCGTCACCGGACCGAAATACGGCTGCGGCATCAACGTCTGCAAGGCGTGCACGAGCCACCTCAACGGCAGGGCGGCGAACCCCTGCGCCATCCCGGTGCGGGACCTGAGGCCGTCCGACGAGGTCACCACCATCGAAGGGCTGCCGGCCACCGTGGGAGCGGACCTGCACCCGATGCAGGAGGCGTGGCTCGACCGGGACGTGGCCCAGTGCGGCTACTGCCAGCCCGGCCAGATCATGGCCGCCGTAGCCCTGGTCCGCCGGGTCAAGGAAGAAGGCCGCACCATCACCGAGGCCGACCTCGACGGTATCCGCAACATCTGCCGGTGCGGCACCTACCCCCGCATCCGTGAAGCGATCAGAGCCGGCGCCGAGAACATGTGACCAGACAACTGGAGGGAGGACGCCGTGTCCGCACGTCGTCCGTCGATCGTGCTCATCACCTTGGCCGTGGTCCTGGTCGCCGCCGCGGCAGTCGTACGTCTCGTGGTGGCCCCGAACGCGACGAAACTGCCCGACGACACCGACCAGACGGTGCACTACGCGGGCGAGACCACCATGCTGGACGCCAAGGCCCTTCGGTCCGGAGACACGGCGCACGCGCTCCGGACCGGCATCGCCGTCACCGCCGACCGGCGGGTGCGGGTCACCTCCACGCATGGTGACACGGCCGTGATCGAGGACACGATGACAGTCCATGCCGGTGAGCAGTCCCTGCCCAGCTCGAAGACGTACGCCATCGACCGGACAAGCAGGGAGGGCGCGTCGCCACCGGCCTCGACATCGGCGGAGAACTCACGGGGCGCACTGAGTTCGGCCTTTCCGCCGGATGCCGAACAGGACGACTCCTACACGTACTACGACGCGACGACCCGTTCGATCGTGCCGGTTCGCTACACCGGAACCGCCCGACGGGAGGGCCGTGCCGTCAATGTCTACGAGATCAGGGTCTCGGCGCCCGTCAAGGACCCGGCGGTGCTCAAGCCGCTACCGACCGCTCTGCCGAAGAAGCTCGTCGCGAGCCTGGTGCCAGCTCTCGACTCCAGGACAAGGGCCCGTCTCACACCCACGGTGCTGGCCGCGCTGCCGGACCCCGTTCCGCTCACCTACCTGGGCCAGTCGACGCTGGTCGCCTACGTCGACCGGCAGACCGGCATCGCCGTGGACCAGACGGTGAGCCGGACAACGGTGGCGACCACCTCCGTCGCCGGCGCTCCGACGCCTCTGCTGCCGGTGTCGGCCCTGACCCTCGAGGTCACTCCCGAGAGCGTGCGGGACCTGGGCGACAAGGCGACATCGGCCGGTCGGATCCTGACCGCCCTGACCGTCCTCGCACCGCTCGCGATGGCAGTCCTCGCCGCCGCGCTCCTCTTGGCCACGTTCATGCTCGCGCGGAAGCGCCGACACGGCTCCCGAGTCCAGGGATGAGGCCCGCAGCACTTGTCAGGGGGGTGAAGCCGGTGGGGCGGGCATTCCCAGCATGGGGACGGCGCGCATAGCTCGCCCCCGAACTATGGCGTCCCACCACATACGCCCCTGACCTGCCCCTTCCCACGGTAGGGCGACACGCAACGGTCCCCGCAGATCCCCAGGAGTCGGCACCACCATCGAGTGGTACGACAACTCATTCGATCGGGGCTAGGACCTGCGGGTTTGACTGATTTCCGGCGTTCGGGTCAGCACCGAATCAGCACAGGGATCTCCCCGTGCTGGTACAGACCCACCAGACGATCCAGGACGCACCTGCGAGACGACCCAGCCCACCTCTGCCAGCGGTGACAGACCGTATTCATTGCATCTCAGCTCGGTGTCCCAGGTGGCGATGGCCGCGTCCGACTGCGTGAGCAGAGATAGGGATCGCCCCCGGGGCATACGGCTCGCTGTGATGCAGGACGAGGCCCCTTCACCGGTAACCAAGCCACGCGGGACCCGTGGTATTCCCCGCCGCGGCGGCTCCATGCCGACGGAGAAGCGGTCCGTCCAGCCGACACCGGTGCTGTCACCGATCGGCACCCAACCCGGTCGTAGTGAGTGGCGAAGCGGGCGGGGCGGCCGTGAACTCCGCGAACAGCTCACCCACGGCGGCGGCCCGGCTGCCCGTACCGCCCGGTCGCCCCTGTCCCCGCCGCCACTTCAGACCAGGACGTCATGAGTCAGTCACCCCACCCGTCCAGCGCCCGGTACCGGCCGATGCACGCCCGGCACGCCGGGGAGGATCACCGCACCGCCACTTCCTTGGAGTTGTTCTTCGACCTCTGCTTCGTCGCGGCCGTGGCGCAGACGTCCTCGGCGTTCGAGCACGAGATCAGCGCGGGGCGTCCCCTTCACGGACTGCTCGGTTACGCACTCGTGTTCTTCGCGATCTGGTGGGCCTGGATGAACTTCACGTGGTTCGCCTCCGCGTACGACACGGACGACGTGCCCCATCGAGTCCTGACCCTGGTCCAGATCACCGGAGCCCTGGTCATGGCGGCGGGGGCCGCGGAGGCGCTGGAGCACGGCGACTTCACGGTCATCACCTGGGGTTACGTGATCATGCGGTCGGCCATGGTCACCCAATGGCTGCGCGCCGCCTACACGGACCGGCAGCGCCGGAGGTCCGCCCTTCGGTACTCCCTGGGGATCCTCGTCCTGCAGATCGGCTGGCTGGTCAGGCTGCTGATGCCGAACGAAGCGGGCATCGCCTCGTTCGCCGTCCTCGCTCTCGGTGAACTCGCGGTGCCGGTCTGGGCCGAGCGGGCCGAAGGCACCACCTGGCACGCGCAACACATAGCCGAGCGCTACGGGTTGTTCACCCTGATCGTGCTCGGCGAGTCCGTCGTGGCCGCCGGCCTGGCCGTGCGTACCGCCCTGAACGACCACGGAGATCCCGGTTTCGTCCTGACCATCGCGCTGGGCGGCATCCTGACCGTCTTCGCGCTCTGGTGGCTGTACTTCGCACAGGACGCTCCGCGCCGCCTGCGGACCCAGGCGACGGCCATGCTGTGGGGATACGGGCACTACGTGGTGTTCGCCTCCGCGGCCGCTGTGGGTGCGGCGCTGGCGGTCAACGTCGCCCACGCCACCGGTCACACCGCCCTCACCGACGTCCAGGCCGCGGCCACCTACACGGTGCCCGTCGCCCTGTTCCTCATCTGTGTGCGGCTCCTGCACCGGCGGCCCGCCCCGGTGTCCGTCAGGACCGGCTCCGTGATCCCTGTCGCGGCCCTCGCCGTGCTCGGCACCACCTTCACGCCGTACACCGTCCTGTGCACCGGGGTCATCGCCTCGCTGGCGATCTGTGCGCACTTGTCCGCGGCCAGGCGCGACAGGCATGGCGTCAGGAACTGATTCCAGGCCGCCCGGTCCCTTCGGCCTGGCGCAGGATGCTCGGACTCTCGGGCCGCGGCAGGTACTTGTCGCCCCATTGCAGCCGCGTCCCGGGCGACGACCACGCTCCGGTGGCCGTCGCCGGCGCCATCCTGCAACTGCGCCTGGCCGACCTCGACGCCCTCAACGCGAGCGACCTCATCAAGCGCTGGCAGAGCCGCCATCCGTACAAGGCGATCTGGGTCAACCACGAGCCGCTGGAATGAAACGGATTGCAGAGGCCCACCAGACCGTGGGGGGGGCGGCTCCGCCGGCTGCGGTCCGCGACGCATCCACGAAGCCTACGCTCCGAGCCGTCCCCTCCCGCCCCGGGCTCAACCGAGACCGGGCGAGAGCAGCAGCACGAACAGGGCAACGGGCGAGAGCAACATGGTCGTCAGGTGCGTGATCAGCGCCATCGGCATACGCAGCACGGCGAACGACGCCGCGCCCACCACCAGCCAGCCGAAATACAGCTTCCCGGCAGACTGCCAAGCAGCAGTCTCCTCTGCCCGGGTGGTCGGCTCCGGGCCGATGACCCCTATGGATGCCAGGAGCAGCACAGCGCACACAAGCAGGTCACCGAGGACGACGATCGCAGCCACGGGCCCGCCCGCGCGTTTGACCTGGACCCGGGGTCGTGGGGAACTCATAGGGTCCGGATCCTACCCGTGCCCGCAGTGGGCCCGTCAGTCGAGTACGGCGAGCCCGCTGAGCGCGGCGTCCGCTCGGCGCCCCATGCACGCGCCTCACGTGACCTTCGCGGTCGCAAGGTCGATACTTGCCCTGTAAGCCTCATCACACTGTCCGGCAAGTTTCCCGGCAGCACACTCGCAGACGTGCTCCACCCGGTGCCCGTCACGTTGCTCGGCGGAAGCCGGTCCACGGACCTTCACATCGAACAGAGCGAGTTGCATCAGCAGTTCGCTGCTCACGTCCCCGGCGGAGACCACCACGGTCATGGCAGCCATCCAGCGGCGGCCCGTGACCGATACTGCGCAGGGCGAGGGCGTTTATGCCGCGGCGCGGAAAGGGCTCCCCTCGCGGGTTGCCGTGGCCCATCGCAGCATCGCGGCGCAGACCCAGACCTTCCTGGCCGAACGGGCGAACGCCACGGTCAGGAGCCTCACCTCCTCGCACGCGGTCGGCGGCTCGCGTCCTCCCGGCGATGTCGCGCGCCTCATCAACGAGTCGGCACAGGCCACCGCCTGAGCGTTCGACGCTCACACGGGGCACCGTCGGGCGGTCGCTGCCACGCTGCCCGCCGTTCCGCGTTCCCGGAGTCGACAGGGTCGGCTGTCCGCCGAGTTTCGCCCGCAACTTCTGCATCCCAATGCCGCCGTCGGCACATCCCAAGCCCGGATCACCGACACGATCTGCCACCCGCGCGTCACGTGAACCGGGGCAGACGTCACAGCGTCTGCCCCGGCCACCCCTGTACAGCGCGACGTGCCCGGGGCCTGGCTGATACGCCCGCCGCCTCGCCGACACCGGCGTCACGCCGGCCGAACACGGCACTCCGCCCACGGGCCGTACGCCAACGACCGCTCAGGAAGGGGGCGGTGGAGTGGGAGCGCCGCGCGGTGGGGTGATCTTCGCGTACGTCGCCATCCCCACCCCCCGTGCCGGAACAACGGCGTCCGCTTCCGTGGGCGCGGTGGTGATGCCACCGCCCGGGATCCAGCCACGGTCGACGACCTTCGTCTGCATGATCCAGGCACCGGCCAAGATGAGCAGACCGAAGATCAGCATGCCGATCAGACCCACGGTCCCGTCGAGCTTGCCGATGCTGCCGAGCACGGCACCGAACCAGCCGAAGTCGGCATCGCCGAAGGTGGTGTTGGCTTCTCCGAACGAGCCGAGCGCCTTGAGCAGGATCGCCGGCAGGAACGTGATCAGAAGACCGTTGAGGAAGGACCCCACCGCCGCGCCGCGGCGTCCGCCGGTGGCGTTGCCGTAGACACCGGCCGCGCCGCCGGTGAAGAAGTGCGGCACCAGGCCGGGCAGCACCAGGGCCAGTCCGAAGGCCGGGTTGAACACCCAGACGAGGGCCGCCAGACCCGTCAGGCCGCCCAGGAAGCTGAAGATGAACCCGATCAGTACGGCGTTCTGCGCGTACGGGAAGACGATCGGGGCGTCCAGGGCCGGCTTGGCACCGGGCACCACACGTCTGGCGATGCCCTGGAAGGCGGGCACCAATTCACCGAGGATGGTGCGGACACCGAAGAGGATGACCGCGACTCCGATACCGAACTGCAGGCCCTGCATCACCGACTGCATGATGTAGTTGCCCACGTCGGCCGCCGGGTCACCGCCACTGCCGGCGAATGCCTTGAACGCCACGTCCTGGCCGACCTTGGCCAGGAACAGCAGGGACATCACCAGGTAGATGAGGACCATCGACAGGGCGGTGGCGACCATGGAGTCACGTAGGAAGCGCAGCCCCTCGGGCAGCTTCATCTCCTCCGTGCTGCGGCTGTTCTTGCCCACCAGCTGCCCCGTGGCGCCGGACACGATGTAGCCGGCGGTGCCGAAGTGGCCGATGGCCAGTGTGTCGTTGCCGGTGACCTTCTTCGTCCAGGGATGCGCGAAGGCCGGCAGGGCGACCAGCAGGATGCCCAGCAGCACGCCGCCGCCGAGCACCACCGCCACCGAGCCCTGTCCGGCGGTGGCCATGACGATGGTCAGCAGCGTCGCCATGAACAGCATGTGGTGGCCGGTGAGGAACACGTAGCGCAGCGGCGTGAAGCGGGCCAGGGCCAGGCTGACCAGGAACCCGAGGATCATCAGCCAGGCGACCCGGGCACCGAACTCGCTCTGCGCGATGCCGACGATCGCCTCGTTGGTCGGGATCACGCCGTGGGTGCCGGTGGTGCCCTGGATCATCCGGCCCAGTGGATCCAGGGATGAGCTGACCAGCCCCGCGCCTGCTCCTACCAGCAGCAGGCCCAAGGTCGCCTTGATGGCGCCGCCGACCGTCTGCCCGACGGACTTCTTCAGAGCTGCCAGGCCCACCGCGGTGATGATGCCGATCAGGTAGGCGGGCTGGCTCAGTATCTCGTTGACGAGAAACTTCGCTATGTCTATGACCCAGTCCATGACAGGTCCCTTCTCGTCACACGTCGTAGGTGTCGCGCAGGACCGCGTCGACCTCGGTGGTGCTGCTGAAGTCGCGGACGACCTTCACAGGTATGCCGACGTCACCCAGCGTCCTGGCAATCTCCTGAGAGGTGAGGATGGCCACGGCTTCCGACGCCTTCCCCTTGGCGGAGATGGTGTCGGTGGCCTCCACCGACACCTGACGGGACCAGCCCCAGCGGTCGAGGACCTGCTCCAGGGTGTTCTTCAGGAACAGACTGGTTCCCACGCCGTTGCCGCAGACGGTGAGGATCTTCTGCTCCGACGAGGCCGGAGCGGCGTCCTTGGGCGAGGCGGCCCGCGAGCCGTCTTGGCCGTCGGCGCCGGTCGGCCCACCCTCGAGCACCCGCAGCACTTCCTCGGGGCTCGTCGCCTGCTGAAGGGCGCGGACGTTGTCTCCGTCGGCGAGTACCTTCGCAAGCGCCGCCAGCGCCGCCGTGTGCGCTTTCGAGTCGACGGCGGCCAGCGCCACGACGAGTTGCACCGGATCATTGGTCTCGTGACCGAAGGCCACGGGGGAGGCCAGCCTCACCCAGGACATGCCGGTCTTCAGCACCGCCTCGAAGGGGCGGGTGTGGGCCAGAGCGAACCCCGGGGCGATGACGATGTACGGACCGTTCTCCTCTACGTTCCGTACCATCGCCTCGGTGTACGCGGCCGTACTGATGCCCTCTTCGACCAGCACCTGCCCGGACGCGCGAACGGCGGACCTCCAGTCCTCCGCTTCTACGTCGAGCCGGATGCGGTCGGCCGACAGAAGGTCGGTGAGTGCGCTCATGACAGGGGAACCTCCTTCGTGGCGTAAGTCGGTCGGTTCCAGCTGGTGACTGTTCCGCCGTTACACCCCTACTTGACCATCCGTGACCTGATATGTGACGCCGGTAAGGTGTGAGGTGCGTCTCGCCATCCGGAACAAGGTAATGGTCGAGACAAGGACCTGCGGAGGCACCAAGACCCCCTGCCGTCGTCCACCCCATCACAGAGATCGAGCGCGCCCAGTCCGCCGCCATGATCCAGAAGAGCGACAGTGACTCCACCAGCGCCCTGCGGACCCGGATAGGCAGCGCCCCGGGCCTCGACGCGGCCGACGAACGGCTCGTCCTGCTCCCGCGTCGTGCCGACTCGACCGGGGCCAGTCGCAACCCCCGCTCAGGGCAATGGGGTTCGCAGGCGGAGTGTCGTCACCTCGATCGGCGTGAACGATTCGGGTCAGTCGTGACCGACGGCACTCTCCGGCAGCGACCGGCCCGGGCGCGTCACGGGCAGCCGCAGTCGGTGGCGTAGAGCAGCAGGAAGAGAGCCGTCGCGACGGTCGCACCGAAGGCGGCGGTCAGGGCGGCAAGGCCCCTTCGTCTCCCGTTCGACGGGGCGCCAGTCAATTGCGGTGCGCACGATTCCCCGACGGTGCCCGGGCCGGCGCGTCCGCATCCGGCCAGTCGGCACGGAACCGACGCCGCGACGTGGCGGAGGGTCGGCGAGCGCCGGGCCGGTCATGCGGCCTCGCAGTCCTCGGCCCCGTCGCCCCCACGCGCCTGACCGGCGGTGTCCTCGCGGCCTTGCCGGTCCGCGACACGGGCAGTGGCGAGGTGCCGTCGCGCTCGGTGCACCAGGAGCCGGGCCTGGGCCTCCTCGACGCCGAAGACGGCAGCGATCTCGGAGTAGGGGGAGGTCAGCGTCTCCCGCAGCACGAAGGCCGCCCGTTCCGCGACGTCCAGCTGCTCAAGCATGAGCAACACGTCGAACTCGACCGGCTTCGTGCCCGTGGCGCCGGTCGCGCCCTCGTTGTCGGTGTCGAGGGGCTCGGGCAGCCAGGGGCCGATGTATGCAGCGCGCCGCATCCTGGCGGAGTGCGCGGCATGGATCGACAATCGGGTCGTGGCCGTGGTCAGGTACGCCTGTGGATCAGCCACCGCCGCAGGGTCGGTGGCCTGCCAGCGCAGCCGGACGTGCCGCACGACGTCCTCGGCCTGCGTGGCGCTGCCGAGCATGCCGTACGCGATCCTGAACAGTCGTGGCCCTTGCCGGGCCAAGACGTCCTCCGTCCGACCGGGTGGTCCGGTGGGTGGCTCCCCCTCTGGCACCGAGGCCTCCGCACGTCCCCGCCCGTCCCCACTGTCGTGTTGCCCAACCCTCTTGGCGTCCATCACTCCACGTTTCCTTCCCGAGACGAGTGGCCTGACAGGGGCCTCGTTCAGACGTCGTGGTACTTCATGGACCGAACCTAAACCGCCACCGGAGGCGACCGGGACCATCGGCCCGGTCAGCAGTCATTCCGCAGTCATTCTCCGGTGAAGGGACCCGCATGTGGATCACACGGGGAGGAATGAAGGAGAGGCTGCGGGAAGCAGATCCCTCGCTCCGTCGCCTGTCACAGGCGGCGCTCCCGCCCGGTCAGTGGTTACGTGAAGACAGCCCGGTCGCGGCGTCGGGTGCCGTTCCGGGAGAACCCTTTGAAAGGCGTTCCGATGAAGGTTGTAGTAATCGGCGGCACCGGGCTCATCGGCTCGCAGGTCGTCGCCAGGCTCGGCGAGCACGGGCACGAGGCGGTGCCGGCCGCCCCCAACACCGGCGTCAACACGCTGACGGGTGAGGGCCTGGCCGAGGCGCTGCGAGGCGCCTCGGTCGTCGTCGACGTGTCGAACTCTCCGTCCTTCGCGGACGACGCGGTAAAGGAGTTCTTCCGCGTCTCGACGTCCAACCTCCTCAAGGCCGAGGCGGAGGCCGGCGTCGCCCACCACGTGGCGCTCTCCGTCGTGGGCACCGACCGTCTCCAGGCGAGCGGCTACTTCCAGGCCAAGCAGGCCCAGGAAAACATGATCAAGGACTCAGGGATTCCGTACTCGATCGTGCACGCCACGCAGTTCTTCGAGTTCGCGAAGTCCCTGGCGGACTCGGCGACGGAGGGCGACACCGTGAGCGTCGCCCCCATCAAGATCCAGCCCATCTTCTCGGGCGACGTGGCCGCCGCCGTGGGGCGCACGGCCGTCGGCACGCCCGTCAACGGCACGGTCGAGGTCTCGGGCCCCGACGTGTTCAGCCTGGAGGACTTCATCCGCAAGGGTCTCGCCGTGCGGGACGACCCCCGAACCGTGGTGACCGACCCGAACGGTCTCTACTGGGGTGCCGCACTCCAGGAGGCCGACCTGCTCCCCGGCACCGACGCACACATCGCGGAGACCCACTTCGACGAGTGGGCCGCAGGGCAGCGCTAGCCTCCCATTTCGGGAACGGGCGGGACTTCCTGCCGGTAAGTCCCGGCGCCGGCAGACAAGCACGGCCCCACGGAACGCTGCTTCCGGGGGGCCGTGCCTGCGATGGATGCGTTCGAGGGGCGATCAGCGGTTCCAGTAGCCGAAGACCCGGGTCGCAGCATCACCGGTGTAGTCCGCCTCCATCTTCAGGTAACTCCCCCGGGGGCCGAAGGTGGGGTTGAAGATCAGTTCCCTGCTCTCAGCCTGCACCGGAGCCTCGGCGGCGAAGCGGGCGGCGAGCGGGTGCAGGTGGGAGGGGAACTCGCCTTCCCTCGAAGGGACGGCGAAGCACAGCCTGCGGGCCTGCGGGGAGTTCCAGTCGAACGTGTAGTAGACGTTGATCGCTCCCCGGCAGCGCCCGATCTCCTCGTTGTCCGGTGGGAGAGAGCCCATGTCCTGGATCATCCTGGCTACTTCCCCCTGTTCGAAATAGCCGGGACGGACCATCTCAGAGTAGAGGTTCGCCGTACTGTCGCGGAAATCGAAACCCATGATCGCGAATCTGTCGATACGAGCCTCGCCGAAGCGTGCGCGATGGTCGCGCAGGGAACGGGGTATGTTTTCGAGCGAGGCGATCTCACCGAATTCCAAGGGCTGCTCGAAGAACGCCCAGACCTTCTGTACGCCGTGTCCCACCGACGCGTCCAGCCCCCACCACAGCGGGATTTTCTCGGTGACCTCTGCGAGCAGCGACATGACGGCGGGATCGGTGTCGGGAAGAAGGTCGTGTGCCCGGGCGATCTCGATCGGATCATGGGGCGCATCCGGGTACATGTAACGGAAGTTGACACTGCGGTTGGAGGCTTCTTGTGTCGTGGTGCGGACCGTGATGGTACCCGTGGCGAACTGCTCCGCGAAGACGTCGACCACCTGCTCGACGGTTCGATTGTCGAAGTTGACCTCGGCAAGCTCCGCGTACGCCTCGAGGTCGGAATGGAACCGAGCCAGATCCGTCGTTCTACCAGTCGGCATTGCTCTCCTGCTTCTTCCGGATCGCATAGGGGTGCTTGTGCACATGACTCGCTCGTAGGTCCGTGAACGCGACAGTCACGCCCGGGACCGCCTTGCCTCTGCATCAGTCTGACACAGTGTGACTACGGCCTCATCCGGGCCACTCGGCTACCACACCATACTGGACTTCTT
Source organism: Streptomyces sp. NPDC048171 (assembly GCF_043202655.1). Lineage (NCBI taxonomy): Bacteria > Bacillati > Actinomycetota > Actinomycetes > Kitasatosporales > Streptomycetaceae > Streptomyces > Streptomyces sp. NPDC048171. The sequence continues at coordinate 504,451 of NZ_JBIDAU010000007.1, forward strand.
CACACTGTTGGGTCGCACTCTCAGGCATCAAGGCAAATGGCGTCACGCGGCACATCCCGTTCTGGCGTTCCGTCACCGGGGAGGATCCGGTCGGCGACGGCGTCAGGGATCCAGGTACCGACGCCGCCTTCCGCGGCGGGAGCGCGCACATCTGGCTCGACGCCCCGGTCGAGGCCGACCTGAACGACATCACCGCACAGATCGTCGCCCCGAGGACCTGGGCCGGCGGCAACATCGGGCAGGGCGTGAAGGTCACCGTGCTCGACATCGGCATCAATGCCGGACACCCGGTCCTCACCGACCGCATGGCGGCGCGGCAGAGCTTCGTACCGGCGGGGTGCTGAGCAACTCCGGCCGCTGACAGACCTCCTGGCCCTGTTGAGAGGGTTTCGACCACTCGTCACAAGGGCGAGCCGTCGCTTGTCGAATGGGCATGACCGACTCACTGAGCTCGAAGACGCACACCGCCCATCCGGTCGTCCTGATCAAGACCTACACCGTGCCGTCGGAGGAGGCCGACTACTTCACCGAGGCGTACCAGGAGAACGCCCGGATCATGTCGAAGCAGCCCGGATTCATTCGCTCCCGGCTGCACCGCCCCCTGGCCGACGCCCCGGAGACGCGGTTCGTACACGTCGCCGAGTGGTCGTCGGGCACCGAACTGGACACGGCCACGGGCAATCAGGAGTGGCACGCCGCGCTCAAGCGCCTGTTCGACGACCCCGAACTCCACATCACGTCGGAGCCCGCCGGCTATCGCGTCGTCGTCGAGTTCCGTCCTTCCTGACACTGTCTCGACCTTCACGTCACTGTCACAACAAACCGTGTTGAGCCGTGCGGATTCTCGTGGCACCTACAACCAGCTTCGCCCTATAGTCATCCTCGCATCGAGTTGTCCTGCGCCGACGGCCCGTCACGGCCGCTGGTCGGCGCGCCTCGATGCCCGTTTCCTCTCCACTGGGAGCATCACCTTGCACAAGTCACGAAGGGCAGCCGTTCTGCCCGTCGGTTTCACGGTGGGCGCACTCTTCGCGAGTGGTCTGTTGGCCATGTCGGGCGCGGCACAGGCAGACACGGCGAATGACGCCTCTGGGAAGCGCCAGGAGGCCCTGCTCGCCGCGGCGGACGAGTACCACATACCGCCCGCCGTCCTGCTCGCCCTGTCCCACCAGCAATCGGCGTGGGACGGACACGGCGGCCTGCCGAGCACCGACGGCGGTTACGGGCCGATGAACCTCACCGACGTCACCTCGGCCATGCTGGCCGGCGGCGGTGCCGGTGCCGCGGGCCGGGCCGACGTCGAAAGCCTTGCCGCCGACCCCGCCCTCCACACATTGCGCCAGGCCGCGGAATTGACCGGCCTGTCGGCACGGGACCTGCGCGAGGACGATGCCGCGAACATCCGCGGCGGCGCCGCGCTGCTGGCCTCGTACGAACGGGAACTGGTCGGCGCGACGCCCACGGACCCCGGCGAGTGGTACGGGGCCGTGGCCCGCTTCAGCCAGGCCACACAGGAGAAGGCAGCGGCGAGCTTCGCCGACCGCGTCTTCCGCACGATGCGGGGCGGTGCCTCAGCCACGACCCGGGACGGCCAGCGCCTGCGGCTGGCTGCCAGCCCCTCGGTCACCCCCGACCGGCAGCAGATCGACGCTCTGCACCTGAAGAAGGCATCCACGGCGGCCACTGCCGAATGCCCCACGACGGTCGACTGCACCTTCGTCGCCGGCTCTCCGGTAGGCGGGCAGGTGGCCAACCGGTCGACGAACGGCATCCGCATCGACACGATCGTCATCCACGACCTGGAGTCCACCTACGACGCCGGTGTCGCGGGTCTGGCCAACCCCACGAACCCCGCCTCGACCCATTACGTCATGTCGTCCTCCGGTGCGGTCACCCAGATGGTCCCGACCAAGGACATCGCCTTCCATGCCGGAAACTACTCGACCAACCTGCACTCCATCGGGATCGAGCACGAAGGCTTCGCCGCGCACGGCGCCGCCTGGTACACGGAGTCGCAGTACCAGGCCACGGCCGACCTGGTGAAGTACCTGGCCGAGCGCTTCGGCGTACCGCTGGACCGGCAGCACGTCATCGGCCATGACAACGTTGCCGGGCCGAACTCCGCTCTGGTCGCCGGCATGCACTGGGACCCCGGCTACGCGTGGGACTGGAACCACTTCATGAGCCTGCTCGGGGCGCCGGTCGGCGGTCTGCCCGCCGTGCCCCAGCCGGGCGAGGTCGTGGCGATCACACCTTCGTTCACGGACAACGTGCAGACCTTCCAGGTGTGCCCCTCGGATGACCCCACCGGGCAGACCCCCACCTGCATCGAACGGCAGCAGCAGGCCAACTTCGTCTACCTGCGCACCGCCCCCGACCACAGCGCCCCGCTCTTCGGCGACCAGGCGATCCACGGCACCGCCGCGGGCACCAACCGGGTGAACGACTGGGGCAGCACGGCACAGGCCGGTCAGCAGTTCGTGGTGGCCGAGGTGCGGGAGGACTGGACCGCCGTCTGGTTCAGCGGGGCCAAGGTGTGGTTCCACAACCCGGACGGCACCAACACCCGTATCCGGTACGGGGTGAAGATCATCAAGCCCGCCGGAAGCGCGCCGGTGGCACTCTACGGCTCCAGTTATCCCGACAAGGCGGAGTATCCGGCCGGTCTCGGCGCGTCCACGCAGGCCCCCCTGAGCATGTACTCCATCCCGGTCGGACAGGCGTACGTGGCCACCCAGGACGCCTCGGCCACCGACGACTACTTCCCGTCCAGCGGAGCGGTCGTCATCGGTGGGAAGAAGATGTACACCGTGCAGTACAACCACCGCGTCGCACTCGTCTACGCGACCGGTGTCACCGCGACCACGGCGACGCACCACTGGGAGAACGGCGGCGTCTGACCGCCAGCACCTCGCCGTCGTCAACGGCGACGTGACCTTCTCATCCTGCGTCGTCCTGATCCGGGCAACGCTCCCGCCTGCGGTCGGGGGACCTTCGAGGAAGGTCCCCCGACCGCAGGCATTCCGCTACCGGATACCGGTCTTCCGTCAGGACGGTCCCCCTCAGGGCCCGTTCACCAGGGAGGCGGTAACGAGGGCGCTGCGCGAGCCTGCGGACGACGAAGGACACCGAAGGCAACGCGTCAGACAGACCTCGATCCGTGCCTTCGGCCGGCGATGAATGCCTGAGCATCGAAGGGTGCGCGCGCCCCGCCCTCCCGGTGTCGAGCGAGGGCGAGGCGTTGCGTCAGGAAGCCCCGCTGACGCGACCGCTTCGCCGGACAGCACCGAGGTTTTCGTCTGGTCGGAGCGGCCGCACCAGCGCTACCGCAGTCGTGAGCCGGGCCCGCTCGAGGGCCTGGACAGTCCTGGATACGGGGCATGCGGAGGACGGCGACGGCGGTTGGTCATGCCCGTGGCCTGATCTGCTGCAGACCGCCGCGGACGGCGAGCGCCGCTTCGAGGGCCCTCAGACGTCGCTGGCTCCCTGGTATTGGACCTGAGCGGTCGGCGCCGTGGGCGCCGTGGTGCGCACGGGTCCCAGAAGGCGCCGACTGCCCGCGACGCAAAGGGTGACGAGCAGGGCGGTGAAGGCGATCAGCGCGACCTCACTGGAGATGAACTGCGTCGCGATGCCGATGCCCAGCACGGGCAGTGACAGGCCGGTGTACGCGGAGAGGAAGAGCCCCGCGAGGGTTTCGCTGCGGGAGTCGAGATCGGTCAGCCCCAGTACGGTGGTGATGCTTCCCTTGAACAGCAGACCCGCACCGGCTCCGGTGACGACTCCCCCGCCGAGAAACAGTGTCAATTGGGCCTGGTGAACGGCGGTGGTCACGGCGATGAGCCCGATGGGCATCAGGACCAGGCCGTAAAGGAGCAGCTTGCGCTGGGCGACACCCGGCAGCGCGGTCTGGGCGATGGCGGCGGCGCCGAAGACCATGAAGGCTGCGAACCCGGCCAGGGTGCGGGAGGGGTGGTGCAGGGTGCCCGCGATGAAGCCCGGGCCCAGAGAGGTGAAGAGGCCGAAGGCCGCGAAGGCGGCGAAGGTGGCCGCCGAGGCCGCGAAGAACGTCGGGCGCGCGGCGTGCGGTACGGACACGCGCTGGGGCCGGTAGGCCGGGCGCTTCGCGGAGAGTTCCACGGTCTCCGGGCTGAGGGCGACTCCCACCGCACTGACCAGCAGCAGGCCGAGGAAGATCAGGTAGGGGGTCTGGAGCGGACGTGCGACGAACTCGGCGAGCAGTCCACCGACCAGGGGACCGACGGCCAGTCCGCCGATGTTCGAGGCTGTGGCCACGATGTCCGCGCGGGTGCGGGAGGCTCCCGGACGGGCCCGGTGGTGCAGTTCGATGAGGAAGGCGGTGGCCGTGGCGGTCACCATGCCGATCCCGAAGCCGACGACGAGACGGGTGAGTATCAGCAGGGGCAGCGAGGTGGAGAACAGAGACATGAGGGCGGAGACCACCTCGGTCAGGACACCGATCACCAGCACGCGCCGTCGGCCGTGCCAGTCCGAGATGTGCCCGACCAGGAAAAGACTGATGATCACTCCGACGGAGTAGGCGGCGAAAACCACGGTGATCATGAAGGTCGAGAAGCCGTCCTGTTGCTGGTAGATGGTCCACAGCGGGGCCGGGACGGCGGTGAACGCCAGGTTGATCATGTAGGCGAAGGCGATGAGCCAGAAAGCCGTTCCGTGACCGACCTTCCCGGCCCGCGCGGGTCGGAGGCGGTGAGCGCCAGCAGGTGATGAGGCCGTCATAGGGATTCTCCCGTGATCCGTAGGTACTCACCCACGATCGCCAACAGCATTCATCACGTCCAACACCTGTTTGTGCTCACACCAAGCACGATGAATGATCGTTGTATGGAGCTACGTCATCTCGAGTACTTTCTGACCGTCGCCGAGGAGCTGAACTTCACACGGGCCGCGCAGCGGCTGCACGTCGTGCAGTCCGGCGTCTCCGCCTCGATCCGCGCCCTGGAGCGCGAGCTCGACGCCCGGCTCTTCGACCGCACCTCCAAGCGCGTCTCCCTCACCGAGGCTGGCGCGGCCCTGCTCCCCCAGGCCCGAAGGGCGGTGGAGGCCGCGCGGGCGGGACGTGACGCGGTCGCCCAGGTACAGGGGGGTCTGCGGGGCTCGGTGACGATCGGCACCCTCTCCGTTGTCAGCCTGGTCGACCTTCCCGCGCTCTTCGCCGAGTACCACACGACTCACCCGAGCGTCCGGCTCCAGCTCCAAGTGGCGTCCCGTGGATCGGTGGGCCTCGCCGAAGGCCTCGCCCAGGGCATTCTGGACATCGCGTTCCTGTCTCTGCCCAGGCCGCTGCCCGGCCTGACTGTGCGGCGCCTGACCAGCACACCGATGATCGGCCTGCTGCCCGCGGACCACCCCCTTGCGGATCGCACCGAGGTGGACCTGCGCGACCTGGCCGACGCCGGCTTCATCGACTCCCCCCTGGGCTACGGCAACCGCATCGTCGTCGATGAGCGCATGGCCGCCATGGGCCTTCAGCGCCGGATCGTCATCGAGGTCCCCGACATCGTCACCGCTTCCGCCTACGTCCGCGGCGGTCTCGGCGTAGCCGTGCTGCCGGCCTTCGCCGCTCCCGTCGAAGACGAGGGCGTACGGGTGGTGAACATCGCCGGGCCGCCACTCACCTGGGAGACCGGGATCGCCACGGCCTCGGAGGCGAAGCTCACTCCGGCCGTGCGTGCCCTGCTGCCGTTGATCGAGAAGCACCTTCGCACCGACGTGCAGCACAGGTCACCATCCCCGTGATCGCTCCCGGGGTGGCGCGGGTCATCGAGCCGATGCTCCGGGACCGTCGAACAGTTCCGAGAGGAAGGCCTCGGTCCCGAGCCGCGACGACTCCGTACCGGCCGGGACGTGCAGGTACGTGCTGTCGAGCCATTCGCTCACTTCCGGGACGGGCAACTTGAAGATGGCAATACCACCGTGTGCGGTGATCTGGAGCCATGCGGTGTCCCGGTCGGTGTGGTGGTCGGTCCATACCTGGACGTCACCCATGCCGCTCGTGGTGCGCAGGCCTTCGTGAAGCAGGTCACGGCCGACATGCCAGGTGACCGGTGGGGCGCCGACGGGAGCGAAGTGAATCGTGACGAGGAGGGGGCGATCGGGGTCGTATCGGAATTCTGTCGGAATGTCCTCCCACTCGAGAGCACCCGTCATCTGACCGAGGCACAAGGAGAGCGGGCGGAGAGTACGTGCGGCCGAGTGCTGTGCCTTCACACCTTGGTGTTCACCACTCATGACGACGTTCCTTCCAGTCGGGTGATAGGGGATCACCGTCACTGTGGTCCGGGACCACCGGAAGTTCATCCGTCGGTTGACGGTCTGACATCGCCAAGGGGCGCGCCGGACCCGCGCGACCCCACGACCGCCGCCGCGTGGATGGGGGGCAAGCAACACAACGGCAGTTCCGGGGGTGGCAAGAGTGTGTCATCCACAGCTAGTGTGGCGGCACTTGAGGCCCCCACCGGTCGTGACCGCTGTGGCCGGTCGCAACATGTGACACTCGATCGCGGTGCTTCGCGACCGGTTTCCAGGGAGAGCAGTGAATCGACGTACGTTCATGGCTTCCGCCGCCGCGACGGCGGGCGCGCCAGGCGCGCTGCCGGTCATGTCGGCTCCGGCCCACGCGGACACCGGGGGCCTTCCGTCGCTGTGGGATGTCGACCGTTCCGTCGTGAAACTGGAGAACGCCTACTGGGGTGTCATGCCGCGGTCGGTCGAGGAAGAGTATGCCAGGCAGACTCGCTACCTCAATCGCCACAACATCACGTTCGTCCGCGACGGCATCCCGGGCCATGAGCGCACGGTGGCCATGGACCATGTGCGTGCCGAAGTGGCGCAGCTGATGGGTGCTTCGAAGGAGGAGTTCACTCTCACTCGAAACGGCACCGAGGCCATGCAGAACCTGATCCTGCAGTACGGTTCGCTGAGGCCCGGTGACGCGGTCATGTACGCGGATCTCGACTATGACGAGATGCAGCAGGCGATGGATTCGCTCACCCGTCGCCGGGGCGTGACAGAAGATGGCGACGCTGCTGCTCAAGAAACACCGTGTTCTCACGGTCGCACGCACAGGTATGGCGCGGGGCAGCGCTGTCCGAGTCACCCCCACGCTGTACAACACGCGCCAAGAACTCGACCGTCTGGTGGCGGCGCTCCGTCAGGAAAGTGGCGCCTTCATGTGATGCCCCTGCCGCACGAGTCCGCTCAGCCCGAGGGCGGCTGGTCGTCTCCGAGCGCGGCCAGCGCTGCGGAGAGCCTGCCGCGGCTGGTGATGCCCAGGCGCGGATAGATGCGGTACAGGTGGGCTCCGACGGTCCGGTGCGAGATGAACAGGCGCTGGCCGATTTCCCGGTTGCTCAGCCCCTGCGAGGCCAATTCGGCGATCTGCCGCTCCTGGACGGTCAGACCCTCACCCTTGCTCGGGCGCCGACGTCCGTCCGACTCCCCCGCGGCACGCAGTTGCTCCCGGGCCATGTCGGCCCAGGGCTGCGCACCGACTCTCTCGAACTCGTCACGTGCGAGCCGCAGGGGCTTGCGCGCATCCACGTTCCGACGCTGTCGGCGCAGTCGTCGGCCGTGCTGCAGATGAAGTCGGGCACGCGACAACGGCCACGTGTCCGGCAATGCGGAGAGGGCGGAGCCGTAGCATTCCTCGGCGGTGTCGTCCGGCGCGAGGACTGCCGCACTGTAGGTACGGGCGACGATCATCATCTCCGAGGGCAGCTCGTCCGCCAGCTCCGGCAGCTCTGCCAGCAGATCTCGCACCTGTTCGGTCCGGCCCGCGGCCGCGGCCGCGTCCACCAGGTCCGGGACGAGCAACCAGCGACTCGTCGAGTGGTAGTGCGGGTCGGCCTTGTCGAACGCACGCGCGAGAATGTCGTACGCCTCGACGCCACGGCTGTCGAAGAGCGCGAGGAGACCGTCGACCTGCTGCGCCATGACGCTCGCGAAGGGCATGACGGGGAAGAGACTGTGCGCTCTCAGCTCCCGGACGGTCCGAGCCGCGGCTTCGCGTTCGCCACGCAGCACCGCCGCGAGCGCGGACGTGGCCTTGAGTCCGAGCCACACGATCCACTCCCCGGTCTCCTCGGCGAGCGCGATCCCTTCGGCGGACTCCTCACGGGCCCGGGCCAACTGCCCGAGGTACAGACGCGGCCAGGATCCTGCCAGGGATCGCGCGAGAAGCCCGAGGCGGCCCTGGGACCGCCATACGGATGCCGCCTGGGCCAGGTAGCGCGTGGCACGGCCGACGTCACCGATGACCATCGAACCGCTGCCGAGGTAGTGCAGCAGCCGGCCGTCCTCGCGGTCCGGCTTCAGCTTTTCCAGGCGTGCGATCAGGTCGGTCCCGTGGCGGTACGGCTCCGTGTAGGCCCGTACCGTCAGGACGTGGGGGGCGTCCGGATCGGGCTTCCACCGGTCCAGTTCGGCGGCAGCCTGGGCACGCACGCGTGCGTCGCCGTCCTGGAAGAAGCATCGGGCGGCCGCACGCCACAGCAGGTTCTCCGCGACGTTCGTACTGCCGACGTCGAAGGCTCCCGCTGCCGCGTCGATCATGTCCTGGATGCGGCGTTGCGGCTCATCGGGCTCGAACGCGGCCTTGTCGGAGACCAGCATGAGACGAGCCCGCTCCGTGGGGCCCAGCTCCGCCAAGTCGGCTCTGCCCAGCAGGATCTGGGCCTGGACACGGTCGTTGATCTCGCTGGCGAGCTCGGCCGCACGGACCAGAAGGCTGGTCTGGCCACGTGCGTCGTGCACCAGGTCGCCGGCCTGGCGCAGGGCGGGTACGGCCGCGGCCAGCTGCCCCCGTTTCTGGGCATCGTCCGCGAAGCGCTCCAGCCGGCCGGCCAGTTCGTCGTCCGGCCCGAGTGTGGCCGCGGCGAGGTGGACGAGCCGCCGCCCCGGTGATCCCTCCAGCGTGTCGGCCAGGGCCCGGTGGGTGGACAACCGGTCGGCGACGGTGGCCCGTGTGTAGATCGCGGAGCGCATCAGGGGATGCCGGAACTCGGGTGCGCGACCGGTCAGAACCACCAATCCGGCGTCGACCGCTTCCTGCAGGGCGTACACGGAGACTTCCGAGCCGGCGAGACGGCCTGCCACGTCGAGGAGCTGGTTCAGTGGTGCGGTGGGCTCCGCTGCCAGGGCCAGGAGGAACGTCCTGCACTCGCGGGTGAGCGAGTCGGTGCGGGAGGCGAACGCGGTCTCCAGTCGCTGGGTCAGCGGCAGATCGTCGAGCAGGGGCGAGATGCCCTGAGCTGCCCTCGGCAGTTCGACCAGCGCGAGAGGGTTGCCGGCGGCGCGCTCCAGGATGCGGGCCCGCACCGCGTCGGCCAGGCCCGGGGCGTCGGCGTCAAGCAGTTCGGCAGCCGCCGCCGGGGGGAGAGGCTCCAGAACGAGTTCGGCGTGAGTGCCCAGGGTGTACGTGCCCGGTGACGAGGTTCTTGCCGCGCCAATCATGAGGATGGGAAGGTCCCGGGTACGCCGTGCCACGAATCCGAGTACGTCACGGCTCGACGAGTCGACCCATTGGAGATCATCGACGAGCAGCAGGAGGGGCCGGCGGTCGGCGGCGTCGGCGAGCAGCTCGAGCACCGCCATTCCCACCCGGTAGATCTCGGGTTCTCCGTCGCTGGCCCCGAAGGCGCCGTCGAGGGCCTTCTGGTACGGGACCGGCAGCGTTTCGGCTCCGCCGAGAACCGGTTGGAGCAGCAGGTGCAGTGCGGCGAACGGCAGCCACTGTTCGGTCTCGACACCGGACGTGCGAAGGACTCTGACACCGTCGTCGGCAGCATGAGAACCAAACGTGCGAAGCAACGAGGACTTGCCGACCCCGGCGTCTCCACGGACGAGCAGCGCGCCGCCGTTGCCTGCCACCGTCCTCGAAAGCAGGCCGTGCAGGACCTCCAGTTCCTTGTCCCGACCGATCATGCGCCGAGCACCGATGCCGGTCCGGACGAAGCACCCTGCAGGCGCGTCGTGGTCGGCCGCTCGGCCGCCGCCTCTTTTCGCGTCGGACTCAGCGTCTGCCGCTCACCTCTGATGTCGACCACACTTCCGGATTTTACCTGCTCCAGACCTCTTCCATGGGGGCGGGTGCGGCTCAGTCATCAGTCGAACGACTGCCTGATGACTCGCCGCCTGCGGCCTCCGTGGATCACGTCAACGGGCGCCATCGCCGAAAGTGAGGCGTCGACGACAGAGGGTCGACGCCGGGACAACGGGAAACGCAGCCGGCCCACCAACTGGGGGCGGGCCGGCAAGCGGGAACGAGGCGAACCGGAGCGCCTACCGCTTCCAGAGGTTCAACTACCGTGCTACGCGGGGCCGCAAGACCCGAATGGCTGATCAGAGACCTCACAGGCGGGTCCCTCGCGCGGCACTGCTTGCTGCACGCCGGATGGTGGCGGGGAGATCTGGCAGTGCTGAGTCCGGCGTGTGGCGGCGCACGGACGTCGGGCGCGATGAACGGCCGAAAAGTGCCGGGCGATCAGCATGGCTGCGGTGCTCCACAGCAGGGCAGACCATGCGGCGACCGAGGGTGACACGGTTCGAGGGCGGTATCCTGCGACACACGTGTGATGGCCACCGATGGAGGCCGCGCACTCCGAAGAGAGCGGGCGTGTATCGCCCGAGACGATGACACCGTCCCACGGTGAAACGCGAGAGTGACGACAAGTGGATTTCAAGCTGGAAGTCGTGGTGCTGCCCGTCTCCGACGTCGACCGGGCGAAGGCCTTCTACGAGGCGGTCGGATTCCGCCTGGACGCCGATCACGTCACGGACGAGACCTACCGCGTGGTCCACATGACACCGCCCGGTTCGCCCTGCTCGGTCCTCTTCGGCACCGGCGTCACCCTGGCCGCACCCGGGTCGTCCAAGGGCCTCCACCTCATCGTCTCGGACATCTTCGAGGCCCGGGGCGAGCTGATCGGCCGGGGCGTGGAGGTGGGCGAGATCTATCACGACACCAGCGACATCTTCCACCGCTGCACGGGCGAGAAGTGGAGCAGCGGACCCGACCCCCAGCGCCGCAACTACTGCACGTACGCGGACTTCACCGACCCGGACGGCAATGGCTGGGTCCTTCAGGACGTGCCGAACCCGTAGCCCCGGCATCGTCTGGCCCGGGCACGTGTCCCAGCCGGCCGTGCTCTCCACCCGCACCGTGCCGACGACCGGGCCGGTGGTGCGGTGCCGGACCGGACTGCCTGACCGCCGGCGTCGATTCAACGAGGTTCGGCGAGTGATCTGGCTGCCGCGACCTCATGGCGCACCGGGTCCAGAACACTGTTCGTGCGACTGGTCGAGTGGCGGGGCAGCGTCGTCGTGCCCTCGGGATCGCGAAGATGTTCCGCCAGCTCCCGCAACTGACAAGACACTTGTCTGGTCTCCGCCGCGGGCGGGGACGGCGCACCGTGATGAACGCTGATGCGGGCCGCGGTGGTCGCGTCCACGATGCGCTCGACGGCGATGACCAGTGGCCACCAGGCCGCCGCCCGACGGCCTGTGGGCGGCGGCTCGGTCAGGGCCCGCTGGAATTCGGTGCGAACGCTTGAGAGATCGCGGTAGAGGCGGCGGCGCATACGGGTGCGGTCGGACGCGTCGACACCTTCACCGAAGGCGGCGTCCACGTAGGCAGCCGTGTCCGTGACAGCTTGGGCCAGACGGTGGCCGACTCGGGTGCCCCAGCTCTCGGGCCACAGGAGGTAACCCGCGACGACCACGATCGCGCATCCCAGCACTGAATCGAGCAGGCGGGGCAGCAGGAGGTCTGTGCCGTTCTGATTGAGGACGTCCGACAGGAGGAGGATCACCGGGGTGATCGCCGCGGTCTGGTACCCGTACCCGCGTGGCGACAGGGCCGGAATCAACGCCGCCAGACCCGCAAGTACGGGCACGTCCCACCAGCCGCGCGGCACACCCGCCAGCACCACCGCCGCCAGCAGGAGTCCGGCCACGGTGCCCAAGGCTCGCAGCACCGCCCGCGAGAACACCGAGCCGTAGTCGGGCTTGAGAACGAAGGTCACGGTGAGAGCGATCCAGTAGGAGCGCGGCACCGGGACCAGCGACACGAATCCCTGCGCGATCGCGATGCACAGGGCGAGGCGAAGCCCGTACTGCCAGGAGCCGGCGGACAGGGACGCTTCGCGCACCGCGCGTGCCGTGCGTACCCTCAGGCGGGTCGGTCCGCCGGTGCGGTAGTCCAGACCCCATGGGTCGACGTCGGGGTCTGCCACCACCTCGGCCGCGTGATACAACGCGTGTTCGACTGCCCGTCCGGCGTCGGTGGTGGGGGCGGGCAGGACCGGCCGCCTGGACTTGGTGCGGCCCGCCTCGATGTCGTCGGCCAGGAGCCGTACCGCGTCGGGTACCTCCGGTGGAAGAGCCCTGGGGGCCAGGAGGAGGGTGGGCGCCGCCTCGGCCACGGGATTGATGGCGTTCAACTGGGTCACCAGGCGGGTCAGTTCCCGACTGCGGGCGTGCTGGCGGGCACGACGGGCGAGGAGAAGGTCGTAGGAGTGATTGAGTGCGTGGGTGACCTCGGTGCGCGCGGCACCGTACCGGTCGGGGTCGGAACCATGGGCGAGCAGCTCGGCGACGGAGCGGTAGGCCGCCGCGACCGACGCGCGCTCCGCGATGCCCGCTCGCAGGGGCCAGGCCAGCAGCGCCAGTACGAGGACACCGAGCCCGCCGAGACTCAGCAGAACCGGTGCGGCCCACCAGGCGCCAGGAAGTGGAAGTCCCGCACCGATCACCGCGTTGAGGAGCAGCAGCAGTCCGGAGGACGAGGCGACCGCACCGATCGTGGAGATCATTCCGGACATCAGGGCGACGGCCGTGAGGGTGGCGACCGTGGCCCAACCACTGTCGTAGACGAGTGAGCCCACCACGACGCCCGCCGCACCGGTCACCTGGGGAACGGCGATGTTGAGCAGGCGCAGCCGGTAGGCGTCGGCGGTGTCCCCGATCACACCGTTGAGGGCACCCAGTGACGCCACCGCACCGTAGGCGGGGTGCCCTGCGGCGATCCCGACCGCCAGCGGCAGGGACAGCGCCACGGACGCGCGGACGATGGCCGCGCGGTTCAGGGGTGCGGGGTGGGCTTCAAGGTTCCGGACGAGCCAGTCGGGAGGAGCATGACGCCCGGAACGTGCGTGTTCCATGCGGCTATTATCACCGTTCATCCATTTTGACGGGCGTAGCCCGCACCTTCTCTCCCGCCGGACTCTGCCACGCGGCCGGCTGCTCCCGGCCCGCCGTGACCCCTGAATCAGGCCAACCCGTCACAGCTCCTGATCCCCGAAGGGCAGCGCGTCCAGATCCCCGGCGAAGTCCCCGATGGCCGGGAACAGCAGTCCCAGGGCTTCGGAGGGATCGTCACGGGGGATCCCGGCGCCGACGAGATCCTGCTCGGTCCAGATGCACTTCCCGTTCGCGGTGTAACGCGTTCCCCAGCGCCGGGAGAGGGCCATGATCAGTTGCAGTCCGCGGCCGCCCTCATCGGTGTCCTTCGCCCGGCGAATACGCGGCATGGTCAGGCTTCCGTCGTACACCTCGCAGATCAACTCCGTGTCGTACAGGAGCCGCAGGGCGATGGGACCCTTGGCATGACGGACCACGTTGCCCACGAGTTCGCTGACGATCAGCTCGGTGGCGGGGATCAGGTGGTCCATCCCCCATGCGGCGAGCTGCTCACGGACGTGTCGTCGTGCCAGTCCGGCGGCCTGGGGATCGTCGCCGAGCGACCACCGGGCCATCTTCTCCTCGGGCGTGGCGTGCAAACGGGCGACGAGTAGTGCCGCGTCGTCGGCCACTTGCTGGTCGGCGGGGAGCAGACCGGCTGTCAGGGTGTCACAGAGCTGTTCCAGATCGAGGCGCGCACCGTCCTCACCCGCCGCGTCACGGTACGCGGTGGTCAGCAGACCGGCGAGTGTCCGCATACCCTGGTCCATCTCGCGGGCGGACGACTCCACCAGTCCGTCGGTGTAGAGCACGAGAAGGCTGCCCTCCGGAACGGGCAACTCCACTGTTGAAAACGGTGGTTCTGCCGCTCCGAGGGGCGGATCGGGTGCCCGCTCGGTGAACTGGACACTGCCGTCCGGCAGCACGAGCGCGGGTGGAGGATGGCCCGCCCGCGTGATGGAGCAGACGCGTGTGGTCGGGTCGTAGAGCGCGTACAGGCAGGTGACGTACGCCTCCTCGTCCATGCCGCCGACGACGTCGTTGAGATGGCTCATGATCTCGTCGGGGGGCAGTTCGAGGTCGGCGAGGGTATGGACCGCGGTACGCAGCCGGCCCATCGTCGCGGCCTCCGGCAGGCCGTGCCCCATCACGTCGCCCACCACGAGGGCGACTTGGCCTCCCGAGAGCGGAATGATGTCGTACCAGTCGCCCCCCACGTCCATGCCCTGTCGCGCGGGGAGGTAACGCGCCGCCGCGGTGCAGGCCGAGACGGAGGGCAGGTCGCGTGGGAGCAACCCGCGCTGGAGTTCACGGGACCGGGTGTGCTCGGCATCGTAGAGCCTCGCCCGTTCCAGGGACTGGGCCACGAGCGCGGTGATGGTGGTCAGCAGGGTGCGTTCGTCGTCGGTGAGCAGCCGAGGACGGTCGAAGGACAGGACGCAGACACCAAAGGTGACGCCCGACGCCGCCAGCGGCAGGAACGCCCAGGACGCGTGGCCCGGACGCACCGGAAGCTCGGGGGCGTCCGGTGAGTGTGCGGCGAGTTCCCCCACGGAGGACAGAAAGAGGGGGGTACCGGACTCAATGACGGCCCAGCGCGGGCCGCGGGACGCCGGGGGCACGCCCTCGGCGCTGCTGGGGAATCCGTCGTCGTAACCGACCGCGCCCACCGTGTGAAGGGACTCGCCTTCCACCGTCTGCACCAGCAGCCCTACGGCTGCGAACGGTGCCAGCACCCGCGGGGCGAGGGCGTCCACGACGTCGCGTGATGTCGTGGCCGCGGCGAGCGCGGCGGTCAGCTTCGCGACATGCGCGGCGCGCTCGGACGCGGCGCGCTCGGCGGCCTGCCGCTCCGCTTGGAGGCGCCGCTTCTGCGTGACGTCGGTGATGTAGAGCGTCCGGCCGCCCGGGCCGGGAACAAGGCGCAGGTGAAACCGGCGGTCCTCGGGCATGCGCACGTCGAAACTGGCGGGCTCGTCCGCGTCGGCGGCGCCGCGGAGCCTGCTCTCGATCTCCGGTATCCGCCGCGTCGCGGGCAGGGCCCACGGGACCCGGCCGAGCAGTTCGTCCTCGGAGGCGCCCAGCACGCGCTCCGCTTCTCGATTGGCGAAGATGATCCGCCACTCGTCGTCGAACGCCAGAAATCCGTCGCTCATGTGGCGCAGGGCGCGGCTGAGCGCGTCACGGGCGGTCCGGGACTCGTCGTTCTCCCACCCGACGCCGACCAGCCGGACGGGTTCACCGTGTTCGTCGTATGTCGCCCTGCCCCGCACCCGGACCCAGCCATAGGTGCCGTCCAGGCGGCGGACGCGGTATTCCGCCTCGTACACCGTGTGATCCCGGATCGCGCGCTCCGCTGTGCTGAGAGTCGGTGCCAGGTCGTCCGGATGAATGTTCTTCATCCAGTTCTCGATCTTCCCGACGAAGTCCGCGGCTCGGGTGCCGAACAAGTCCAGGGCCGCCTCGTCCCAGGCGAGACGCCCGGTGCGGATGTCCCACTCCCATGAGCCGACGCTGACCTCGTGAAGTGCGTGGCGCAGCCGATCGCCGCTCATCTCGGTGTGCGCCGGCCCGGCGGCCGGCGGCGCCTGGGCCATGCGCTCCTCGGTCCAGGCGGACACGGCCCTCAGGAATTCCCACTGCTGTGGCGTGGGCTCTCCACCGTCGCTCATGACGACGGAGAGCGCTCCGATGCTGCGATCCTTGCTGAGCAGCGGAACAGCGGCCAGGCCACTGCCCTGAACCAGCCCCTTCGTGTTCATGGGGGCCTCGGCACCGGCAGGCGACCAGACGCCGCTGCCTTCGTAGAGGGCGCGGGCGGGGGCCAGTGTGCCCTCCTGGTCGATGATCTCCCAGGGAAGCGTCACGACCGACGGCAGGCCTACGGCCGAGACCAGCCGCAGCGCGGACATGGGGCCGCGGAGATGGATCATTCCTCCCAGGCCGCCCAGCTCACCCACGACGTGCTGGAGCCCCAGCCTGAAGATCTCGCTCTCCGTCGTACCTGGCCCCACGGTGCCGAGCAACGCAAGCCGTGCGTTCATGGCCTAAATCTTACCGCTTCTTCGATGTTTGTTGATTTTGGAGCGGATTGCACACCTACGGGGCGACCAGTGTCCGTCGGTCGTCAACATGCTTGGTTCGAGGAAGAGTTTGTTTCCGGGGCAGGGAGCCTACTTGGGCAGGTCGCAGCCCGGCGCGGGAGCGTCCTCGGACAGAGGCGCGCCGTGCGGCATTACGTACAGAACGTCCAGGACGACGTCGTCCGCACCACGGTTCTCACCGATGTGCACGTGGTCCGCGCCCGCCGGCTCCTTCAGGAAGCTGCCCTTCTGGTACACGCCGTCCGAGGCGCAGTCGCTGTCGAAGTGGCTGAGCGTGCCCTGCTTGACGTAGGCGAACAGGGTGCCGTCGTGGTAGTGCCATCCGGTCGCCTGGCCGGCGGGGATGGTGATCTCACGGAGTACGTAGTCCCGGCCACCTTCGGTCCACTGCGCCAGGACCGTGCCGCTGACGCCGGGCCCGCCCGGCGTGGCCTGGGCGATCCCCGGGGTCAGCGAGAGTCCGATGAGCGCGGTTCCTGCCGCTGCTGTACGCAACGTGGTGCGCATGGTGATTCCCTTCGGGAGATGTGCGGTTGACCGGCCGCGGGATGCCGACGACCAGTTCACACGACACACTGTATTACCAACGCGTCCGTCCGCGAACAGTGTGATCGCGCGACCGGCTCGTCGCAAACAGGTCGGCGGGCGCGCGCACAGCGGGATAGTGTCACTGAAGGTGAAAACATCCCATCATTCCATGAGCAACATCACACCTCACAGTGTGCCTGGGAGGCGTGCGCAAACATCCCATCATTCTACGATGCTGTTCATGCGCAGTGAGGAAGAACAAGTAGGCGGCATCGACACGTCCACGAACCGCGCCGAGGATCGCGTCACGGGCCGCTCGGGGCGATGGCGCGCCCGTCTGCTCGTCGCCGGACTGGTCCTGACCGCGTGCAACCTGCGGCCCGCCGTCACCAGCCTCGGCCCGCTGCTGGAGGAAGTGCGGCACGGACTCCATATGAGCGCGGCCGTCGCCGGTGTGCTCACCTCCGTCCCAGCCCTGTGTTTCTCCGTGTTCGGTGTCGCCGCTCCGCGGCTCGCCCGGCGTCTTGGCCCCGGCCGCGTGGTGGCCTTGGGCATGGCGGCCGTGGCCCTGGGCCTGCTCGTGCGTCCCTGGGTGGGTTCGGTGCCCGGGTTCCTGACCGCGAGCGCTCTCGCGCTCATGGGCATCGCCCTCAGCAACGTCCTGATGCCGGTCATCGTCAAGCGCTACTTCCCCGACAGGGTCGGCGCCATGACGGGTCTCTACTCGATGGCCCTCTCGCTCGGCACGGCCGTCGCCGCCGGAGTGACCGTCCCGGTGACGAGCGCCCTGGGAGGGGACTGGCGACTCGGCCTCGCGGCCTGGGGCGCCCTCGCGGTGGTGGCCGTCCTCCCATGGCTGCCCTTCGTCCGGAAGGGCGAACCGGCCACCCCCTCCGGCCCGGACCGGTCGGCCGGGGCGCGGACGGCGGACCACCCCATGCCTCGCGTGTCACGGAGCCGCACGGCCTGGGCGCTCGCGGTCTTCATGGGGCTGCAGTCCACCGGCGCCTACATCACCATGGGCTGGCTGCCTCAGATCTACCGCGACGCGGGCCTGCCCGCCGGCTCCGCCGGGCTGCTGCTGGCCGCCACCATGGCTGTGGGTGTCCCCCTCGCGTTCGCCATTCCACGGATGGCGGCGCGCCGTCCTCACCAGGGCCCGGTCGTCCTGGTCCTGGGCGTGGCGGGACTCGTGGGTTACGCCGGGCTGTACTTCGCCCCGGTGGGCGGCGCCTGGGCCTGGGCTCTCATCCTGGGCATCGCCAACTGCACGTTCCCTCTGGCGCTGACGATGGTGAGTCTGCGGGCCAGGACCAGCACGGGCGTGGCCCAACTGTCGGCCTTCGCCCAGAGCGTGGGGTACCTGCTGGCGATCCCGGGGCCGATCCTCATCGGAACGCTCTACGAGCACAGTGGCGGCTGGGGTCTGCCGATCGCGGTGATGAGCGCGCTGCTCGTACCGCAGATGGCTGTCGGGTACGTCGCGGGCCGCGACCGTGTCGTCGAGGACGAACTCGCCCACCGTTGACGGGGCGGAAGCGCTGCGGAGAACCAGCGTCACCGCCCACACGGCCGCGCTCCCGCGGTCGTGCACGAAGAGGAAGAAGACCATGTTCGAACGCATACTTGTCGCTGTCGATTCCAGCCCGAGCCGTCTGTCCACCGTTCGCTCGGCCGCCGCGGTGGCCCGGCTGACGGGCGCCAGGGTCCGGGTGCTGCACGTCGCCGCGTTCGCCGCCACTTTTGCCGCTGTCGTTCCCCTGGAAGACGACTCGGAAGCCGAATCCGTGCTCGACGAAGCAGTCGGCGTGCTGCGCCGGAGCGGGGTCGCGGCCGAAGGACTCATGGTCCACGCGCTCACCACTCAGGTCGCCGGCGTGATCTCCGAGACCGCGGCCGAGTGGAAGGCGGACCTTCTGGTCCTGGCACCGCACCACCGCGACATGTTCGGCGCGCTGTGGAACCCCCGGGTGAGCGACGCCGTCGTCCACACGGGGCGCACGGCCGTACTCCTGGTACCGGAGAGCGACGGGAACGATCCGGCCGAACTGCCGGTGGCAGACCGGTAGGGCCCGGCCCCAGCCGTCCAGCACCCCGCGCACGCCGACGCGCGACCCGGCAATACCCGGTCGCGCGTCGGTCAGGGACGAAGACCTCGTAGGACGGACTGGTGGGCTAGGACCGGTCCTCGGGTGCCACGTACTCGAACGTCGGGCCTGCGGCCTGGCCGTCGTCGTCCTGGAGAGCCATGAGCCCCTGGGCCTGTGCCTTGAGTGCGTACATCGTGCCCACGGACATCCCCAGCATGGCCGGGTTGCCGTTGAACGCCCGCTCCAGCATCTCGAGTGTCTTGCAGTAGGTCTGGTTGAACACCTCCTGCGCGGCACGGATCGCGCTGCCCTCGGCGTGGTCCGCCAGCCGCGGGTTGGGCCGAACGGGGCGGATGCCGGCCTCGTCGACGGTCACCGCCTCGCCGGTGGGGCCGGAGTCGGGCGTGTCACCGGTCTGGTAGCGCCGGCCCAGCGCGAGTTCCTGGAAGCGGTAGTAGTGGGAGACCGCCTGGGTCCCGGGATGGAACATGTCCTTGTCGCCGTCCCAGACCTCGGCACGGGCGGCACCCTCACCCTGCTCGACGATCTCTTCCAGGGCGGCGAGCGCCGAGTCGAGGTCGGTGACCGGTGCGAGGTGCCCCGCCGTGTGGACGAACGGGCCGCCGGCTACCTGCCGGGCCGGGTCCCCGACGAAGACCTCGTCCTCGCCCAGTTCGGCGCACAGGTGCCGCAGGCCCCTCTCGATCGCGTCGTAGAACTGGCCGATCGTCTCGTAGTGATCACCCTCGGCCGGGTCGCCGGGGTGGGCCGGCTGTTCCAAACGCAGGAACAGCCTGAGCGCCTCCTGACCGAACGGCAGGAGGGACAGCTCGATGGACGGGTCGGCGTGCGGCATCGTCCGTGGGTGGGGCGGCAGCATGTGGGGGGCGTCGAGGACGGGTCGGCCGCCGACCGCGTTGAGCAGGTTGGCCGCCAGGGCGAGATGGACCATCTCCTCGACGAACACACCGCTGATGAGCTGCACGGCGTCCGCGTTCCGCTCCGCGTCAAGGGAGTAGAGGGCTGTGAGATAGGGAGGCAGCGTGGAGTGTTCGACCTCGATCGCCCACTGCAGGTGCCTGCGCAGATCGTCCAGTGTCGCAATGCCGGTCGCCGATGCGGTGTCGAGCGTGTCGGTCTGGTCCTGAGACATGGGGGGCTCATTTCGGTGTCGTAGCGCAAGGGGTCCCGGCCGCCGGGCATCACGGGAGCCGACGGAACGGGCACGCCGTTGGAGTCACCGCTCTGACCGGCGAAGCCGGACGTGTGTGACACGGTCCCGGAACTCCGCCGGACTTTCACACTTTTTCGAGCACTCACCTGCTCATTTCGATGCACTGTGCACGTGAGATAGTGTCACGCTCGTGGGCGGGCGAGTGGCGGTGCCCCGGTTGCCGGCCTCGTTCCGCTGGTCAAATCTGTGACCCGGGCCCCTCAGGGCCTGTTCCTCCGTCCCCGCTCGGGGAGTTCTCCGAAAGGTGTGTCTCATGGCTGAGTTGTTCTACGACGCCGACGCCGACCTGTCCTTCATCCAGGGCCGCAAGGTCGCGGTCCTCGGGTACGGCAGCCAGGGCCACGCCCACGCCCTGTCGCTGCGCGACTCCGGCGTCGACGTGCGCGTCGGTCTGCACGAGGGCTCGAAGTCCAAGGCCAAGGCCGAGGAGCAGGGCCTGCGCGTCGTGTCGGTGGCCGATGCCGCCGCCGAGGCCGACGTCATCATGATGCTCATCCCCGATCCCATCCAGGGCGAGGTCTACGAGAAGGACATCAAGGACAACCTGAAGGACGGCGACGCGCTGTTCTTCGGCCACGGCCTCAACATCCGCTACGGCTTCATCAAGCCCCCGGCCGGCGTGGACGTCTGCATGGTCGCCCCCAAGGGCCCGGGCCACCTGGTGCGCCGTCAGTACGAGGAGGGCCGCGGCGTTCCCTGTCTCGTGGCCGTCGAGCAGGACGCCACGGGCAACGCCTTCGCGCTGGCCCTCTCGTACGCGCAGGGCATCGGCGGCACCCGCGCCGGCGTCATCAGGACGACCTTCACCGAGGAGACCGAGACCGACCTCTTCGGCGAGCAGGCCGTCCTCGCCGGCGGTGTCACCGCGCTGGTCAAGGCGGGCTTCGAGACCCTGACCGAGGCCGGCTACCAGCCGGAGATCGCCTACTTCGAGTGCCTGCACGAGCTGAAGCTGATCGTGGACCTCATGTACGAGGGCGGCCTGGAGAAGATGCGCTGGTC